>JBEKKU010000088.1:0-9491 GCA_050010575.1 Thermacetogeniaceae bacterium | reverse complement strand
GCACCTCTCCTGTCAGGCCAATCTCGCCCAGGGCCACCGTGCCCGCATCCACCGGAATGTTCCGGAAATTGGAGGCCAGGGCCAGGGCCACCCCCAGGTCCGCCGCCGGTTCGATCACCTTCAGCCCCCCCACCACGCTCACGTAGATGTCCTGATTGGCCAGATTCAGGCCTGCCCGCTTCTCCAGCACCGCCGCGGTCAACACCACCCGGTTATAGTCGACGCCGGTGGTCGCCCGTCGAGGCGACCCGAACACCGTGGGGCAGACCAGGGCCTGGATCTCCACCAGTACCGGCCTGGTTCCCTCCAGAGCAGCCACCACCACAGACCCGGGGATATCGGCCGCCCGGCCGTCGAGAAACAGGGCCGAGGGATTGGCCACCTCCGCCAGGCCCGCCTCTCCCATGGTGAAGACGGCGATCTCGTTGGTGGCCCCGAAGCGGTTTTTCACCGCCCGCAGCAGCCGAAAATTCTGGTGCCGCTCCCCCTCGAAGGAGAGCACGGTGTCCACCATGTGCTCCAGCACCCGGGGGCCTGCCAGAGAGCCATCCTTGGTGACGTGGCCGATCAGAAAGCAGCTGAAGTTCTGCAGCTTGGCCAGCCGCACCAGTTCAGCGGTGCACTCGCGCAACTGCCCGATGCTGCCCTGCGGCGCCGGCAGATCCGGGTGCGACATGGTCTGGATGGAGTCGATGATCACCAGCGCCGGCCTCACCGTCTCCAGGGCGCTGCGCAGGCGGTCCAGGTCCGCCTCGTTGCTGAAGAAGAGGCGATCGCTGCAGATACCCAGGCGCTGGGCGCGCATCTGCACCTGCTGATGTGATTCCTCCCCGGAGACGTAGAGCACGACCCCCGACTGCTCCCCCACTGCGGCGGCCAACTGCAGCAGCAGGGTGGACTTGCCAATCCCCGGGTCTCCACCTAACAGGATTACCGATCCGGACACGATGCCGCCACCCAGCACCCGGTCCATCTCCGCCGAATGAGTGGGCAACCGCCGCTCCTCGGTGAAGGTGGCCCCGATAAGCGGCTCCGGAGGATGCTCCGCCGTTATCGGAGAGATCCTGGCGCCCTTGGATTTAACCGGAGCTTCCTGGAAGGTGTTCCAGCCACCGCAACCGGGACAGCGCCCGAGCCACTTGCCCGTCTCGTGCCCGCAACTGCTGCAGAAAAAGCTGACTCGCTCCCGCGCCAAGATCTTTTCTCTCCCCTCAAAACTTAACCAGTATTATATCATTTTTCCAAATCGAATAAAAACGGGATCATCGCTATCATTACCTGGTAACTTTCATGCTCCATCTAGTCTAACAGATGTGGCCTCCGGTTGTAAAACCGGGCGTCTCAACAAACGTGCCCAGCCCTCGCTATCACCATGACATTCCCTATATGTATTTCATATATTTCTTCAGTATACTAATATTGGAGGCGTTAAAAAGATAATTCAGCAATCCTTTACCGCAGTAGCAAGATAAGCTACAATCAAGGCAGGAATACGTTCTCCCCCATATGTATAGGGCTGGTGACTCAGAAGAAATTAATTAAGGCGAGAGCACTCAACAAGGAGTTATACCCAGTGATCGGCATACCGCTTTACATGCATCTGGCCAACCAGATCAAAGAAAAGATCAACCGCAGGGCGCTCAAACCCGGCGATATGCTGCCGTCCGAACATGAACTGGCAGATGAATACAAAGCCAGCCGGACGACCGTCCGCAAGGGATTATCCATCCTCTTTTCTGAAGGGTTTATCAATCCTGTTCCCGGTAAAGGATATTTTGTCAAAGAACCCGAAATCGACAGTTACATCCTCAATTTCAACGAAAGAGGCTGCATCGAAAACTATTCAGATGAAACCAGGTTATTAGAAGTCAAGCTGGTTCCCCCCGGTAAGCTCAGCCAGCAACTGGGAGACAGCAATAAAAGCTTCGTCATGATCAGATGGCTAATCTACTCGGGCAAAAAACCGGTGGCTTATGACGTTAAGTACCTTCCCTACGACAGAGGAAAGCCGATTGTGGAAAGAGAGATTCACTATGCCACCATCCCCGAAATGGTGGCCAAACACCAATCGCTGTTTTCAATCAAGAAAACACTCCGGATCAGCGCCCCCAAGGCCACCCCGGAGCTTAAAAAACTGTTGGATCTGGAGAGCGATGAATCCGTAATTCTGGTGGAACAGAAATTATTTAACGCTCAGGACAAGCCGATCGGCTTTGGCCAATTATATATGAAAGGCGAATACTGCAACTTGATGGCCGTATCATCCTATCGTCAAACAGAATAATGTCAAGAGGAGAGACGGGACAGATGGATGATAGATTAATTACAGCGGTGGAACAACTCAACGAAGACAAAGTGATGAAGTTGGTGAAACAGCGGCTGTTGGCAGGGAGGGATCCTGTCTCCCTACAGGAGCAGATCCACCTGGGAATGGTCAAGGTCGGCATTCTCTATGAAAAGGGAGAATATTTCATCGCCGACCTGATTATGGCCGGCGAGATTTGCAAAAATGTACTGAAGCTGATCCACTTCAAGCCCGAAAACCAGCATTCCTTCAAGAAGTGTAAGGTCATGCTGGGCACCGTCCAGGGGGACCTGCATGACATCGGCAAGAATATTTTTGCCAGTATGATCGAGGCAGAAGGCTTCGAGGTAATCGATCTAGGAATCGACGTACCCCCCAAAGTTTTTGTGGATAATGTGAAGGAGCTAAAACCGCAGATTGTGGCTATGAGCGGAGTGCTGACCCTGGCGGTGGAAAGTATGAAGAAAACCGTAGATGCCATAGTCAGTGCCGGGTTAAGGAACCAGGTGCGCATATTGGTTGGTGGCAACCCGGTGAACAGAGACTCTTTCAAATACATCGGAGCGGATGCCTTCACCAATTATGCCGATGAAGGGGTGGCCATCTGCAACAACTGGATCAACTCTAAGATCTGAAGTTGAGTTGATATGATCGGGGGCACCCATTATTAGATACCCCCTTTTTACGAACAGTATACAACTGTTAGCTAGGACGTTAAGTTGCCGGTGTCAATTCATACGGCTACTGTTTCTTCGCTCCAATGCTGCCTTTGCGGTAGGCATTCGAGAATTTCCTGCAGAACTTGTCCCGACCCAGCAAGGCCTCTGTTGCCAGCAGGGTGGCCATCATCTCCTGGTTGCAGGGGTCCATGATCGCAGAGTCCATACCAGCATACATGGCCAGAGTCAAAAAACCCTGGTTGACAACCCTTCGTAGGGGCATCCCAAAAGA
Source organism: Thermacetogeniaceae bacterium (assembly GCA_050010575.1). GTDB lineage: Bacteria > Bacillota > DSM-12270 > Thermacetogeniales > Thermacetogeniaceae > Palsa-1188. The sequence goes on along the minus strand of JBEKKU010000088.1, from coordinate 6,235 downwards.
GATATTGCTCAAACCAGAGGTGATTTTAACGGATGGGCACGCTTCTTTGATCTCCCAAGCTGCTTTCATGAATTTCAGCATTGACTGATTATCGGTAGACAGGGCGATCACCAATGGATCGATGTGCAGCCGATCAGGGGAGATGCCATATCGCCCGGCCGTTTCCACAAGGCGCCCCGCAATTTCCACCCTAGTCTGAACATCGCCTGGAATGCCGCTGTTGTCGCAGGTCAACCCGATCGCCTGCCATTCAGTCCCCTGCAGCAGCGGATAGATAATATCACACTTGTCTTTTTCTGCAGAGACCGAATTGACGATACCGGGCTGTTTTGCCTGCAAAAATACCTGCTCGATCACGCGAGGGTTGGGGCTGTCGATGCACAGAGGCAGGTCTACGGCGTCCTGGACAATCTCCATCAGCCACATCAGTGCCTCCACCTCAACTGCCGGCTCGGTGCCAGCGCAGACATCGATGTAATCGGCCCCCGCCTTAGCCTGCTTGACAGCCAGGCTATAAATAAATTCCTCTTCCCGCTCCTCGATCGCCTTCTGTACACTCGGGATCGTCCCGTTGATCTTCTCGCCGACGATGATCATCTCTCTTATTTCCTCCTTATGTTGCCGCAATTCATTACAGGATGCAGACGCTGAAACTTCTGCGGGGCTGTCCCGCTGTATATAGTGGAACAGCCCCGCAGAACTGCATTCTCTCTAGTCAGTATAGATAGCTGAATCTGATCGGGCATGGGCAGTAAGCATCCTATATCGTGACTGCAGAGAAGATATTCAAGCTTAACTCTTACAGCAGCAAGATCGCTACTAATCCTTTCAGAAATGCTTCTCGCTGCTCCTCCGGCAGGAAATCGAGAGCGGCCAGCATCTCGTTCCGACCCTCTGGATAGGTAAACAGAGTCTGTTCTGACATAGAAATGCCTCCTTGTTTAGAGTGTGTATTCCCTGATAAAATCGTTGACTGCCTTCAGGTTCTCTGCCTTGCAGTCGTTGCCATAAGAAACCATCTTGTTCTGGCTGAAGATAAAGCCGCCGTCATAGGCCAGTTCGTCGATCAGACGCTTGGCGTAGGCGATATTCTCCTGCGCCGTGCCGCGATAGAGCAGGTCGACAGGCATGCCACCGCACAAGCAGACTGTGTCGCCGATCTCTTTTTTCGCTTTGAACATATCGTCCAGTTCCAGGTAGATCACTACATGACCCTTGGGCGCCTCTTTGAAGAAGTCGTAGAACCTGCTGTTCTCGCTCTCGGCAAATATATGCAGAATCTTGTCATATTCCTGGACATAATCGAATATTTCTTTGAGGTACGGCCAATAAAAGACCTCAAACTGCTTCTTGCTCAATATTGAATGTCCAAGTAAAGATGTCAACACGTCAGGGCCCCTGTCCTGATCCGTACCTTTCTGGGATGTCTGTTTAAAAGCTTTGAGGGTATTGCCGGATAAATCCGCCACGCCGACGCTATCGAGGGCGGCCTTCAGCTTGTCCGGCCGCTGCCGGAGATCGAGGGAAATGCCCTTGATGCCCCGCAGCCAGTTGAACAGGATCTCATAGAAGTTTATAAAAAATGGGGTGGCCGTGAATATTGAAGGAGGAACACCGTAGTCAGTCGCCATCGTTTGCACGATATCAGTGGCATATTGCGCAAACTTCCCAAATTCAATAGCGGCGTTTATCATCATGCCCTTGGCGCCAGGCCCGTTCAGTTTCTTGTACTTGCGGGGCAGGAACTTTGTCCAGAGGAACTTGTCATAGTTCTCAATGATTTCGTCATAATCATCCGGTTCGACGTAGCTGAAATCACTGATATTGAGAGAACCAGCCTCATCGTCTATGATATAATCGGTATGCCCCAGAGCCCCCGAGATCGCCAGGGGATTTCTAAATCCAAAGTCCATAAAAAAGTCAAACTGGTATTTTTCCTGGAACTTGGTCACCGCCTGCCCCATGATCTTGCTGTCGAACAGGGCCTCGCTGAGCTTGTAGCCCGAATCATAGACGATCCAGGTCCACATGTTGGCAAGATTCAATACACGGCTAGTCTTCCGGTGCCGCGCCGCATCTTTGTATAGCTGCACTCTTTCCCGCATCAAACTCGCCGGATCGCTCATCTATTTCACCCACCCCTGGCATATTTTTACTCCTTGGGCAGCATTGGTACTGAAGGCATCTGCCCCCACATACTTACAGACCTCACTATTGACCGGGTTTCCGCCGATGATGACCTTGATATCATCCCTCAAGCCGGCCGCAGCCAACTTGTCAACGGTCTCCTTCATCGCCGTGGTGGCCAGGTTCAGCACGCCACTCATCCCGACTATATCGGCCTTAACCTCTCTGGCCTTATCCACGAAGCGCTCGGGAGACGTATCCGTCCCCAGGTCATAGACCTCGAAACTGGCAGCTTCTACTAAGCTTTTAAAAATGTTCTTGCCGATATCGTGTATGTCACCCTGCACCGTGCCCAGCACGATCTTTCCCACCTTCGATGAGCTTGCGCCTTGCAACACCGGTTTGATTATATCGACCGCCCTGGTCATCAATTCGCCGGCATAGATCAAATCACCAACAAAATATTCGCCCTGCTCGAACAAATCTCCTACCACGGCCATTCCTTGCTGGCAGGCATTGACCACGCTCAATACTTCCTCTTCAGCAGGCTTTGATGCCACAAATTCTGCTAAAGCTGCCATTACCCGATCCTCGTCGAGTTCGCCCATTGCCTGCGTGACCAACTTCACATCGATCATTGCCAGTCCTCCCCATTGATAATAAAATTCAAAGAGCGCCAATTCAAAAGACCCTGCAAAATATTAGCCGCATAGACTATGAATACTGATTGTTCATCCGACTCGAGAAGATAAACACCTCCTCATAATTATCTTATACCTACTTGTATCTACATGTTACTATAATAATAGCCTCAGGTTTTGATGCTGTCAATATTGATCTGATATTTTTTTATACCCTTTTTTACACTCACATTCTCAATGCATTTGCCTATCTGAGCAAACAAGGCCGCCCCCGCATTAGAGGCAGCCTTGTTGTCGATTCTCTGGCATACTTTTTCAAGCCACTATTTCAAAAAATTCTCCGAGTACGCTGGGCAACTCAGGGTGTGGCTTTGCCGGTCGGCGACGTCATCTGCTGCAGTACCTGGCCGAGGTCGTTGATCGCCTTGCCGTAGCCGGTCCAGTCGCCGGCCCGCAGGCTGTTCTGAGCCGATGTGTACAACTCATTTGCCCGTCTCGCCAGATCCTGCAATCCTGCTGGCGCCCCACTTGGCGCCGCTGGTTGTGCCGGTGAGACGGTCTGTGGGGCGCCGTTGAGGCCGAACAGCCGGTTCAGGGCATCCCCCAGGGTGTTCTCCATCACCGCCTTGCCCTCATAGAAGACGATCACCCGCTTCAGCTCCGGCAGGCTGCTCTGGTCGGACTGCAGGAATAGGGGCTCCACGTACAGCAGCTTGCCTGCCAGGGGCACGGTGATCAGGTTGCCCCGGATCACCGTGGAACCGTGCTGGTCCCACAGGGTGATCTGCTGGGAGATGTCGGCGTCCTGGTCGATGCTGGCCTCCACCTGCGCCGGGCCGTAAACGTTGGCATCCTTGGGGAAGTCGTAGACCACCAGTTGGCCGTAGTTGGCGCCGTCGCAGCGGGCGGCCATCCAACCCACCAGGTTGCTCCGGGTGCTCGGGGTGAAGGGCAGCACCAGCACGAACTCTTCCTGGGTCCCACCCGGCAGCTTCATGATGGCGTAGTAGGGCTCCATGCGCTGGGTGGTGCCCGAAAACTTCTCGGACGGGTAAGCCCAGACATCCTCCCGGTTATAGAAGACCCGGGCGTCGGTCACGTGATAGTCGGCGTAGATGGTCGCCTGGGTGTTGAAGAAATCGACCGGGTAGCGGATGTGCGCCCGAAGGTCTGCCGGCATGCTGGCCAGGGGCTGGTACAGGCCGGGGAAGATCTTGCTGTAGGTCTGGATGATCGGATCGCTGGGATCACTGATGTAGAAGGTGATCTTGCCATCATAGGCGTCCATCACGATCTTGACCGAGTTGCGGATGTAGTTCAACTGGCCGCTCATGGCCGAGTAGGGGTAATGATCGGCCGTGGTGTAGGCATCCTGGATCCAGTAGATGCGCCCACCCGAGATTACCGGGTAGGGGTCGGCGTCATACTGGAGATAGGGCGCCAGGCGCTGAACATCCTGCACCGTCCGGTAGTAAAGGATGCGGCTGTCCGGGGTGATGTCGGTGCTGAGCAGCAGGCGCAGATCGCTAAAACGGATCGCATAGGCCAGGCGCCGCCACCAGTTGTTCATCGGCACGCCACCGGTCCCCTGATAGTTGGTGTAGACGTTCTTGTCCCCGGATGGATAGTCGAACTCGCCCGTCCCGCCGGCCTTGGAATTGACCACCACGGGATTCACGTTCAGGTGCCCGTAATAGATCCCGGGTTGGGTAATCTTCAGGGCCGGGTCGGTCGAGCGCGGTGGAATATCGTTGATCAGAAAGGTCGGCAGGCCGCTCGGGTCGATCTCGTTGGCCGGGCTCATCACCACCCCGTAGCCGTGGGTATACTGCAGGCGCTTGTTCACCCAGGTCTGGGCCTGGTCCGGCAGGTTGTTCTGATCCAGTTCCCGAACTGACAGCATCACCTGCTTGTAGTTCGACCCCAACTGGTAGCGGTCGATGTCCACGTCGGTAAAGCTGTAATAGCGGCGCAACTGCTGCAACTGGGTGTAGACCTGGGTCAGGGGGCGGTAATCCCATAGTCGCAGGTTGGTCAGGGTGGTCTTGTGCTGGTCGATCACCGCCTGGTTGACCTGCCCCGGCTGCATGTTGCCCATCTCCTGCAGTGAGGACAGCATCTGGATCTTATCCAGATCGTAGGCGGTGCGGGTGGCAGTAAGGTTACGCTCCAGGTACGGCTGCTCCATACTAAACTCGTTCGGCTCAACCGAAATCTTCTGTACGAACCACGGGTAGATCACCCCCAGTAGCAGGGAGGCGACGATCAGGGCGCCCAGACCGAGAACGATCGGACGCAGCCGCCCGAGAATGATCCCGATGAACACTACCGCGGCGGCGGCCAGCGCCAGCACGATCATGATCTTCAACACCGGCAGCATGACGTGGAGGTCGGTGTAGCCCGCTCCCCAGAAAGCCCGGTGCTGGTTGAACAGCAATTGATAGGTGCGCAGCCGGTAAACCCAGGCCTGCAACACCAGCAACCCGGTCACCAGCAGGGCCAGGTGCAGCTTGACCGGTGAGAAATGGCGCCAGCCGCCCTGGATAAACTCCCCGCTAGCCAGGAAAAAGTAGACCAGGCCGCTGAAGATGAGGGCTAGCACCAGGGCCGTGGACAGCAGCGACTGGATCAGTTCATAAAAAGGCAGTTTGAAGATGAAGAAGCCAATGTCCAGGCCAAAGACCGGGTCGGTCTGGCCGAAGGGGGTGGCGTGCAGGAACTTCTGGATCAGCTCCCATTGGGAGCCGGCCTGGGCGGCCATGATCAGCGCAAAGAAGATGCTCAGGACAATCAGCATAATGAAGCCCACCCGGGAGGCCGCCAGTTGGCGGAAGGGGCTCTGCACCAGTTCGATCACCCGCCTGTCCCCACCCGGCAGGTCGAGCTGCGGCAGGTTGCGCCGGGCGTACCCGAAGTTCAGCAGGAAGAAGAGCAAAGCGACCAGAAAGACCGGCAGGCCAACTCCGTAGCGGGTCAGCAGGAGGGTCCAGAAGACACTGCCATAGGCATGGGACGCAAACCACATGAAATCCGCCCAGATATTTACCGCATTGATGAAAATGATAATCAGGATCACCAGCACTATTGCATTGATGACACGCCTGCCGCTCTTCAAGCAACCACCCGCCTTCTTTTTTTGGGATCGCTACCCCGATCATTATAACTGTTGTGCAATCATGGAGACAAGCAAAACACGGGGATACGAAACGCGGGGACGGTTCTCGTGTTTCGTTCTGTTTTTAAGAGTCAGGCCAATCGCCCGGCCAGCTCTATCGGATCGGTCACCGGCGCCTGGCAGGCGTAGTTGCGGCAGACGTAGGCTGCCGCCCTGCCACTAACAGGTTCTTGTCCTCCTTCCTCTCCCGGAGGCTTCAACAACACGGTCGCTCCGGGCAGGAAAGCCTGCCGCAGCACTTGCAGCAGCGCCCCGGTATCGACGGTGCCCCGCTGTCCTGCGACGACAATCT
>JBEKKU010000087.1:0-9617 GCA_050010575.1 Thermacetogeniaceae bacterium | reverse complement strand
CTGTGCCCCGGATTTTTACGACCAGCCGAAGGTGGTCAACGGAGCCTCGGAACTGCTCCAGGAGGTGTTCGGGGAAAAGGGGCGCCATGCCCGCTCGGCCATCGGTGTCTGTGCTCTGCCCCTGAACTCGCCGGTGGAAATCGAGCTGACTGTCGCCTATAAGTAACCGCTGAAACCCTCGCCTACCTGCTGGCAAATGCCCATCAGAAGATCCGCGCCAGAAAAAGCAGAAGAGGGTAACTGGTAAATAGCAACAATATGCTCAACATATCACTAAAATATAGCCAGGCCGATCTGCTATATCTTAAAAGAGAACCGTGGGCCTGATTGGCCCGGGAAACTGTAATCCCAGAAAGGAGGTAAACAATGCTGAGAAAGAGATACCTGCTGCGGGCAACCGCTTACTGTAAGGAGGGCTGCGGTCTCTGGTCCCGGGCATGACGAAAACTGCCCATCCCGGAGCGAGGTCAACTGTTGCGGGGGAGCATGCAACCCGCTAATCAGTGGGAGTGCCAGGTGTTGATGAGCTGGCGCTCTTTTTATTGTCTGGCAAAGGCTTTCGGTGCAGTGCCTGATAATATCGGGCACCTGGAGGTATGCTAGTAACATGCGGGCAACACAGATAAAAAACGAAAGGGGATGGTATGGCATGAATATTGAGAGGGCGCAGGAGATCTTCGATTCGTATGGCGTCATCGAGGTGCTGCACCGGGGCGCCCCGGTCTGGATCGAAGCGGTGGCGAATGACCTGGCTACGGTGAAATACCTGGACTCCCAGGAACGCACCCAGGTGCCGGTGGCTGATCTGGTAGAAAATGAGACCGGGGCGTGGTGAACAGGTGTGTGCCCTGAGGCTGCTCGCTTGATACGGCAGGCTTTCAGGCTCAACCAATTACCTGGCGCAGCGTCTCGCCCAGTTCTTCAAGCCGGAAGGGTTTGGGGATGACGGCACAAAAGCCATAGCTCTGGTAATCGGCCATGCACGTACCATTGGAATAGCCGCTGGATACGATGGCTTTCACGCCGGGATCCAGCTCCAACAGCTCCTTTACTGCCTGCTTGCCTCCCATGCCGCCGGGAATGGTCAAATCTAGTATTACCGCATCAAAGGGCCGATCTGATTCTTTCGCTTCCCTGTATAACATCACCGCTTCAGTGCCATCCATGGCCTGGCAAGTTTCATATCCGAGGTGTTGCAGCATCAGGTCCATCACCTCTCTGACCCCTGTCTGGTCATCCATGACCAAAACCCTCCCCATCCCGGCAACAGGGGTCTGGACCGGCTGTTTGTCGACCAGGGTCAGTTGGGAAGAGGCGGCCAGGTAGATGTGAAAAGTTGTTCCCTCACCTGGCTTAGAAACTACCGCGATATGACCGCCATGCTGTTTGACGATGGAGTATACGGTGGCCAGTCCCAGGCCGCTCCCCTGGGGTTTGGTGGTGAAATAGGGGTCGAAGATCCGGTTCAAGCACTCTTTTGGGATTCCGATCCCCTCGTCCTTGACCGCGATCTTTATATACTCCCCCGTATTCAACGGTAGCCCGGCTTCTGCTTCTACATTGATGTTCTCGCAGTTCAGCCAGATGGTCCCACCTTCGGGCATGGACTGGGCGGCGTTGATCAACAGGTTGTGGATCAACTGGCCGATCTGGCCTTCGTCAACTTCCGCCGGCCACAGATCTTCTGGGATACGGATCTGGCACCTGGCGCTGGAACCAGTCATGGCCAGATCGGCCGAGTCCCTGATTAGCTTTGCGACCGAGGCAGCTTTCTTGATCGGGGCGCCGCCCTTGGCAAATGTGAGCAGGCGCTGAGCCAGATCGAACGATTGCTGACAGGCCTTATCCGCCTTGTCCAGGATCTCATGCAGTTTCTCGCCTGGCCTGGCTTGCATTTTAGCCATAGAGATGTTGCCGGCAACGGCGGTGAGCAGATTGTTGAAATCGTGGGCAATACCACCGGCCAGGATGCCCAGTGACTCCAGTTTGGCGGCTCTCAGGCGCTCATCCTCCATTTTTATGCGCTCGGAAATATCGCTCACGGCTAACACCACACACTTTTTCTCCCTGGCGCCGTCTTGCACGACGATGCTTTCCAGAAGAGCATGGAAACAAGCGCTATCTTGCTTCAAGAGCTTCAGTTCGCACTCCTGCCTGGCGCCGCTGGTCAGCACCTGCTTGCAGAACAGGTAGAACTTGTCCTGGAATTCCGGTGTGACGATACGGGAGAATGCCCTGCTCAGCAAATGGCGCCTCTCCGTACCCAGCAGCGTGGTGCCGGTAAGATTGACATCCATGATCAGCCCGTTGTGGTCGATGGTAAAAAAACCGATGGGCGCAAAATCATAGAGCTCCGCATACTTTTCCCGCGATAGCTCGGTTTCCAACTGTCCCCGGCGAAGCTCCTCGTTCTGCAAGTTCACTTCGATCTGATGCAACTCAAGTTCGCGCACCAAACTGTCCTGATCAGTGATTGCGTTGCATCTACCCTGTCGAGACAGGAGTTTTTCCGCGCGATGGCGCAGGTTGACCATTTGCTTGGCACTTGCCTGATTCTCCCACATCTTCTACCCGCTCCCCTCCCCGTTAGGGCATTTTGCTTGTTTCTTTGACGGCAACGACATGGTATTCTATCGATATTCACAATATCTTTCCAGTATTTTAGATTAGCAGATACTTTCTCTACCATTTTGCCAGATCCTTTATGTTTTTTTGGGATTAACACATTTAATTTTACCATTTATTCAACAATATTAGACACATATTAAAAAAAATGGGCATAAAAAAGCGAAGAGCGCGGAATCATCGCGCTCCCAGGCATAGTTTCGCATCCTGCCCTGCTCAATTGACTGGTAATTATTCCCGGTTTATAGGCACACTTGCGGTGATATCCTCAAAGGCCAGCAGGACCATATTAACGCCGTGATTCTCCTGATCGATCATGCGGGCGCTCAGCAGGACCTGCTTGCGTCCGATGCCCGGGAAATCGTGCTCCACCATGAAAAAGCGGGATCAGACCGATACCCGGGAAGTCTGGCGAATGATGGGGAACGGAGCAGGCAGAGTTAGGAGAATCTGGGGGAGATGGCGGCTGAGGAGAGGCTGGCGCCGGGTTAGTTGACGACCATGGCTGAGGCTACCAGGCGCTCGCCCAGCAGGTCGCAGGGATGGTTGATCACCTTGCCGTTATAGTACATGGTGGTGCTGGATCCGCCGTCCAGGTTGGCCGCTGTCACTGCGCCGTTGTCGTAGAGGATCTTCTGGATGTCCAGCAGGCTGGCCCCCAGGGAGTTGGTCTGGCGCCCGTCGATCACCAGCAGCAGGATGTGGCCGTCCGCTTTCTGGCCGATAGCGGTGCGCGGCTGAATGCCATACTGGGCGGAGACCGCCTTGGTGACCTGCTTCTGGCCGTTTTGAATCAGCGTCGGCCCGAAGGAGATTCCTTCTTTAATGCCCAGGTCGTAGATCTCCTGGACGGTATACTGGCCGGTAACCAGTACCCCGTTGCGGTCCAGCCCGATCAGATGCAGCTTGTCCTGGGTATCTCCCCCGGCCAGGAAGACTCCGTTATGGATGATCGCCCCATCGGGGATCTTGCCGGTGCCGGTCCCGAGGGGATCGTCGAAGCCGCCGGCGTTTACCGCCGCCACCGCCCGGTTGTCCCAGGCGATGTCACTGGTGGTCTCCCCCTTGATTCCCAGGCTGGAGGTCACGCCCACCTTCACCCGGGTCGGGTCCTGGACCTCCAGGAGATAGCCGTTGAACCGGGAACTGCTGACCTGCGTCAGCGTCACTTCATCGCTATGGGAATTGCTAAAAACTATTCCTCCCCCATTCGGCTGCTCCAGGTTGCCGGGCACATACTTGTTGTACTGATCGCGGCTCAGGACGTAGCGCAGCCAGTCGTGGTGCCTGGAGGTGATGATGGATCCGATGGCGGTGGCCCTCAGGTTGTCGAAAGGGCCGTAAAGCACGATCAGGGGTGCGGTCAGGATAAAGAGCAGGATGTTGATCAACAGAAAACGGGAGACGATTACAATACCCCGCTTCAGGGCGCCCTTTTTCTGTATTCTGCTGCGTGGTACCGTTCTTGGTGCGGGCATGGCGCCCCTCCGTTTAATACCTGCTGTTTATTTCAGTAGCAGTTTCCCATCGAAGTCCACCCTGATGAACTCCGCCGGGTATGGCAACCCCGCCTGCTGCAGCGGTGAGAAGCTTCCATCCATCTTGCCCACCAGGATGGACTCTGCCAGCCTGGCATTATCAGTTTGGCTGCTGCTCCCTGTCTTGGTGCTGGTCTTGGCGCCGGTCAACTTGGCGATGTAGATATTGTCGTCCTTATCGGTGCCGATCAGGGCATATTGGCTGCCATCAACCGGGGAGAGCTGTTTCCTGCCGTTCTTGTCCACCAGGTAGACCAGCCCGGTGTTGATGCTGTCATAGAGCAGGGCGTCCTCGCTCTTCAAGTTGGCGATCCGGCCGATAGCGGCAGGGGTGTTGCTCACCTCCGTCAGTTTGTTGTTGGCGTCGGTGCGGTAGATCGAGGAGACGTTGCCGCTCTTCACCTGGATGTAGACCACGTTGATGTCCGGCGAGAAGGCCACGTCGGCAATCTCTGCTCCCTTAGACAGGCCGGTGATGGACGGTTCAACCGGGTGGTTGTCGGTGATCATATTGAGCGGCTTCAGGGTACAGATGGTACCCTTGGCGCCCGGCTTGCTGATCCCCGCCAGGGCGATGTCCCGGTCCGGCAGCCAGGAGAAGTAGGTGAGCTTCTCGGTAGCCCCGATGTCGACCTGGTTGACCACATTGTTGTCCTTGACCGAGTAGATCTTCACCCAGTCCTTGGAGACCTCCGCCAGATAGCTGCTATCGTAGGATGGCAGCTTGGAGACGCCGTCAGACCCGATCGGCTTCTGGGTGATGCTGGAGACTGCGGGCACCAGGAGCACCCGGTCCAGGTAGAGGTAGATGCACAGTTGAAAAACCACCACTGCCAGCAGCCACGGTATCAGTTTCTTCACAAGATCACCCCGTTACACGTTAAATGACGATGAAGGCGGTGGGCACCAGGCGCTCGCCCATCAGGTCGCAAGGATGGTTGACGACCTTGCCCTCGTAGTACATGGTGGTGCTGGAACCGCCGTCCAGATTGGCTGCCGTCCAGGCGCCGTTGTCGTAGAGAATATTTTGCACATCCAGCAGGCTGGCGCCCAGGGAGTCGGTCTGGCGCCCGTCGATCACCAGCAGCATGATGGCGCCGTCCTGCTTCTGACCGATGGCGGTACGTGGAGCGATGCCCCAGCCCCCGTCTCCCCTGGTGATCTGCTTCTGGCCGTTCTTGATCAGGGTCGGTCCGAAGGAGATAGCGTCCTTGATGTTCAACTGGCGGATCTCCCTGATGGTGTAGTAGCCGGTGAACAATATCCCGTTGTCGTCCAGGCCGATCAGTTCTACCTTTCCCTGGGTGTCCGCCCCGGCAAGAATGAAGCCGTTGTGAATGATGATCCCGTAAGGTGTTCTGCCGTTGCCGGTGCCGGCCGGGTCGTCGAAGCCGCCGGCGTTTACCGCCGCCATTGCCCCGTTATCCCGGGCGATCTCGCTGGTCAACTCACCCTTGACGCCCAGGCTGGCGGTCACACCCAGCTTGACCCGGGTGGGGTCATTGATCTCCAGCAGGTAGCCCTTGAAGCGGGAGCTGTTGACCTCTGTCAGCGTCACCCCATTGTCATGGTTTTTACCGATGGTGACGCCAAACACCCCGCCGCCCGTCTGTGGTTCCTTGGACAGGAGCTTGCTAATCTCCCAGGGGCTCATAATGTAGCGCAGCAGGTACTGGTGCTGGGAAGTGGCGATCGCCCCGAGGGCGGCGTTTTTAATATTGCGAAAAGGGCCGTACCAGACCACTAATGGGCAGGTCACGGCAAAAAAGAGGATGTTAGCCCCTAGAAAAAGCAATATCGCTAACAGGATTTTCTTGGCGTTCGCCTTTTTCCTGGCTGTTCTCCCCGGCCTGGCGGTCCTGGCCAAGTTGCTGCTATTACTTACTGGCATGAATATCCTCCGTTGTCTCTCCGAGCCCCAAAAAACTCCTTCCTGCTCAGAAAGCTTATCATTTTTACGCCTTTTCGGCAAGACCGCCTCCAGCCGCCGGGCGGTTCGCGGCTCGGGCACGGTGCGCCAGGGCGGTGATCTGCCGGTCTTTTTAGCTCCTGTAGGCTCTGGCAGTCTTTATTAAAAGGTAATAAATTTTATTGCGCATATATCAATTTACTTATTTATTCGGCGATCTCTTTCAAGCATCCCCGTCTCCCGAATTCTTTAAGTACACTGTCCAGAATGTCCTAGAGGTTTGGGGACGGGGCCCTAATTTACGCCAGGGCTGAGTAACGGGGCCTGCGTCTAAGATCGCTGAAAGGCATGCGGCATAGCCATTAAATAGGGTTCCACAGCCTGCAAAGCGTGAAATTTGTCGATATTTATAGGAATTTTTGTCAAGGATATTTTGGATCAAGGTCGAACAATATGCATATCTGAGATTTGGGGTGATCTTTTAATGAACATGGAAAGCGACCAGTACCTGCTCATTGTGGATGATCAGCTAGCCATCTGTGACCTGCTGGGTGAGATTTTCGTTGCAGAGGGGTACCGTGTCCAGACAGCCTTGAACAGCGAACAGGCGATCCGCGCCATCCGGGCCTGCACCCCGGGGTTGATCTTCATGGACATCAACATGCCTGGTAAAAACGGCCTGGAGACCCTGAAGGAGGTCCAGGGCCTGATCTCTGATGTGCCCGTGATCTTGATTACTGCCTACGGGGAAATAGAGGACATTATGGATGCAGGAAAGCGGGGATTGATCCAGTACTATATCTCCAAGCCCTTTGACATCGTTAGCCTGATTCAATTGGTGAAGCGGATCATGTTGCCGGGCTCCGGCTTCAAGCAAAAAGCTGCTAGCCTGTGAAGCGGATCACCGCATATCCGCCCTCCTGCTGAATCGCCAGCGCCCGCCTGAAAGCGGGCTTTATTCATTAACGCTTCCTTTCCTTCCGATGAGGCGCAGATTATACCAAAATAGCGGGGTTGGGTTAAATCCTGGCAGCCTGCAGGGAAGTGTAACATTTTACCGAATATAATTTTAATAAACCCTGCCCAGATCAGATAACGGAGGCAGAAGGGGGGCTGCCGGGTCCCCAGCGAACAATACACCTCACTAAAGGAGTTGAAAGTATTGGGCCTCAAGGATTTTATCAAAAAGCAGTGGTTGGATATCATCCAGTGGGAGGACGACTCGCAGGAGGCAATCCTCTACAAGTTCCCGATGATGGACAACGAGATCCAGAATAACGGCAAACTGATCGTCCGGCCGGGCCAGTGCGCAGTCTTCCTGGACGAGGGACGCATCGCCGACATCTTTACCGAGCCCAATACCTATACCCTGAACACTAAGAACCTGCCGATCCTGGCAGACTTGAAGGGGTGGCCCTACGGCTTTCAATCCCCCTTCAAATCTGACGTCTACTTCATCAACACCAAGCAGTTCCTCGGCCAAAAGTGGGGCACGCCGGCCCCGGTGCTGATCCCGGACCCGAAGTTCGAGCAGGTGGAGATCAAGGCTTTCGGTACCTTCAACTTTCACATCGCCGACCCTAAACAGTTTCTAACCCAGGTCACCAGCACCAACCGTTACTATACCGCCGCCGATCTCAGGGACCAGTTGAAAAGCTTCATCGTCACCAACTTTGCTCCGCTGCTCGTCCAGCAGGGAGTGACTGCGGCCCAACTGTCTGCCAACTACAAGATCATCGACGATGGCATGATCAAGGCGGTAACCGCAGAATTTGGCAGCCTCGGCCTGGAGATAACCGGTTTTCAGATCGAGAGCATCACCCTTCAGGAAGAGTATCAGGAGATGCTGCGGAAGCGCACCGGAGTCAATATCATGGGCGGGATGCAGAACTATGCCCAGGTGGAGACCCTGGATGCTATGAAGGAATCGGTAACCAACCCGGGCATCAACGCCATGAACCAGGCAGGTGTCGGCATCGGCATGGGCCTGGGGATCGGGGGCCTGTTCGCCCAGAACCTGAAGGGTGCTCTGAACAACCCGGATCAGCCTGGCGCGCCACAGGGAACAGCCCCGGGAGCAGTTGCCCCGGGGTCAGCGGCAGCATCTGGTGCAGTAGCAGGGATTGCCATCCCGGCCTGTCCCAAGTGTGGTGCTTCAGCGGCGGCCGATGCCCGGTTCTGCTCCAAGTGCGGTACGCTGCTTCCAGCCCCTGAGCCGGAGGCCAGATTCTGCCCCCGGTGTGGGGCCAGACTAAGCTCAGACGTCCTGTTCTGCACCAAGTGCGGGACAAAACTAGAATAGGGGGCGGCAGATGAAACTCAGACACCTATTTCTATGCGCTAGACTGGTGATTGCCATCCTGGCTGTAGCCCTGGTTCTGATGGCGGCAGTATCGTTGCAGCCGCAACCGGCCCTGGCCGGGTTCGGCAACAGCACGTCCCACAGTGGCTCGTTCCACAGCTCGGGCTCCTCTTCCCATGGCTTAAGCGGCGGCTCTGACGGTTCTTTCGGAGGCAGCTTCGACGGTTCATCCGGAGGCCCGGTTTTACCCCTCCTCCTCTTCTTTGGCGGTGGCAGTAGAGCCGCCGTCGTGCTGATCATTGTCTTTCTGGTGATCTTTGCCCTGCGCAAACTGCTGCCGCGAGGTCCTGGAGCAGGGCAGCCGGATAGCTACGAGGATGCAGCCCCATGCTCTATCAAGGACAACAACCTGGACCAGCTCAAGCAGAATGACCCCAACTTCTCCGAGGCCAACTTCATCACCCGGGTCAACAACATGTACCTGCAGCTGCAGGATTCCTGGATGAAGAAGAACTGGAACTCGGTGCGGCCGTTCGAG
Source organism: Thermacetogeniaceae bacterium (assembly GCA_050010575.1). Classification (GTDB taxonomy): domain Bacteria; phylum Bacillota; class DSM-12270; order Thermacetogeniales; family Thermacetogeniaceae; genus Palsa-1188. The sequence goes on along the minus strand of JBEKKU010000087.1, from coordinate 705 downwards.
ACCGACGAGCTGTTCAACATGCACAACAAGCAGTTGCAGAGCTTCATCGACAACCACACCACCAACATGATGGAGGAGATCTGCGTCCTGGACACCAAGATCACCAACTACACCGATGATGGCGTCAATGACGTGTTGAGCGTCGTCCTGAAAGCCCGGCTCAAGGACTACGTGATCGACGACACCACCAGCAAGGTGGTGGAGGGCGACCCGCACCGGGATATTTACATGACCTACCTGTTCAAGATGATCCGCAAGCAGGGCGTGCTCACCAAAACGGAGACAGAGGCCACCAAGGTCACCCAGTGTCCGAACTGCGGCGCCAATGTCAGCATCAACGCCTCCGGGCAGTGCGATTACTGCGGCAGCGTGATCACCAGCGGCCAGTACGACTGGGTGCTGGCATCGGTGGAGGTGCTCGACCAGAGCTAGCTGATCGGCCATATAGATGACATCCGGATCGACCGCAGGCAGCGGTCGATCTTTTTTCCCCGCATTATTACCTGGTAATAAATATACTACAATTAAGCAGGGCATTCTGGTACAATAATATAATCAGACATTTGAACACTTGCCGGCCTGAAACAGGTAGCATTTTTTCATGACGGCTAAACGACTGTTACGAACAAACCAGATGATGGCGAAAACGGAGGGCCAGTAATGCAGTTGAAGGAATTACGCATTGGCAGGTTGAGGGCGGCAGTG
>JBEKKU010000086.1:0-9912 GCA_050010575.1 Thermacetogeniaceae bacterium | reverse complement strand
TTAGCCAGCTTTTCTCCCAGTATCCAACGCCTGAACTGTCGGAACAACTGTTATCCCCCTCGCTCGACTGTAGTGTGCGCGAAATAAGGGCCCATGTCAATAGATTTTGCAGTTTTTAAACAGATGATCTGACTTGCCATCCCCTTTAGGGGTTGACGTAAAATAAAAAGGCCACCGCTGCGCGAGGACCTCTTTATCCCGCTCACTCCGGCGCCTTTGCCAGAACTGTAACAATACTAATTTAATGCCGGGTTGCCGAAAATACAATCGGCAATTATCGTGTATTATGTATACATGGGCCCCGCAACACCGGGTATGCATGAAAAAATAGCTGCCTTACAGGACAGCTATTTCTTAAGCGATCTGCCGGGTGCAGGATGATCAGAAAATTGGCCGGCTGCCGCGCAGCACCCGCTCTATGTTGATCAGGAACTGCTCCCGCCAGGGCCGTATCCGCTCCCAGATCTCCCGGGTCTCCCGCAGCATCGCTTCCGCCAGGCCGGCTCCGCCAAACTCCGCCAGTTCCCCAGCGTAAAAGCTGGCCCACTGCTCGACCATCTCCGGGGTCACCTCCGGGTGAAACTGCAACCCCCAGGCATAGCCACCGCTAGTGGACGCCCCGTAGACAAAAGCCTGGTTGGCGCAGGCCTCGCCCCTGGCTAACTGGTAGGAGCCCTTGGGCAGGGCAAAGGTATCGCCATGCCATTGATACACCGGAAAAGAGGGGGGCATCCCCATAAATAGCGGCACCAGCCGGCCGGCTGGAGTAAGGCTTACCTCGTACCAGCCGATCTCCTTGACCGGGTTGGCGGCCACCTCCGCTCCGAGCGCTCTGGCAATCAGTTGCGCCCCCAGGCAGATGCCCAGCGTCGGCAACCTGGCGGATACCGCCTGACGGATCAGTGTCTGTACCTGCCGGAGGTAGGGATAGGACTCTTCCTCATACGCCCCCATGGGGCCACCGAGGATCACGAAGGCATCATAGGCCCCGAGGGCATCCGGCAGCACCGCATTCGGGCCATCCATGCACCGGACGTCCAGGCTCCAGCCTTTTTGTTCGAGCGCCTCCTGCAGCAGGCCGGGCCCCTCACAAGACACGTGTTGTACCACCAACACCTGCACAATCATCCCTCCTGCCAGAAAAAACTTCTCTGACTCCATTCCGGTTCTATATCCCTGGTGCAGCTTACCCGTAATCCCCGGCTGAATAACAGAATATCCCCGCCTATTTACGGGGACTCCCTTATCCCTGGCCCGGCAGCAACGCCGACGGTCATTTCGTCTGATCCTGATCTTACCTGCCAACAACTGAAATGCAACGGTGTTTCTGTATGTATCATGTATACTTTCAGCCGCCTCCCATCGCTGGTCTGCAAGCAGGGCTATCCTGCTCCCGGTCAACCAAACTCAAGCTATGGCGCCATCCCGTTCTTCCTGCCGCCCGGGCCACGTATTTACCCAGCAGAAGCAACACCCGGCGATCCAGGTCCAGGTTGTAACCGTATACTCCCTGTAAAGCAGCCGTAAACTCCTCCAGGCAGGTATTCCCGGCCCGCTCCCCGATGCCGCCGATGGTGGTGTCCACGCATTCCACTCCTGCTTTCACGGCGGCCAGAGCATTGGCGGTGGCCATGCCGAAGTCGTTATGGCCGTGAAATTCGATCTCCAGCGAGATCCTTGACCGCAGCCAGGACAGCCGGTCAAAGACGTCAAAAGGATGCAGCATGCCCAAGGTATCACAATAGCGCAGCCGTTCCACTCCCAACTCCTGCACCGCCAGACCGACATCCAGCAGAAAGGCGGGGTCGGCCCGGGAGGCGTCCTCGGCCCCTACCGTGACCCGGAGACCATAATCAAGAGCATAGCGCACCGCCCGTTTCATGGTGTCCAGGACCCATAAGCGGCTGCGCCTCAGCTTCTGGTCGATCTGGATCTCCGAGACCGGGCAGGCAATATGCACGTCCCTAACACCACAGGCGATGGACGCCCGAAGATCGCCCAGCAAGAGCCGGTTCCAGGAGTTCACCCGGCACCGCAACTGCAGGCGGGCGATCTCGGTGATCGCCTGCTGCTCCAGCCCACCCATGACCGGAGTACCAGCCTCGATCTGATAGACACCCAGGCGAGCCAGTAGTTTGGCGATCCGGACCTTTTCCTGAACAGTGAAGGCAATACCTGGGGCCTGCTCTCCATCCCGCAATGTGGTATCGATGATCCGGATCATATCTGCTCATCTCCTGATTGACAGAGCATGCCGACGGCGTCGGCGCGGCACTGGCGGCAATGCTCCACCTGACTGATGATACCGACCAGGCTTTGCCGGGCCAGGAGAATCTGCTGCCTGCCGGGAGGCTGCAACCCGGCAAATTGGGCCATGGGGATCAGTGGCACCAGGTTCATGACGTGGGCCCCGGCCTTTTTCACCTTCAAGGCCACCTCGATCAGGTGGCTGTCGTTGATCATCGGGATATACACCGTATTGACCTTGACCACCATGCCCATGCCTGACGCCCGCTCGATCCCTGCCAGTTGGGCCTGCAGCAGCAGTTCCACTCCAGTAGCGTCCCGGTAGATCCGGCCATGATACTGGACGTGTTCGTAGATTAGAACCCCCACTGCAGGAGAGACGGCATTGACGGTCACAGTAACCACCCGCACCCCCCTAGCGTAAAGCCCCGGCAATGATTCCACCAGCAACAACCCGTTGGTGCTGATGCACTTGATCAGGTGCGGGAACCGGTTGTGAACCAGTTCCAGGGTCTCGAAGGTGGCCGGATTATCCAGAGGATCGCCCGGGCCGGCAATGCCCACCACCCGCAGCCGGGGATCTCTCTGCACCTCCTCCGACGTTACCTGCAGCGCCTCCCCGGGCGAGAGGATCCGGCTGGTCGCTCCGGGGCGGTTCTCGTTGGCGCAGTCAAACTTGCGGGTGCAATAGCGGCACTTGATGTTGCACTCCGGCGCCACCGGCAGGTGAATACGCCCGAACCAGCGGGCCGCCGCCTTATGCAAACAAGGGTGGACGTAGAATAACTCCGGCAGATCGCTAGCGCTCATTATTATCTTTCTCCTTCCCGCTCAAAGCAAAGAATGATCCCGGAGCATCAGGCAGGTCACCCTCGCTCCTGGCCAGCCGCCATACTGGAGCGCTGACCAGTCCTGCAGCCTCCCGGGCCAGGTTGACAAAACCTCGAAACCCGGCGAAGGGGCTGCCCTCCTGGGGGAAGACCAAAAAGGGGACGCCCATTTTGTGCGCCATATATTTCTCCTTCGTCCCCCCGCACAGCAGATCGGGATGCCGTTGATGCAAAAAAATCTCCAGCTCCTGTTCGGGGGCATCGTCGATGATCACCGTTCCCTCAACCACCTTGCGGTCGGCATCCTCGTAATCCACCCGGCAGCCAAACTGGGAACCGACCATGATCAGATTCATCCCCAGGTCCCTGAAGGCCTTGCCCATCGACCCCATCCGGGATGCGCCAAAGAACAGGGCGGCCCTTTTTCCCCGCAGCCGCTTTAGAAACGGTTCGGCCAGGCGCCGGGCCTCACTGCAGCCGGTCTCGACAACCTCCTCGACTACGGCCTCGTCTGTCCCGAAAAACCGGCCAATCGCCCGCAGGGTAGCAGCAGTCTCCTCCAGACCGAAGAAGGAAGCCTTGAGGTGGGGTGTGCCAAAACGTTCCTGCATGCCCTCGGCCAGGGACTCCCCGGTACGGCGGCAGTGCACGATGTTCAGCCTGGCCCGGTGAGCCCCGGCCATGGCCGCGGTCGGCGCCCGCCCTGAAAAGGCGCAGATGATCCGCAGTCCTAGCTGTTGCAGCAGGGCCTCGATCTGCTGCAGATCCCCCTGGACGTCAAACTCGCCTAAAATGTTGACGCTATTGGGGATCATCGACTGTTCGCTGCCGACACCGATGAAATGCCGCAGCAGCACTTCTGCCGCCAGGTCGTGGCCCGCGGCCTGGCTGCAGCCGCGGAAACCCGGTGAGTTGACCGGCACCACCTGTAGGCCGGTGGCCTCGGAGGCGTTCCTGCACATGGTGTCCAGGTCCTCGCCGATCAGGCCGGCGGCACAGGTGGCATAGACCAGGACGGCCTTGGCGGTAGGTTCCCGCCGCACCGCCGCCAGGATAGCAGCGTAGAGCCTGGCGCTGCCACCGAAGACAATGTCGCGCTCCTCCAGCATGCTGGAGTAAACGCGGTAGCTTGTGCGCCGGACGGTGCTGCCGTAGTATGCGCAACCTGCCGGGCCGTGCACCAGATGGATCACATCCGGTATAGCCGCCAACATCCAGCGCGCCCCGTAGAAGACGCAGGAGCGCTCCGAGAGCAGGCCGGGAATGGTAGCGCTGCCGCATTCCGGAATCGCTGGGGTACCCCTGGTCTTGATGACCAGGTGGCCGCGCCGCGCCGGTAAAGCTGGCAGTGCTTCTATTGGAAATGCCATCGGATTCACCTCCTCTTTTCAGGTACCTGACTCCTGTCTCCTGACTCCTGAGTAGTTAAAGTTGTTGGGTGCGGTCGTCCGGATAGCGGAAGTCCAGGATGGCGTTGACGATCTCGTAGAGCAGCAATTCGGCGCCCCGGTAACCGACGATCGGCCGCTTCTGGTAGCCGAAACGGTCGTAGATCGGGAAGCCGACCCGCACCAGCGGCACCTCCAATTCCCTGGAGATATCGATCCCCTTGGAGTTGCCGATGATCAGATCGAGCCGCGGCAAGGTTTTCAAGTATTCCTCGAACTCGAACAGGTCGCCGCCGTTGAATACCCTAGGCGCATCCAGGAACAACTCCCGGTACCCGGCGAAGATCCCGTCCATCTCCTGTTCGAACGTCTTGGTGCGAGTACCAGGCGTCACTGCCACCGGAGTCATGCCCAGTTCACAGACAAACCGGGCCACCCCCGTGACGGTATCCGGATCGCCGAAGATGGCTACCCGTTTCATCATGGTGTGATGGAAGGTGTCCGCCATGGCATCGATCAACCGGCCGCGCTCGATCTTGAGCGACGATGGGATCTCCCTGCCGGTGATCCGGCTCAGGTTCTGCAGCAGGGCGTCGGTGGCGTCAACTCCCACCGGGGTCGGGCCTACCACTGCCGGCACTCCGAGCCTCCGTTCCAGGGAGCGCGCCCCGCTGGCGCCGGCTGCCGGCTGCAGGGCGAAGGTGGCCAGGGCGTTGCCCATACCCCGGATCTCCTGGAGGGTCGTGCCGCCCGGCGGGTAGTAGGGAATCTCCTGGGGCGGCGCCAGCGGGGCATCCAGGGTGTCAGAAATATCGAACAGCACGGTAGCCTCTATCTCCATCTCCTCCAGCAGGTGCCTGATCTCCCGGATGTCACCGGGGTAGAGCAGGCCGGGGATGATGTTGACGCGGCGATCGGGATTATCGCGCCCGGTGGCCAGGGTTTCTATAAAGGCCTTGGACGCCCGGTCATAGCCATCCACGTGGGAGCCGGCAAAACTGGGAGTGTTGATGATCACCATGGCGATCCGGTCCATCTTCTCGGCGCCGATCTCCTCGCCGATCTTCACTCTGGCCTCCTTCACGAAGCTGACTAGGTCGTCCCCCATGATCTCGCTGGAGCAAGTGGTGGCGATCCCGATCACCTCCGGCCAGTAGCGCACCACCAGGTTGCGCAGGCCCTCGATCAGGTTGCGGCGTCCGCCGAAGACCGCGGCGTCCTCGTGAAAGGAAGCGGTGGCGATGGTGGCCGGCTCCTTGAAGATGCGGCTGAAGGTGTAGCGGGCATAGGTAGTGCAGCCCTGCGCCCCCTGGACAAAGGGGATGGCCCGGTGCACACCGAGCACGGCCCACATGGCGCCGATCGGCATGCAGATCCGGTCCGGGTTGATCACCAGCGTGCGGCCGGCGGCCGGCACCAGTTCAGGGTCACGGGGCGCATAGGCTGGCGACGCCGGGATCTGATCGATCTTGAGCCGGTCATAGGGAACGCCATCGACCGGAATCTCGTTCAAGCGCATGGCGGCGCCTCCTCTCTTTTGGCCGGCAACCCATGCTGGAAGCGCCAGGCCGGGGCGTAGATGCCCTGGTAGATGTCCCGGGCAAAGTTGACCATGCCGGCAAAGCCCTCGTAGGGCCCCTTCTCGTAGGAGTGGGAGTTCACCGTAGGGATGCCCATCTTACGACCCAGGTATTTCTCCTTCATGCCGGTCAGAAACAGGTCCGGCTTGAGGGTGTCCAGCATCTCCTCGATCTCGAATTCGTTCGGAGAGTCGATGATCAGGACCTGCCCCTTGACCCTGTCGTTGATCTTCTGGTAGTCGTCCTCATGGGCAAAGGTGCAGGCCCCGGCCACTACCTCCATATCCAGTTCCTCCAGCAGTCTGATCCAGTGCCAGACCCGGGGACCGCCCACATAGACGGCAATCCGCTTGCCGGCCAGGCGAGCGCGGTAGAAGGCCAGCGCCTTTTCTACCCGGGCCGTCTCCTCGGCGATCACCTGCTCCGCCCGCTCTTCCAGCCCAAAGAAGGCTGCTGTCTGCCGCAGGGCATCGCTAGTCTGCCCGATCCCATACAGAGACACTCTGACGAAAGGGGTATCGAAACCGTCCTGGATCATCTTGGCTATGTACTCGGCGGAACGCTGGCAATGGACCACGTTGAGCTTCACATCCAGCATCTTGATCAGGTTCTCGATCCGCTCGTTGCCGGAGAACACGGCAGCAATGCGCACTCCGATCCGCTCGAACAGCGGGCGGATCGCTGCCAGGTCCCAGTCCATGTTGTACTCGCCGATCAGGCAGATGTCGCAGGGAGTTTTCTCTTCATCCTGCATCTTCAGTTCCGGCCGGCGCGCCCGCAGCGCATTGACCTGTTGGTAGAACTGGATGTTGAAGTCGTGGTGGCCCTTGGACTGGCTAACCCCGGAGCAGCCGGGCGACTCCGAGGTGAACACCGGCTTGCCGACCTCCTTTTCCACCTGGCGGGCGACCGCTTTCACATCATCACCGATCAGACCGGTGGTGCAGGTGGTGAAGATGATCAGGCCGCGAGCCTCCGGGAACAACCGGAAGGCCTCCAGGCAGGAGGCCTGGAGCTTCTTCGCACCGCCGAAGACCACGTCCCGCTCCTGCATGTCCGTTACCATGCAATAGCGCCGGTTGAAGGCAACGTTGGACAGGCGCCCCGGCAATGCCCAGGTATGCAGGTCGGACAGGTTGCGGCGCGTCCCCCAGGTGTACCAGGCGCATCCCACCGGGGCGTGCACCATAGCGATGATGTCGGCGATCGGTCCCCCGATCACCCCCCGCGCCCCGGCAAAGGCGCAACCCCGCTCCGTCATGTCGCCGGGGATGGTCTTGATGTTGCAGGCAGGCACCACCGGATTTTCCGGGTCGTGGACATAGATATGCTTGCCCCGCTCGGGGATCAGTTCGTCGCATTTCATGTTGAACAGAGGCATTCAAATCATCCTCCTCGCTCTTTGTATTATGTCTACTAGCGCCCGGGACGGCTACAGTTGTCTCCTTCTGACGCCACTTTCCACTTTTCGCAATGAGCAACAGAACCGTCCCCGCGTTTACACGTTTCACCTATCAGGAGATAGCCGAGACCGAACGCTCCTGGGTGCGGATGCGGACGGCATCCTCCACCGGACAGACGAATACCCGGCCGTCCCCGATCTCGCCGGTGCGGTTGACTTTTATGATGGCGCCGACCACCAGCATTACGTCCTCGTCCTCTACCACCAGCGAGATCAGCCGCTTGGGAATGTATTTCATGGTTCGGCCATGCTCCATCAACTCATCCCTCACCGCAAAAGAGACCTCGCCGGCCAGCCCTTTCTGCTTGCCCCGGCCGAGCACCCGCCAGGCGGTCAGAGCCGGGAACCCCAATGTCGCCAGTACTTCCTTCATCCTGGTCATCTTGTTAGGCCTGATGATCGCCACGATCTCCTTCATTTCACTTCACCTCCAAAATTACAAGCCGCGGCTCCCGGTCCGTACCGTGTAGGCCTCCTCGACCGGGCTGATGAAGATCTTGCCGTCGCCGAAGTTGCCGGTGTAGGCGGACTGGTTGATAATCCTTACCACGTCTTCGGTGTTTACGTCCTCGGTAACCAGCAAAATCAACACCTTAGGCAATTCATCATAGTAAACATTGCCCACATGGATCCCCTTTTGCTTGCCGCGGCCGACCACATCCATCTTGGTGAGCGCCACAAAACCGCCTGCCGCCAGGGCATCCGCCACATCCTCGGCCTTCTCCGGCCGCACGATAGCGCGAATCATCTTCATTACAGCCACCTCCTAATCCATCAGACCGTACTTGACCACCAGGCTCTCCATCTTATCCATGGACATTGGTTGCGGAATGACAAACATCTGGTTTTCGATGATCCTCCGTGCCAACTCTTTATACTCCTGGGCCTGGTTGCATTCCGGATCGAACTCGGTCACCGTCTTGCGGTTGAACTCCGCCTTCTGCACGATGTTGTCCCGGGGGATGACATGGATCATCTGCGTGCCTATAATCTTGCAAAACTCCTCGATCAGCTCCACCTCACCGTCGACATTGCGGCTGTTGCAGATGATGCCGCCCAGCCGCACTCCGCTCTGCTCTGCATACTTCACCATGCCCCGGCAGAGATTATTGGCTGCGTACAGAGCCATCATCTCACCAGAAGCCACAATGTAGATCTCCTGGGCCTTGCCCTCCCGGATCGGCATCGCAAAGCCGCCGCAGACCACATCGCCCAGCACGTCGAAGAAGATGAAATCCAGGTCCGGCGTGTACGCCCCCAGTTCCTCCATCAGGTTGATGGCGGTGATCACGCCCCGGCCGGCGCAACCCACCCCCGGCTCCGGACCCCCGGACTCGACGCACCTGATCCCGCAGTAGCCGGTCTTGACCACGCCTTCAACCTGCACAGCTGCCTCCCCGTATTCCCGCATGGTGTCCATCACCGTGGTCTGGGACTTTCCGCCCAGGATGATCCGGGTGCAGTCGGCCTTGGGATCACAGCCATGGATCAGGACCTTCTTGCCATAGAAGTACGCCAGGGCGGCCGCCGTATTCTGCTGGGTGGTCGATTTACCGATGCCGCCCTTTCCATAGATAGCTACCTTTCTGGTCATCACAACATCCACTCCTCTCATAATTAATATTGGGACATTCCTCGGCACTCATTTAGCAATCGGGGACATTCCTCGGCATTCATGGTGCATCCATTGAGGTGTGTCCCCATTCCTTAATTGAGGTGTGTCCCCATTCATCGGGGACATTCCTCGGCATCCATGGTGCATACATTGAGGTGTGTCCCCTTTCCTTAAAAAATGAACGCCCCGGCGCCGAGAGAAGGGAGGTGTTTCTCTGGCACCAGGGCATCATTGCCGATTGTTGCAGCCGTCAAGCTGTCTCTAGCATCACTGCTTATAAGCACAAATGCCCCTGCCAAGGAACGTCATGGTTCCTGCAGGGGCAACGCTGCCTTGTAGCTGTCGGTCACACTGCCTTGTGTGACCGGTTGTAAAGATCCGGCACGCCGGGTCTGAAAAACATCAAGTCCCCGTATCATCTACGGGGACCCCTTTATCCCTTATTCAGCCGCACCCACCAGCGGGTATCCGGCCAAAATCTCAACTGGTTAATATACTACACCCGCATTTTAACAATACAACCCCTCCTGGTTAAGTATCCTGTATACTTCCCCGATGAGACACCCACTGCTACCCCCGCGGCCAGAGCATGATCACGCAGACGCCCAGCAGGGCGATCAGCCCCCCGATCAAGTCGAAGCAGTCCGGAGCGATGCGGTCCACCTGCCACCCCCACAAAATTGAGAGGGCGATGAACACCCCGCCATAGGCGGCGTAAGCACGGCCGAAATGCGCCGGCAACAAAGTCATCACGACCCCGAAGCCGATAAGAATGACTGCGCCGCCCAAT
>JBEKKU010000085.1:0-10130 GCA_050010575.1 Thermacetogeniaceae bacterium | reverse complement strand
GTGAGTAATCCTTAAACTTTTTCATCATACTTAATGAATTCGACGGATTACAAGAATATCCTGCCTTATATGCAAATATTTATGATATCTTATCAAGGTTTTCTATGTTTCCCACACAGGCTGCTAGCAACAGCTGCACGTTATTGCTATTTCGTGCTTATTATTTCAACCTCCTATTATAGACATTAATTACTGATATCAATAGAATCAGCGGCCCTGTTCTGTGTGCTCACATTGAGCATTTTTTGCGCCAACACTACGCCTTAGACATTACGATTGATTGATAGTGAATAGCCCCAAGCCACTGGTTAAGCAGAACAATTGGTTATTATTATATACCGATAGTGCAGTGCTTGAAATCATGTCGTTGTTGCGCAAAAAGATATAGCGTTCCTTACCGTTCTGATCCAGGGAATATATGTTGCCTCCGTCATCCGCAAAATACACGTTCCCCGCGGCATCCGCCACGATATCCTGCATCTGGCCGTTCAAGCCATCAGGTACGCTATACGTCCACCTGGCCTGTCCATTACTGTCCACGGCAACGATTCCATTCGGTTTATTCTGGATATAGGCATATCCGGCCCAGCTCTCTCTGGCAGGATATCCGGCCGGGCTACCTACGGTTGCTGTACCGCCGGTAGCCGCATCGATCACATGCAATCCGCTTATATTCCAGTAGTATAGCTGGTTTTCGTTATTGAAATAGAGGTTCGCCTCAGTGGGGACGCCCTGCTTCGTCCATCTAATGCTGCCCTTGGGATCGAGAGAAACCAGTTGATTGCCCGCATCACTGTTATTTTCTGGATTAGTGATATCATTCGTTCTTACATATATATTGCCGGCGGGATCTGTCCAGATCCCATTAACATTGGATATAGCGATAGGCGAGGACGTCGATGTCTTGACCACATCCTTGTTGATCCACTTGACAGCGCCCTTGTTGTCATAGGCACAGATTCCGTCCTGGGTAGCAATAAAGAAATTGCCGTCCTGGTCTGCTGCAAACATTTGATTGTCGAGCATCCCTATCGGATTATCGATTTCAGAAGACCACTTGGCCGTTCCGTTTTTATCAAAAACAAATACATGATCAGGCAGGTTTGAGAGGGGCGGAAATCCCTCGCTCACAACGTAGATAGTGCCGTCCAAGCCTCGCGCCAAGTAGGCGACTCCTTCGCCGCCATAATTGGCGGACCATAGAGCGTTGCCGTTAGCATCCACGGCTCGCAGGGTTGAGTACTGGTCGATAAAATACACATTTCCGCTGTCATCCGCAACCAGGTTGGACGGCGATAGCTCACTGTATCTCCAGGCAATTTTAAACTGGTTATTGTTTAGGCAATCTAAGGCAGTAGCGCTGGCGTTGGCATACTCGAGTTCGGTATTGATATCGGCGGTGCCTGTATCGTCAATCAGCACGGTATTATCCTGGGCGTCCCACTTAACATCCGCTTTGAAGCTTTCGGAAATAAATCGGAGGGGTACCATCAACCGTCCATTGACTATCACCGCCGGAGAATCCAGCGTTACCGTGTGATCGTTAACGAAGGCAGTGTCGCTGTTTACAGTGAGCTTGACTACAATACTGTTTCTAGCTATAAGGACTTCCTGGTTCTCCGGTTGCCATTGAATGAAGGCCCTCATCTGTGAAAATATACCTCTGACGGGTACCAGTATCCGTCCGTTGACTATTATAGGCTTAACATCGAGATTGGTTGCTTGACCATCCAGTTTCACTTGAATTGCTGTGTTGCAGATAGCTGGCAGGGGCAAATAAAGTAGCACCATTGCTGTCAATAATAATGAAAACAATGTTTTTTTGATGATCGACGCCTCCCTTGATTCCTATTAATTGTTCCTTATTCGAATAGATGCGAGACAAGGAAGCTTACATAATCTTCTACACTTCGCATTGTTAGCCATTATTGGGTTTTCAAATATGGATGATGTACTTAAAAAGATTTATGTACGTACTTTTAATACTACTATAAATTACATATTTCAAAGATTTTGTTAAGAGTATTATGAGAAGCAATAAAGTTCTGTAAAGTAATGTTGTCAATTTCCCATTCATCTGGATATGTAGTAGCATCTTCAGCGTCATAATGATCCGCATCATTTCGTCCGGCGTTCAAATCATCCATACAAGAGCAGAACTTTTCCTTACTAATACCGTTAGATAAAAACTTGCTGCCTAGTGTTCCCCATTTATCTCTTATAATAGTTCTTATGGATGAAAAGTATATGATAAACTTTTTGTGATCAAATAAATCCTTAAATGCGCAAGAGTCTGGATTGGGTTTGGGTATAGCTTTATTATTAATTATTACTGGCTTGTATGCTCCCGGTCTATCAATATAGCTTTTAAATAGTGTTCGACAAACAGATTCTGTGTTGGAATAAATGTAATAATCGCCGTCGTTCGTCATTCGTCATATCCATTGGATCTTTTATACTAGTTCTCTTTAAATAGTCTTTAATAAAGTGAATCTTAAATGACACATAGCAAGTAGTGTAGTCATATTCTATTAAACCATATTTTTGCAAATGGTCAATTTTGTATGTGTCCTGTTCCTTAAATGTTTTATATTTTTCTGGCGAAAGCACCAATCTCTTTAGCATCTCATATTCATCGGAAAATATAGTCATATGCTGAAGGATAATTTCACATACATTATTTCCTGCTGCAGAATTTCCATATTCAGTTAATAGGTGCTCCACAGTTGCTTTACTTACTTCATATTTCTCATTGGGTTTTCGTAATTGTTTTACTCGTTCAAACACGAATGAACCGAATTGACGCACGGCATAAGGCTGTCCTCCGAATGCCCGATTGATTTCAGCATAGATATTAGAGAAGGCCACATTGCTGTATCCTCCTAATGTATTTAGCATATACTTCGTCTGCTCATCAGTAAATACTGGGAGATATGTTGATGAAAAGTCAGCACAACTTATTATTCGAGCGTACATAGGATTATCTCCCTGTATACCATTAAAAAAAATAGTATTAATCTAATTAATTGTGAAATTAACTCCACACACAATTAATGCACAACCACAATCTCTAAGTGCACCCCATAAACCACAATATGCTTCAACATTTTTCCATGCTTCTGTTTTGGCTGTGTTATAAGTTCGACCTCGTCTATAGCAATTACAAAAACTTGTTCTTCCTTACAATATAGCTTTACATCTTCTACAAAGTATTGCGAAGAACGTTTTTGATAGCCCTCTTCAGTGCTATTAAGTTTTAGCCGTTTATCAAATTCCACTCTGCTTTCTAAAGGTTCTTGTTTAATTGACAATGAATACTGCCGTATTTTTTTGGAAATATCATATAGTGCAGTTTTCCATGAATCTAAATTCTCTAAATCAGATCGGGATTCGATTCGAACGTATTTAATATTTTCTCTATCTAATCTTCGAAGAACAGCATTTAATACAGAAGTTTTCCCGCTTCGGCGTAAACCAAATATTCCTGAATTACTTAAATATAGACATCGATATACAATCGAATCCGCTATTTTACCTCTATCGCCAAACAGCAGATTATCATCGTCAATCGCGTTTGTTTCACCGAGCATATTGTTTTCAAATAAATATTCACCGAATCGTTCAACAATTAACGCAGACAGGGCAACACCAGATTTACATTCTAATATTTCTTCAAATGAAAATGGAATTACTGCCTCTTTGGGGGTCAAATCGGCAACTGTAGTGTTTGCAATCTCATCAAAAACAATTACTTTGACAATATCAATTGAATCGAAAGAGTTTTCGCCTTCTTCTGTAGACTGGCTTTGCATAAGGACAACATTCTTAGCGCGTCCGTTTCTATTTCCGTTTATTGACGGCTGAACATTAAATTCCACTTGATTATCGATATTATATTCACCCATGGTCTTTGCTCCATCTAACGATCTGCTGTCAAAATAATAGGAATTACCATCGTCTCCAGTAATAAAGCTATATTCCAAACCATAGTTATTTAAAAAATATTGTTGATATAACCTCTCATAATAAATTCTCCCTCTTAAAATATTTCTTAAACAAAACCTAATACTTGTTAGCCATAGATACTAATAACAACAAAAATTCCTTTAATGCGTGCATTGCAGAGCTTCAGATTATAGACATTAGTTACCGCTTCTTTATTATATAGGCTCAGATTGATGCACTTCTCTGATGTTCGTAGCAGTATATTTTTCCGCCGAATCTCTCCTGGTGCGCTAAGCAATATTGCATTACTTTTTCTAAAACTGGCTTGCCACAGACAGCACATGTATTCTGGGGTATATCTTGCAAGTGTCGGTCATCTGTCGAAGCTGCCGCCTGTGTTTGTCCAGCTATATCCGGTGAAACTGTTACCGGTGTCTTCTCTTTTACAGAAAGCAGCGCTGCCACGAGTTTATTCCTATCCCACAGTTCAACCTGGTTTCGTCGAGCCAGTTCCATTGCCTGTTGGGTGAAAAAGCTGTTGGTGACCACCATGGCCTTCGTGCAGTCATAGTACCCCTTAGCAGCTACGGCCTCCTGGATAGCCTTGACGCCAGCTTTCCCTTTATAGCGTTTGGCTTGGATCACAGTCTTTACTCCATTTTTTGCTGTTGTCACCAGGTCCGCTCCGTAATCTCCGACATACCTGGTTCTCTCAACCCGGTAACCCAGCTTTTCAAATAACACTTCTAAATATTTCTCAAAGGTCTTGCCGCTCATCTGATCAATATCTGCTATGCCTGATTTGGCCAGTCGATTTTTCTCCCATAACCGGAAGGCAAGTTTGCCTAATGCTGTTACTGCAATTAGTAGCCATATGGGCCAGGTTGTTATAAAAAGTGTTTTAATAAGGACAAAGTAATCTATGCCTGCAAATAAGTTTGTTCCGGTCATTATAGGCTCCTTTTTCTAGAATTGCCATGTAACTATTTCTTCCCTTTCCGATGTTTTCCTGCTTTTTATGGCATAAAAAAACAGGCTTCGGGAGCCTGTCAAGAACCTGCTTAAAAAATTCCTCCTCTGCTTGTCTTGTATAAGTAAACAGCAAAGGAATTCCGTTGGATTAGGCTAAAAAAACATGGTTGCGGGGACCGGACTCGAACCGGCAACCTTCGGGTTATGAGCCCGACGAGCTACCAACTGCTCCACCCCGCGGTGTATGGTGGAGGGGGAAGGATTTGAACCTTCGTAGGCTTCGCCAACGGATTTACAGTCCGCCCCCATTAACCACTCGGGCACCCCTCCAAGACGCTTATGAACATTGCCTATCAAACATCTGGAGCCGACGAGGGGACTCGAACCCTTAACCTGCTGATTACAAATCAGCCGCTCTTCCAATTGAGCTACGCCGGCTTTCGGTCACAACAAATTGTATTATACAACGGTTCGGTGGAGAGATCAAGCTGAGTAGGCAGGCAATCCTGATGCTTTTCTAGTACTCCCGTTTCTCCAAATAGCGCTCC
Source organism: Thermacetogeniaceae bacterium (assembly GCA_050010575.1). GTDB lineage: Bacteria > Bacillota > DSM-12270 > Thermacetogeniales > Thermacetogeniaceae > Palsa-1188. The sequence goes on along the minus strand of JBEKKU010000085.1, from coordinate 4,665 downwards.
AGCTTGCGCTTGACCCGCTGCAGGGCATTGTCGATCGACTTCACATGGCGCTTCAACTCGCAAGCCATCTCCTGGTAGGACTTGCCCTCGAGGTAGGACATCAGTACTCTCCACTCCAAAGGGCTGAGAATCTCTCCCATCTTGGCCTCGATGTCGACAAACTCCTCACGGCTGATCATCAGTTCCTCCGGGTCACTGATGGCAGTCCCGGAGATAATGTCGAGCAGGGTGCGGTCGGAATCCTCATCGTAGATCGGCTTATTCAATGATATGTACGAGTTAAGCGGGATATGTTTCTGGCGGGTCGCAGTTTTGATAGCGGTGATGATCTGTCTGGTAATACATAGCTCTGCAAACGCCCGGAACGAGGAGAGCTTATCGCAACGGAAATCACGGATCGCCTTAAAAAGCCCGATCATTCCCTCCTGAATAATATCCTCGCGGTCGGCACCGATCAGAAAATAGGACCTTGCCTTAGCTCGAACAAAATTCTTATACTTATTGATCAGGTGCTCTTCAGCAACTCCATCCCCATCCTTGGCTAGTTCTACGACATCTTCGTCCGGCAAGTAATGGTATGATTCGAATACCTCTTGCTGCGCGAGACTACTCATTGTGCAAACATCGCCTCCGTGAGTGTTTTGATGGTGTGAATGCCGACACTATTTAATTGTGGTAGATCTTATAGCACCCCTTGCAAAACAGCTTCGGAGAGCGGTAGAGGATGATGAACTCGGATGAAGTGGCTTTAGAACAGGGGGGCCTTAGGCTTGTCCGTAGCCAAGCAAATTATACGTAAAGCAGGGTCGCTTGTCAAGGCGAATATTCCGGTAATGTTGAACAATATTCGCTGCTCTGGGCCACACCCTTCACCATACGCTGCCGCAGGATCTCGAAGAGCAGGATGGAACCCGCTACCGCGGCGTTCAGAGAGCTGATGTGGCCGGGCATGGGAATGCGCACCAGCAGGTCACAGCTCTGCTCCAGGTGGCCGAGACCCTTGCCCTCGCCGCCAATCACCAGGGCCAGAGGACCTGTCAGATCGGCCTCGTAGTAGGCTTGCTCAGCACCGGCAGCCGCCCCGATCACCCAATAGCCGGACTTTTTCAACTGCTCCAGCATTCGACTCAGGTTGCTCACCCGGCTGATCGCCAGGTGCTCCAGGGCTCCGGCCGAGGCTTTGGACACCACCCCTGTCAGGGGCACTGCCCGCCGCTCCGGTATGATCACCCCTTGGGCCCCCGCTGCCTCAGCGCTGCGGATCATGGCCCCAAAGTTCTGGGGGTCCTCCCAGCCGGCCAGGATCACCAGCAGCGGTTCCTCCCTCCCGCCCTGCGCCTGTTCCAACAGCTCTTCTACCGTCAGATAGCCCTTGGGGCTCAGGTAGGCAAAGATCCCCTGGTGGCCGGCGCCACTGGCCAGCTTGTCCAGGACCTCCCGGTCCACCAATTGCACCGGTACCCGGGCCTCCCGGGCGCGGTCCACGATCTCCCGGGCTTTGCCGTGGGTGCCCCGGGCAATCAGGATCTTGTTCACCGGGCGGCCGGCCCTCAGGGCTTCCCAGACGGCATTGCGGCCCCAGATGGTCTCGTCACTCATCGGCCGATTCCCCGATTTCCCTGGCCTCCCGGCGCCTGACCTCAGCAGCCCGGCCACAGGTGCGTTCACCCTCCCAGCAGATCTCTTCAGTCTCGCAGGAGGGGCCCGCCAAGGCAAACAGCACCGGTGCCACTTGCCGCACCTCATCCCGCATCCTGTAGGCCAGGTCCCGGATCTCCCATTGGGCGCGCCGGCAGCAGCGCAGCCGGAAGAAGTTGAACAGGGAGCGGGCGTTGAAGGTGCAGACCAGTTTGGTCTCCGCGGCGTTGGGCAGCAGGTAGCGGGCATCCTCCCGGGGCACTACCTTGGCCAGTTCGCGGTAGGCCTCCTGCAGCCTGGCGATCTGGGTGTGGAACACCGCCGCAGCCTCCGGGCTGGCGGCAATCGACGGCGGGGTGATGTAGGTGAAGTCCTGTTCATTCACGTAGCGTTGGGATTTCTGGGAATAGGAGGCGATCCGGTGCCGCACCAACTGGTGCGATAGCGCCCGGCTCACCCCCTCGATGGCAAAGGTGAAGTTGGCGTGTTCGGCCGGTGACAGGTGCCCCACCGACACCAACTGCCGCAGCAACGATTCGATCTCACTGCGGCTCAGGTTGTCCCTCAGGCCGGTAACACCCCTGGCGGAATAACAGAGGCGTGCCGCTAGGGCGACCGTTGTCTCTGGCTCCGGTGTATACGCGATCAGTTCCACATGCATGCTGCCCACCAACCTATCTGAAATAGAAGTCAGAAGCAAGAGGTCGGATGCCGGAAAAGGGTTAAACCGGCCTCCGAATGCGTTTACACCAGGCGCCAGCGCACACCCCGGGAGGTATCCTCCAAAAGGATACCGATCTCCCGCAGTTCGTCCCGCAACTGGTCGGACAGCCGGTAGTTTTTCTGCTGGCGGGCAATTTGCCGGGTTTGTAGCAGCAGGTCCAGCAGTGCACGGGGCTCATCAGGTAGAGTACCGGGCAACAGATCGCGGTCGGCCGGTTCCAGTCCGGCGATAACCCGCCTCATCTGGTCCGCATATTCTGGAGCCAGCTCCCGGCTTTCCCCGGGGAGCAACCCGAGCACATCCAGCAGCGAGGTGAAGTAGTGGCGCACGTGGATCAGAATATGCAGCACTGCCGGGGTTTTGGTAAAGTCTTCCCGGTTGATGAAGCCGTTGACCTCCCGGCCCAGGTTGAACAGGGCAGCCAGGGCTAGGGCAGTGTTGAAATCATCGTCCATGGCCTCCTCGAATTCCGCCACCCGGGCCAGCACCTGGTGCCGAAAATCGCCGGCGTCTTTGGACAGTCTACCTGACGGCACCGCCTCTTGCCCTCCGGTAATCTCGTCGATCAGTTCCAGGGTGTTGCGCAGCCGATTGTAGCTGCGGCGGGCGAGTTCCAGAGCCTCGGTGCTGTAATCCAGCGGGCTGCGGTAGTGGGTCGACAGCAGGAAGAAACGCAGCACCTCCGGTGGCCACTGCTGGAGCAGGTCCCGGACGATGAAGAAGTTGCCCAGAGACTTGGACATCTTTTCCTCGTTCACGGTCACGAAACCGTTGTGCAGCCAGTAACGGGCAAAGGGAGAGCCCCCCTCGTAGGCCTCCGCCTGGGCAATCTCGTTCTCGTGGTGGGGGAAGATCAGGTCGCTGCCGCCGCCGTGGATATCGAATCCGAACCCCAGATACTTGGTCGACATCACCGAACACTCCAGATGCCAACCTGGCCGGCCCGGGCCCCAGGGGCTGTCCCAGGACGGTTCCCCCGGCTTGGCAGTCTTCCACAACACGAAATCCAACGGGTCCTGTTTGCGTTCATCCACCTCTACCCTGGCCCCGGACAGCATCTCCTCCAGGGTGCGCCCAGACAGCTTGCCGTAGCCGGGAAACTTGCGCACCGAGAAGTAGACACTCCCGTCCAGGACGTAGGCGATCTCCTTGGCCAGCAGGCCACGCACCATCTCCAGCATCTCTGTGATGTGTTCGGTGGCCCTGGGGTGCACGCTGGCACGCAGCACCCGGAGGGCATCGGCGTCACGAAAGTATTCCCGGATGTAGCGGTTGGCCAGAACGGCAGGCTCGTCCCCCTCCTCCGCAGCCCGGTTGATGATCTTGTCGTCGATGTCCGTGAAGTTCTGAACGTAGGTGACCCGGAAACCACGGAAGATCAGATAACGCCTGATGGTATCGAACACCACCAGGGCCCTGGCGTTGCCCAGGTGGATGTAATTATAGGTCGTCGGGCCGCAGACATACATCCTGACATGATGCGCATTCTTCGGGGCAAACTGTTCCTTTTTCCTGGTCAGCGTGTTGTAGACTTTGAGTTCCAATCTTCACACACTCCAATTCTTCAATACGATTTTCCAAACGGGCGATCTTGCGCTGTAGGCAGGTGATCATATCGCCGATCGGGTCCGGCAGTAATTCATGATGCAGGTCGATCACATCCGGCGGTGCAGAGTCGGCGATCTTCTGCCCGTTCCGTTTTACGACCCGTCCGGGCACGCCCACCACCGTGCAGTTGGGGGGAACATTGCGCAGCACCACCGCCCCGGCGCCGATCTTGACGTTGTCGCCAACCGTGAGGGAACCGAGCACCTTGGCCCCGGTGCTGATGACTACGTTGTTTCCGATCGTCGGATGCCGCTTGCCCTTCTCCTTGCCGGTACCGCCCAGCGTCACTCCCTGGTAGATGGTGACGTTGTTGCCGATCTCGGCAGTCTCGCCGATCACCACGCCCATCCCATGGTCGATAAACAGCCCCTCGCTGATGGTCGCCCCCGGATGGATCTCGATTCCCGTAATAAACCGGTTCCATTGGGACAGCAGCCGCGGAAGCAGGACCATGTTCTTTTTGTATAGTGAATGAGCGATGCGATGCATGATGATGGCATGAAAACTGGGATAACAGAGTACAATCTCAAGCACGCTTTTCGCTGCCGGATCCCGTTCCAGTATGGCCCGCACGTCCTGTTGCAGTCTGGAGATGACGCCCATGTCCCACTTCACCCTCCTTTTTAGGTTGGCGCGCTGTTCGCCTCACCCGGTAGCCGGAAGCTTCAGCCTGCCTTTATAGTCCCAATTCCCAT
>JBEKKU010000084.1:0-10198 GCA_050010575.1 Thermacetogeniaceae bacterium | reverse complement strand
TTGGCGGCGTTTTTTCTGTTGCTACTGCCTTTTGCGTGGCGCGCCACCTCTTTTGGCAAAAGGCAGGCCGAACAGGCATACACCGCTGAAGCTCGGTCTGGTGGCCTGGCCCTCAAGTATTTCCAACACCACTCCCAGGACAACGCTATCATCTTAGCCTTTGGCTCCAGGTCGCGCGATCAGGTCCTGTCAACCTACCGCAACAAGGTAGCAGTTTTAATGTACCACGATGTGAACCCGAACGGGCGCGGCCCCTATTCGATCACTCCGGGCCGCCTGGACTCGGATCTGACAATCCTGCAGCAAAAGGGGTTTCGCATCATCCCGATCTCCCAACTGGCCGATTTTTTGGACAACAAGGGAGTGGTACCGGAAAAAGCAGTGGTGATCACTTTCGATGACGGCTACCAGGGTGTGTACCAGTATGCCCTGCCGGTGCTAAAAAAACACAACGCCCCCGCCACGGCTTTTGTGATCGGCGCCTATGTGGGAAAGCTGCCCGGATACCTGAACTGGCCTGAGGTCAGGGCGCTGGAGGACGGTGGGCTGGTGACTATCGGTGGACACACCTTCAACCAGCACAATGGAGCCCTGACCGGTACGCCTCACGTTATGATGCCGGCTACCATCGACCATGCCTATGATCCTGACAGCAAGCGCCAGGAGACAGACCAGGAGTACGAGGCCCGGATGAGCTCCGACTCCCAGCAGTTGCAAGAAGCATTCAGGATGTACCTAGGGCACGCCACCCCCTATTTCGCTTTTCCGTTCGGGGCCTATGATCCCTCTCTAATTAAAATCCTGCACGGCTCAGGGTTCAGATACCTGTTTACCGTATTGCGGGGCGTCAACGCCCGGAATGAAGACCCGGGGCGGCTCTATCGCATCAACGTGGGCGCGCCCGAGGTGTCCAGCCAGAACCTGCCTTCCATGATCCTGAGAGCCACCCTCGCCCCGGGAGTCCGGAAGCAGCTGGCCTTCTGGGCCCCTAAATGGGCGGATCATAACCCTGACCCCAGAGATACCGGCAACACCCCATCGAACAATATCCAGCCGGCTGGGAGCGGAGGTACGGGTAATCCTAACCCTGCAGGCAGCAGCAATTCAGCAAAGCCCACCGACAGCAGCGCCAAGCTGATTGATGACAGCCAGAACAGCAAAACCGGCGAGGCGCCGCCGGCCCCAGCAGCCGATCGTAATCCGGATAAATAGGGATCCGGAGCACGACAGCGCTCTCCAAATTTCAATGGCTGGCGCCCGTTGCCTGGAGCCTCTGAGAAACCAATTTCTAATTGCGCGGCGGGGCCTGTTTTGCTATGCTGTGTACAACATAGTGCCTGGTGGGAGTGGGTGCTCGCCGCGCCGGGTCCATTGAACCCGGCCCCACCGCCTTAGCAGGCGTGATGCAGTTGGCAATGACGAACGACCAAAAATAAGGAGGATTGCTATGGCTGGAGAACTCGTTGGGGTTTCCTACAAGCTGATCATCGCTGCGGTGGACGGCTCTCCGTCAGCCCTGAAGGCTGCGGGCCATGCCGCTATGCTGGCGAAATTGACCGGAGCCCGGCTCCAGATCATCTACGTCGTCGATACCCATATCGCCTTTCAACTGGGCACTTATCAGCAAATGGCCATAGAGACCATGGAACAGGATGGGGAGAGCACCGTTGCCGAAACCGTAAAGATGGTCAGAGATGCCGGAGTCAGCGACGTCAACGGCGAGGTGATCAGCGGCAACCCCCGGACCGTGATCGTGGACTGGGCGAAGGAGAACGATGCCAGCCTGATCGTCGTCGGCTCTCACGGTTATTCACGCCTCACCTACCTGCTGATCGGCAGTGTGGCAGACTATGTGGTGCACAATGCCAAATGTCCGGTCCTGGTAGTGAGGGGATGAGGGTGAGTGGTGGCAATCGGTCTCTGCACGATGGAGCTATTCCTTGGTGAGGCGAACTCCCTCAAGGATAAACGGCGTGTGCTTAAAAGTCTGCTGGAAAAGGTCAAGGTGCGCTTTAACGTTTCCATTGCCGAGGTGGGACAGCAGGAACTCTGGCAGCGGGCGACGGTGGCCTTTGCCTGTGTGAGCAACGAAAGGGCTCATGCCGACAGCACTTTGAGCGCCGTGATCCGGTACCTGGAACAGATGGACGCCCAGATCACCGCCTGTCAGACGGAAATTTTATAAGCATACCCTGGCTTCATGCATAAAAGGCTTCCTTCCATCATAGGTTTTACCAGGAAGTAAAACCATATTAAGGGAGGAGGGCTGGATATGTGGAATTTTCAAAAACTCAAAGAAGAGGAACGAGAGCGCGGCCTGTTTCGCCTTCGGCTGGTCTTTCTGGTCATCATGGTGGCTGTCCTGTTAACGATGGGCGGCTGCAGCCTGACGGAAAAGTTACAGGCGCTGCAGGGAAAACCGTCCGCCCAGTCAAACAACCTGCCGGATCTCAGCATTGGAGGGATGAGCAATGTGCCTCCCCAGGTGGAAAAGGCCAAGGTGACGGTCTATTTCAAGGATAAGGAAGGACGCTTCCTGGTGCCGTCCACCCTGGAGGTGGACAAGGTGGCGGGTATTGCCAAAGCAGCAATGGATGCTCTTACTCGTGGCCCGGCCCAGGGTGTTGACGTGGTGGCCAGCATTCCGGTAGACGTACAGGCGCGCGACATCAACGTCAAGACCGACGGCACCTGCGTGGTTGACCTGGCGGGGCCGGCGGCCAAAGACAAGCTCACCGCCAAGGAAGAAGCGCTGGCAGTCTATGCGGTGGTGGACACCCTGACCGAATTTCACAATGTGAAGCGGGTGCAGATCCTCGTTGACGGCCAAAAGAAGCCGACTCTGGCAGGGCACATACCGATCGACGAGCCGCTGCTCCGCAACCTGACCTTTGTCAAGAAATAGCAGCTGTAGCCCATGCTTGTTAGGAGAGTTGCAGGGAGATAGAGGGTTATAAAATAAAACCGGCAGCCTGTGCTGCCGGTTTTCTAGCCGGGTAGGACTTGGATTGGCCTAGCTCAGGGGGCCGACTGGCAGCACGACTTTCTTGTAAACCGAGTTAATTACGACTGCTGCCGAGGCATACCAGGCGATCAGGGCGGTGATAATACCGAAATAGCCTCCAGCTACGGAGGAGATCGCCCCGAACTCGGCCAGGTCAAGCAGAATGAAGGTGATCTCCAAGAATACAAATACCAGGCAGACTGCCACGTTGGTCTTGAAAGAGGCGATCAGCATATAGGTATTGAAGATCGTGAAAGCCACCAGGAATAGACCGACCGCCGGAACATCGGCGGGTACCTTGAACACACCCAGGGCGCTCATCAGAATAAAGAAGGCCAGCGACATCCAGAAGGCGCCGTAGGTGTTGAAGGCAGTAGCCCCAAAGACATTGTTCTTCTTGTACTCCTGCTGGCCGGCCAGCAACTGGGCCAGTCCGCCATAGAAGAAGGCCAATCCAACCACGATTACCGAACCGGCTCCGCTTATGAGATGGGCGTTAAAAATGCTCAGCACGAAGGTGGTCAGAGCAAAACCACCCAGTCCCAGAGCGGCAGGATCGGCCGTTACTATGCTCAATTCTTTTACTTTTCCCTCTTCATGTTCGCTCATCCTGTAAACCCTCCCTTGCGTCAGAATCGTCTGATAAATACCTTCTTACAAGCTTGCGATACCGAACAGATAACAATGAGTCATCTTTCTGCAGCCCCGCTGGAACGGTAAGAAGATCCTACCCGGCTTATGTGACGCTGGTTTTCCACCTCCTCCGGTGATCGATGCATGAACTTCGGCGGTATGGCACAGGTTAGGCGATGGTTCGACTTGGAAGCGAGATCCTCTCAGAGAATAATGCACGTAGATGCAAGTTATCGGCAGAAAAGAGACGTATTAACGTGGTGAGATTATGAGAGAGGGTAGGGTGGGCATATTTAAATAATTACAATCATTATAACTGGACGACCAGGGCTTGTAAATATCTCCTGTTTAAAAAACTTTATCCGATAGCTAACCGTCCCTAATCCCACCGCTTGTTGAAGCGGTGGTATAAGGGACGCTAAGCTCCTGGATCTGCTCAACTAAGCTTCAGGTGAGATAAAAACCTCACCTGAAGCAAGTTTCGCTTTATGATATAATTTTAGGGAATTTGCATAAAACTTTTTTTATGAACCACTTTAGGGAAATGAAGTTCCCTTTCTTTTGGTTGCAGGGCGCTGCACGGCCGGTGTGGCGCCATCTTTGGCAAAGAGATTTTTACTTCGGGAAATGGAGATGAACCTACTTGAGCAGCAATCAACCCATCGGCGTCTTCGATTCCGGTGTGGGTGGTTTGAGTGTGGTCAAGCAGATGCTGGCACAACTGCCTGATGAGTATATTGTCTATTTCGGGGACACCGCCCGGGTTCCCTACGGCTCGCGCACTTCTAATGAGATCATCGCTTTTGGTGAACAGATCGTCTCTTTCTTGCTGCGATTCGATGTCAAGGCGGTCGTCGCCGCCTGCAACACCAGTTCATCGGTATCGCTGCCGGTACTGCGTGAGAACTGCCCAGTGCCTGTGCTGGGTGTGGTGGAGCCCGGGGTGCGGGCGGCCCTGGAGGCGACCCATAACCGCCAGATCGGCGTCATGGCTACCGCCGCCACTGTTAACAGTGGTGCTTATTCCCGCTGTTTTCAGGCCTATGACCCGGGAGTAACAGTGTATACTCTGGCCTGCCCACGGTTTGTGCCGCTGGTGGAAGCAGGCCGGATCGATGGTCCGGAAGTCCGGGCGATAGCCCGGCAGTACCTCCAGCCGCTCAGAGAGGCTGGAGTGGATACGATTGTATTGGGCTGCACTCACTATCCCTTTCTGGCTCCGGTGATCGAGGAACTGGCCGGGGAGGCGATAACGGTGGTAGACCCGGCCAAGGAAACGGTGAAGGAATTGAGCGCTCTGCTTGCCTCCCTGCCGCCCGGCAGCAGCCGCAGCAATGCTGCCAGCGGGGTAGACAGCAAGGCGGCAGAACCGGAGAGGCACCGTTTTTTTGCCAGTGGCGCCGTTAATTCCTTCTATTCCTCCGGCAGGCAGTTTTTGGGTAATTTTCCGTTTCGGGTGGAACAGGTAAACCTGGACGAGATCGATAGCAAATGCAGCACAGGAGGTCAATAACTTGCGGAAACTCAGCGTCGGCCTGATCGCAGCCCGGGTGGCCGCCCTCTGTCAGGAGGCCAATTTTGACCTGCCACCGGACGTGCTGACCGCTCTGGCCGAGGCTAAAGAGCAGGAGGAATCCCCTGCCGGGCAGCGCATCCTGGAGGAACTTTGTGCCAACGCCGGGATTGCTGCCTCGGAGCGGGTCCCCCTCTGTCAGGATACCGGGATGGTGCTCGCCTTTGTGGAGGTAGGCCAGGATCTGCATATCACCGGCGGTAGTCTTGGCGACGCCATCAATAGTGGGGTGGCCCAGGGCTACCGGGATGGTTGCCTGCGCCAATCTGTCGTTGTCGATCCTCTGCACCGAATGAACACCGGGGACAACACCCCGGCGGTGATCTACTACGAGATCGTCCCGGGGGACAGTTTCCGCATCACGATCATGCCCAAAGGGTTTGGCAGCGAGAACTGCACTGCCCTGGGCATGTTAAAGCCCGCAGACGGGTTGGCCGGAGTCAGGCAGTTTGTGGTGGCGGCGGTGAAGCGGGCGGGGGCGAATCCATGCCCGCCGGTGGTGGTGGGGATTGGCCTGGGAGGCACAGCGGATAAGGCGCTGCTACTCGCCAAGCGCGCCCTGCTGCGGCCGCTGGGAAAACCCAATCCCGACCCGGACCTGGCTGCCCTGGAAAGTGAATTGAAAACGGCAATCAACGCCCTGGGCATCGGGCCTGAGGGGTTCGGCGGCCGGGTGTCCGCCTTGGCGGTGCAGATCGAGGCCTTTCCCACCCATATCGCCGGGCTGCCGGTGGCCGTGAACATCAGCTGCCACGCCCTGCGCCATAAGACCTGGGTCTGGAGCGGAGAGCAGGACTGATTTCCGCTCGCCTAAAACCGGCCGACCTTGGAAAAACTGCCTAAGGAGCATACGGAATGGATGAGTGCAGGCATATTGAGGCGCCCTTTTCGGCGGAGGTGGCCCGGGAGCTGCAGGCCGGGCAGCGGGTGCTGCTCTCTGGCGTGATCTTCGGGGCACGTGACCAGGCGCACCGGCGCTTTGCCGAGGCCCTGGCGCGAGGCGAGGAACTGCCGGTCGACCTGAGAGGCCAGATTATCTATTACGTGGGGCCGACACCGGCCCGTCCAGGCCATGCCTGCGGGGCCGCGGGGCCTACCACTGCCGGCCGCATGGATGCTTTCACGCCGCAACTGCTGGCCTACGGGGTGCGGGGGATCATCGCTAAGGGCAACCGCAGCCCCGAGGTGATCGCCGCTATCCGGCAGCACGGCGCCGTCTACCTGGCCGCCACCGGTGGGGCGGGCGCCCTGCTCTCCCGCTGCATCAAGGATGCACAAGTGGTGGCCTATCCGGACCTGGGCCCAGAGGCGGTGTGGCGCTTCGTAGTCGAGAAATTTCCGGCTACGGTGGCCATCGACAGCCGGGGACAGAATCTGTACCAATTCGGCCCCGCCCGCTATCGCAGCGCTAATTCGACGACCTAGATATCTGACCATACTGGGTCGGGTACCCCGGCGCGCTTAAGTCAACTAAACTTCAGGTGGGATTAAAACCCCACTTGAAGTTTTTCTTGTCTGCGGGAGGCTATGCCGTATGGTTGAGCAGCTAAAGGACCTGAAACAAGTAACATGCGACACATCCCTGACGATCATGCAGAGGCTGATGGTACACTCACGACTTTCCATGCGCCGCACACCTGTTTATCCCGGGTTGGTCCGGTGTTCGTCCTTGCCTGACGGCTGCCTATTACGATATGAAACTAGCGGCGGATCTGTGACGATCGCGGCCGGCCACTTTCTTTTCATGCCGATTGCCGGATAAGGGAGCAGAAGGAGCATAGATGAGCACAGGCTCCCGGCCGCGGCCGGGAGCCTGTGCTCTCTGGCCAAGCGGCTGGTTTGGCGGCAGATCCGCAGGCGCTTTAAAATGAACACCAGTAGCAGTCATCAGTCAGCTGCATATAATATCCAGGAAAGGAAATTGGCATCATCAACAGGCGATGCAAAGCAGCTAAATATCGCCAGCAGTAAGCCACTGATTTTTTCATTAAACGTTAGACCAAATATGGATAGGAGGGGTTCAAGTGGAACCTGTCGATATCGAGAAGGAATTGCTTGCCTATGAGTCTGCACAGGACGTGCCTGTGCCTCAAGCGGCTGATGAGACGGAAGAAATTACGTCCGGGCCGGAAGAAACGACCTGCCGGTATGCTGGCGCAGCTAAACAGCAGGGATCTGATCCCAGTTTTATAGCCAATTGTTGCGTCCCGGATCTAGTTATTGATTACTACAAGCGGTTTGGATATGACGAGGAGACCATCCAGCGTTTGTATCTAGGAGCCATTAAGAAGTGTGGGTCCTGTACACAACCGGTTAAGACAACCGGTCCGGGCGTTTCTACAAAACCCGGTTGTGGGTGTGGAAGATAGCGACAGATTTATATTGCTCCCGGCCCGGTTTCCAGTGTTATCAGATACCCGAAATTCGCACATAGAGAGCGGTGAATAGCCGCTCTCTATGTGTTGTTTTCTCTGGATCGAAAAGGGGGCATTGCCCCCAGGCACCATAGCACCCGGAGCAATGTCCCCATAGAAGGCCCCTGGCCGGGGTTATGGGTCGACGGTGATGGTGGTGGCAATGCCGTTGATGGTGACGGCGAAGGATATAGTAGGCGATGACGCAGTTTGAGTAAAGACCAGAGAACAGACGGTAGTAGCGGGGAAGAGATGCCCGGTAGTGACGTCCAGGAATTCCGAAGGCACGGCGAATGAGATGGGCTTGCCGCCTCCCCCTGCGGGGTAAGTGAAGGTAATGGTGTCGATCCCGCCGAAGATGGCACCGATGTTCGGGTTGTTGAAGGTGGCCGTGCCGGTGGCACTGGTGATTGCCGTTTCACTTGGAAGACCCGGGCGGGTAACCGTGACGGAGATACCCGTTATCGAGGCTCCTGCAGTATTGATGAGCGTGATCGTCGGCGCTGCCGGGCACCGCTGCGGCTGGAACGAGAAGGTGGCCGAGCAGCTGAACGGGAACGGGGAGGTGTTGCAGGGCACCGCCTCGCAGAACCCGAAGGTCGGTACGAGCAGCTTCACCATGGCCTCGGTCCTGATATCCTTGCAGATGGTGGCCATGCAGGTGAGCGTCGAAGTGGCCGAAGTGACCGTGATCACACAGGCGCAGGGCCCTATGCTGACGGGTGTGCACAGCGCCACGGTGCCCGGGGGCGCCCACAGGGTGGTCATGACGCCGCCGGTAAGAATCTCGCTAATCACGCAGATCGGCGTGCCTGGGCTGGATGGTGTATAGATACTCACGATAGCGGATATTGTTTGCGTGATGGCGAAGTTCTGGAAGAAGGTGTTATTGACAAAGCCCAGGGGGGTGATGGTGCAGGTGACCGAGGCCGAATTCAACTTGCATACGGCTGTATCTCCGGCATCGACGCCGGGGCAGAGGGTGGGAGAAATTGGTGATAGCGAAAAGAAGACATTGTCTGTCAGCAGGCACTCGTCATAGACCTTTAAAACCTCGATGCAGTCCTTCTCTACAACCTGTAGGCATTCCGGTGTTCCCGGAAGAGGCGCACCGCAAGGACCTGGTAGAAATGCCATAGAAGATTCCTCCTGTCGTTTCAGTATTGTGTGAGCCACCCTTTTAGGTGGTTGCAATACAGTATATGGAAACCATGACATAGTGTTACTGGATTAACAGTATTATTAATACCATAAAATAGCGGCCAGTATGGTTGTCTATTTCTGACAGTGTGAAATCCCTCTTCACGGACCCTAGTATCACTATCTCTGCACGGCTGCGAAAACAAAGCGACGGAATAGGACCATATCAAAATATTTGCCGGCAATGCAACTAAATTAACATGAAATACCATCCTAAAGTAATTGCGTGAGAATAACGAATAATAGGTGAGACTTATCTATTTGTCCCAAAAACCTGAACAGGAGGTTCAAGTTGGCGGGTTGCCTGAAAAAATATTTCAAATTAAGATAAACAAGAAATAAGAAATATAATAAGGAGTGATTGTCATCAGGGCCTCGATTTTATTGAAAAAAGTTTTGCCGGCGCTTGTATTTTGTGTTATTTTGGGTTTCAGCTCTTTCGCCAGCGCTATGACCTGGTCAGAGTATCTTGCGCAATCACAGAACCAGAATCAGCCTGTTACTCCGCCGGCTCCAACACCCACACCGGCACCGGTGCCTGTGCCGACTCCTGTGCCGACTCCCACACCGACACCGGCGCCCTTAACATGGGCCCAGTACCTGCAACAAAACTCGACACCCGCACCGGCCCCCACACCGGCGCCTACACCGGCCCCCACAGTCCTGACCAGCGACGAGACCCAGGTATATAACCTGATCAACAGCGCCCGCAGCAGCACCGGGCTGCAACCGGTGGCCATCAACATGGCATTGACACAGGTGGCCAGGATGAAGGCCAATGATATGGTGGCCAACAACTATTTTGGCCATGTTTCTCCGGACCTGGGTACTCCCGATCAGATGATCAGAAACGCCGGGATCACCTTTATAGGCGGCGGCGAGGTTATTGCCGAGGCGGCCAACTATTCCATGGCCCAGATGAACCTGATGAACAGCCCCGAACACTACCAGATCATCATGGGTTCAGCGAACAACGAGGTAGGAGTCGCTGTGGTTCCGGTCAACAATTACGTAATAGTTGTAGAAGAGTTTATTGACGCCTAGATAGCAGATTGCTTGCCGATCAGATATAAGGCGCCAAAGAAGCGCCAGGCAATGAAGGGGCTGACCCGAAAGCAAAATTCGGGGCAGCCCTCTTTATTATCAGCATTGAATTATAAACTAGGGGTCGGTCCCTTCCACAATGATTACGGTCGTATTGGATGGCACAGCCAGATAGGGCGTGGGATCCGTGGGCAGAATGTTAAATATGCCTGCAGCAGAGTTGTATATGAAAGCCGGTATTTCCTCAATAACCTGAACGGCATAAATCGCGGTGGCGAAAGCGCCGCTGGCCAGAGAAGGGATGCTATAGGTGACTGTACCGTCAAAACT
>JBEKKU010000083.1:0-10299 GCA_050010575.1 Thermacetogeniaceae bacterium | reverse complement strand
TGTGGAGGTTTAAAAAGGGAGTTTTTCATCTTGAAAAAGGAAAGATCGACGATTGACCGGGGGCGCCTGGATCTTCCTTATCGCTTGGCGAAGTGAATGCATCTGACAGGATTAAACTGCAGGGTGAGGCCAACAGATGGATGCGGTGATTGTCCAGGGGTTGAGTTACCGGTACTGGACTGACGGGCCGGTGGTCTTGAACAATGTCAGCTTCCGGGTGGCCCGGGGAGAGATGATGGCGGTGACCGGCCTGAGCGGTTGCGGCAAGAGCACTCTCTGTTTATGCCTGAACGGGATCATCCCCCACAGCCGGGACGGGGCAATGGCGGGATCGGTGCTGGTCGGGGGCAAGAACACCAGAGAGCATAAAGTGTCCAGCCTGGCCTTCGAGGTGGGGTTGGTCTTTCAGGATCCCGACACTCAGTTGTTTGCCCCGACGGTGGAGGACGAGATCGCTTTTGCTCCGGAAAATATGTGTATGGCGCCCGGCCGCATCCGGGAGCGGGTGGACCAGGTAATTGCCCTGCTGGGAATCGAGGAATTGAGGGAGGCCAATCCCAATCAACTCTCCGGGGGCGAGAAGCATCTGGTAGCCCTGGGGGCGGTGCTGGCTCTCGATCCTCCAGTGCTGGTGCTGGACGAGGTGTTCTCCGGTCTCGATGACGCAGGCAGACAGAGAGTGGCGGCGGTGCTGGAAGAACTGCGCAGTCAGGGGAAAACCATTATAGCAGTGGAGCATGACCTGGAAAGCGTGGCCTTTGCTGACCGGATGCTGGTACTGGATGAGGGGGCGGTATCCCGCCTGGACCGGACAGAGGCGCTGCTGGCTGACCGTGAGTTTCTGCTGGCCGGCAGATTGTTGTTCTGACGGCGAGGGTTCGGGAACGGAGGCGGGCAATGGCGTTTTTAGCATTGAACGAGGTGGCCTTTGCTTATCGCGGGCAGCAGAAGCGGGCTGTTGCTGGGATAGACCTGGCTTTTGATCTGGATGGGATCACGGCTATAGTCGGGCCGAATGGCAGCGGCAAGACCACCCTGACCAAACTGATGACCGGGATCCTGCAGCCTGATGCCGGGGAGATCCTGCTGGAGAACCGAACCCTGCGGTCATACTCGCTGGCCGAGATCGGACGCCGCATCGGCTACGTGTTCCAGAACCCCGAACAACAGCTGTTTTGCGCCACAGTGGCCGAAGAGATCGGATTCGGGTTGAGGCACCAGGGCTGGGGGCCGTCGGCAGTCAGGGAGAGGACAGGGTTTTACCTGGACTATTTTGAGCTGGCGCCCTATTCGAACATCTTTCCGCTGCACCTGAGCCGCGGTGAAAAACAGCGCCTGGCGATCGCCGCCGTACTGGCCGGCGAACCTGGGTTTCTGATCATGGACGAACCTACCGCCGGCCTGGATGCTTACCGCAAAAGGCTGCTGGCCGATTATTTGCACAAGGTGGCCGGCCTGGGCCGGGGGGTGGTGATAGTCAGCCATGATACTGGTTTTGTCCAGCGGGTGGCCGACAGGATCATCAACCTGGAGAACGGTCGGATTCGGGGAGAGCGCTGGCAGAGAGGAGATTCCTTGGATGCAGTTTGACCCCCGGACCAAACTGGTGGCGATCATTTGTATTACCACTCTGGCCGTGCTCTATAACACTCCGGGGCCGCTATTCCTGCTGTTGATTGCCTCCATGATCCTGCTGCTATTTTTCAGAATCGATCCCAGGCGAACCTGGGGCTATCTTCGGCCGTTCCTGTACTTGTTCTTGCTGCTCTTTGTCATTCAGGTGATATTCTCGCCGGGAGGCGAGGTGCTGTTGGCGGTGAGGCAGGTGCCCCTGATCACCGGCCGGGGCCTGGATATGGGCGCCAGCGTGGTGTTGCGCCTACTGGTGGTGATCACTGTTGCTGTCTTGTTGACCACGGCCAGCTCCCGGGATATTGTCCTGGGTCTGGTGCAGTTGAGAATTCCCTATGAAGTGGCTTTTATGGTCGAGGTGGCCATGCGCTTCTTGCCTGTCTTCCGGGAAGAGCTGGCCAACGTGGTCACCGCGGTCCAGTTGCGGGGTGTCGATCTCCAGAGAGTGCCCTGGGGGCAAAAGATGGCATTGTATCGCAGCTTGCTGTTTCCGGTAGTGTACGGGGCTCTGCTCAAAGCACAACAGTTGTCGGAGGCCATGGATGCGCGGGGCTTCCGGGCCTACCCCCGGCGCACCTACCTCCGGCGGCTGCAATTTCAATCTCTTGATTATGCAATGATGTTGTTGTTTCTGGCCGGCACTTCCGTGCTCGTCTGGCGGCAGCTTGTTTGAAGCAACATTATTATGCCAGCACCTGAATACCACCGGGTGGCGAGGCGGGATATCGCCACCTTGTGAAGAATCCGTGGAGGGTAATCGATGATCAGAAAACACTTTGATGGATATAACTTTGTGGCCATGCCGGAAACAGGGGCCACCTTCAGGTGGGGCCGCAGTCCGGACGCGAATCCCTATATGGCGCCCTGGCCGGAACTGGCGGACATCTCCGTATCCAATTACTGCACCAACGGATGCCCGTACTGCTACCGGTCAAGCGATGCCGACGGCAGGGTGATGTCGCTGGAAGACTACAGATTCGTGCTTGACCAACTGACAAGCAAGGCTTACGGGAGCATCTTCCAGGTGGCCCTAGGCGGCGGCGAGCCGCTGCTGCACCCCGATTTCAACGCCATGCTGCAACTGACCAGAGAAGAGTATGGGATCATCCCCAACTACACCACCTGCGGCAAGTATTTTGATCAGGCAAACATTGCGGCCACCGCGGCATACTGCGGGGCGGTTGCGGTCTCCTGGGATCCGTACAGGAACGGTCTCTCACTGCCGGACCTGGCTAACCTGGGATCGTATCTGCGATCAGAGGGCATCAGGAGCAACATTCATTACGTCGTCTCCGGGAAAACCTTGAAGCATGCCACCGCCGTTCTAAGGGGAGAGTATGACGAGTACCTCAAGCCGTTCAACGCCATCATCTTTTTAACCTATAAACCGTTGGGCCGGGCTGACAATACCGATATCATCAAGTCTCCGGAAAATCTGAACTCATATCTGGGGATGGTCGACCGCCCGAAAACAGGTATCAAGATCGGTTTTGACGCCTGCTTTGTACCAAGCCTGCTCAAAGCCACAAAAGTTGACGAGAGGCTGATAGACAGCTGTGAGTGCGGCTTCTTCTCTGTCTACATCAACGAGAATCTGGAGGTGATGCCCTGCTCTTTCTGCAACGACGAACGGTTCAGGTTTGATTTGAGACGGGTGAGCTTTCAGGAGATCTGGCAGGATCGATTTTCAGCCTACCGCAACCAGATCGACGACGCCGGAAAGTCAGATTGTGGTACCTGCCCTAAGAGCCTCGATTGCCGTGGCAAGTGCCCCTTTTACAAGGAACTGTTTCTATGCGGCCTGCTCTAATTCATACCTAAAAACTTTTGATGGGGGGGGTTGTTGTTTGAAGATCAGAGCCGATTTTGTGACCAACAGCAGTTCGGCCAGTTTCATTCTGACAGCCAAGGAGGACATTCTTGATTTTAAAATTGAAAACTTTAAGAAAATGGGATATTCGGGAAAGGTGCAACTGCTGACCTTCTTCAGGGATGAGTTGAAGAGAGAGGGCAACAAGACCCGTATTGGTGATGAGGAATACTATTACACGGTCAAGGAGTTCAGACTTGGCAAGACCTGCATGCTGACCGATGAAGTGGACGAGGAGGAGATTACCGGGGCCGACTTCAGCCAGTTCTCCGATGAGGAGATGTGGGACCTGATCAACTGGATCGCCGTGAAGGGCAAGAGTCAGGATCTCTACGGAATTGGGGTTACCCAGGTGACAGATGTTTGTAATTGCACCTGTGAGCATCCCCCGGAGGGTGCTTGAGCGAAACACGGTGACGGTTCTTGCCGGCATTTATTCGGCGTGGCAGAAGCTGCGCCGCTTATCAAGCCCCCAGGATAGGTCGTGCTAGAGGAGCCATGACACCTTCTGGCGCCTCTCTTCGCTTTACTAATCTTATGAGAGGATCATTCTCCGATGGTGACGCCAGAGGCTGGTACTGTCTATGGTGGAACGGGGCCTAACTGGAGGCACTGTTCCAGGGGGCTGGAATCTGCCGCGGGACGGCTGCATCCTCTCCTAGAACAGCAGCAACGCTGCCGCTTTTGATGATCCGGCCAGCTAGCATTACCCGTACAGTGTCGGCCAGGAAGGGGATCTCCGGGTAGTCATGGGTGACAAACAGCGTGGTGATTCTCGTATCCCGGAGAATGTTGCTGATCTCTACCAGTAAGGAGCGGCGGGTTGGGTAGTCCAGTGCGGAAAAAGGCTCATCTAGAAACAGAAGATGAGGATTGAGGACAAATGCTCGGGCCAGGTTCACCCGCTGGGCCTCACCCCCTGATAACCTCAAAGCAGAGCGTCCCTTTAAATGGGCGATCCCCAGGCGTTCCAGCCATTCCTCGGCTCGCTTCCGGGCTACCGGTGCCGGTACGCCCCGGATACGGAGTCCGATCAAGACGTTGTTCAGCACCGTGGTGTCCATCAGCAGCGGCTCCTGAAAGACGACAGCCATCCGGCGCCTCAACTCCAGAATGTTTTCCCGTGTGGAACAGGTCCCATTGAAATAAATACTGCCCCCGGTGGGATGTTGGAGCAGGGCAAGAGTCAGAAGCAAGCTGGTTTTACCGGCGCCGTTGGGCCCTACCAGGGCGACCACTTCGCCGGCGTTGAGGGTGAACTGAGCGATATTGAAGATCTCTCTTTTCTCTAACACGAGGAGAAGATCCCTCGCTTCCAACAGTACCTGCCCCGTTATCCCGTTCTGGTCTATCACTGTGGCTGCCTCCGGTGCTGTTGATATCCGGTCAGGACTGCGGTGATCACGAAAGTCAATAGCAGAAGAATGACGCTCAGGGCTGTGGCCAATTCAAATTCACCCTTGGAAACATCCAGGGAGATGGCGGTGGTGAGCACTCGGGTCAGGCCCTTGATATTTCCACCGACCATGATGGATGCGCCTACCTCGGAGATCACTCCACCGAAACCGGCGATCACTGCTGCCAGGAGGCCCAGGCGGGCCTCCCGCAGCATCAGCCACAGTAATTGCCAGCGATTTGCGCCGAGGGCAAGGATCTGGAAATACATTTTGGGGTTGATCGCCTGGATGGCAGCTACAGTGAACCCGGCCACGATCGGAAAGGCAATGATTACCTGGGCAATGATCATGGCGGTGGGCGTATAGAGCAGCCCTAGGGATCCCAGGGGTCCGTACCGGGTGAGAAAAATCCAGGTGACCAGGCCAACCACCACGGGTGGTAACCCCATGCCGAAATTGATGATGCTGATCAACAGCCAGCGTCCGATAAACTTCCTCAACGCCAGTACCACACCGAGTGGCACCCCGAGGATCACGCTGATCAGAGTAGCCGTACCCGAGACCTGGAGTGTGCGCCAGGTTATTTCCAGCATCTCCGGGTCTCCAGTAATCAGCAGCTTGCCTGCCTGGATTAATCCTTCGCCAATAACTGACAATACCAGCACACATCCTGCTTTGTAATTGATCGTCACACATTAACTCAGAAACAGACCCCGATACTGCTACTTGCCGATCTGATCAACGCTCTTTCCGGCGTCCGCGTAGAACAGGGGCTGGCCGTACTTATCCTTGCCGAAGTCGGCGATGAACTTCTGGGTGTCCGGGTTGACCATGAAGTCCACGAAAGCCTTGGCGCCATCGGCATTTACCTTCGAGAATTTCTGGGGATTGACCTGCTCCACGTGATAGATATTTAGTAAATCTTTATCTCCCTCCATCAGGATGGCCAATTGGATATTCTTTTGCTGGGCCAGGAAAGTGCCTCGATCTGTCAGGGTGTAGCCCTTCTTCTCCAAAGCAACCTGTAGAGTCTGACCCATGCCGGTGCCGGACTCCTGATACCAGCTGCCTTTAGGGGTGATGCCCGCCTTCTTCCAGATGGCCAGCTCTTTAGTGTTGGTGCCGGATTTGTCGCCTCTGGAGATGAAGACCGATTTGGCCGCGGCAATTTTTTTGAAAGCGTCGGTATCGGTTTTGATCCCCTTGATCTGGGCCGGGTCGTCCGGTGGCCCAACAATAATGAAGTCATTGTGCATGACCAGTTGGTAATTGATGAAGTTGCCGTTGTCTACATCAGGTTTCTCCGAACTGGGAGCGTGGGTCAGCAGTACGTCGGCCTCGCCCTTCTCGCCAAGGGCAATTGCTGCTCCAGAGCCGTTGTAGATCGGTTTCACCTTATATCCGGTCTTGGCTTCGAACTGCGGAATCAGCACATCCAGCAGTCCCGTGTCTCTGGTGCTGGTAGTGCTGGACAGAATCAGGTCCGGATTCTTGGGAGTTGGTGGCGCCTGCTGTTGTGGCGCTGCCGGTTGCTTGGCGCAGCCTGCCAAGAGAAGCAAGAACACCAGGATTAGTCCGATTACCCAAAATTTCTTTGTCTTCATCACATTGTCCCCCTCTTTATTAGTGAATATCTGGACGTACTTTTCCGGGAGCAAGTAAAAATGCTGGCCGGTCTTTTCAGCCTTGCCTATTTGCCTGCTGCTTATTAGGGTCTATTGATCACCACCTCTCTAATAATGGGCATGAAAACGTAAAAGATAAAAATGCCCTTTATAAAAAAACAGGGACAATAAAACCGGGCGCGGAAACCGCTAACCCGGCTTTTTATTGTCCCCTTTCCGCAATGGGAGGCTTGCCCGTTTCCAGGCCAGCCCTAACGGTCAAACCGCCATACCCTCAGGCAACAGGCGGCAAGACTCGGAGAAAGTATTCAGTTAGAGGATCTATACGACATTCCATCTAAAAATCCTGCCCAATATTCTATAGTACAGTAATATATGTTAAATGCCCCCAAGTCTAATCTGATCAATTCATTTCGACATAAAGCAGGATTTTTAGGGAAAAAGGGAAAGATATAAAAGAATTAAAGGCCGCCTGGAAGGTGACCGGTCAGATTTGCTGTTCAGCCAAAGGAGGAAAACGGAGTGCGAGAAGGAGATCGGGTGGTAGACCCCAATAGGGAATTGGACCCGTTAGTCAGGGAGGCGGTTTTAAAGGCTGCCATAGATGGCAGGATTACCTGTCCTGCAGCCAGGGAGTTGGCAGAACAGTTGGGGGTTGAACCGGGCGTGATCGGGGATGCCTGCAATCAGCTCAGAATCAAGATCAAGAGTTGTGCCCTCGGATGCTTCTAATAGGGAGCGGGACAAGTGGGTATTGAATTGTTTACAGTATTACCGGTGCCGGAGGCCAGATCACAGCTGGCGGCGTTGCTTCCCTTGGAACTGCGCCAAAGCGAGCCGGTCCCACTTTTACGGTGTCTCGGGCGGCGCCTGGCCCAGATTGTTCGAAGCCGGGAGAATGTGCCCGGTTTTGCGCGCTCGACGGTTGACGGTTATGCCGTCAGGGCAGCTGATACTTTTGGGGCTGGCGAGGGTGCCCCGGCCTATTTTACCGTGACCGGCGAGGTCCTGATGGGCTTCCGCCCAGAGCAGGGGATCGCCTTAGGAGAGGCGATGCGCATCTCTACGGGCGGCATGCTTCCGCCCGGCTCGAATGCGGTGTTGATGGTCGAGCATACAGAAATGATCGGCCCCGAGGGGATTGAGGCTTACCGCCCGGTGGGGCCTGGTGAAAATGTGATTTACGCAGATGAGGATATGCGTGCTGGGGATGAAGTGCTTCCTGCCAATCACCTGTTGCGCCCACAGGATATCGGTTATCTTGCTGCCATGGGAGAACTGGAGCTTGAAGTATTTTCACCGTTGCGGGTGGGAATCGTGTCGACCGGTGACGAGATTGTCCCGGTGTCAGCGCGGCCAGCTCCCGGCCAGGTCAGGGATGTAAACTCATACTCCCTATACAGCCAAGCGCAGCAGTGGGGAGGGGAGCCGGTGCTCTATGGGGTCGTCCGAGACGACCCCGGCCTGCTCGCCCTGAAGCTCCAGCAGGCTTACGAGGAGACGGACCTAGTGCTGGTTTCTGGTGGCAGTTCCGTGGGAACCAGAGACCATGCTGCTGAGATCATCACCAATATGGGGGAACCAGGGCTGGTCTTTCATGGGCTGGCGGTGAGGCCGGGTAAACCTACCCTCG
The DNA here is from genome assembly GCA_050010575.1 of Thermacetogeniaceae bacterium. Taxonomy (GTDB): domain Bacteria; phylum Bacillota; class DSM-12270; order Thermacetogeniales; family Thermacetogeniaceae; genus Palsa-1188. The sequence goes on along the minus strand of JBEKKU010000083.1, from coordinate 2,142 downwards.
GAGGGGTAGTAGGCCGGAAACCGATCTTCGGTTTACCCGGGCATCCGGCAGCAGCGCTCATTGCCTTTGATCTGATGGTCGCGCCTCTCTTGAAATTCGGTGGTTATAACCAGATACAACCGGGTGCCCTGCGGGTCCGGGCACTGGTTTCCCGGAGCCTGGCCTCGGCGCCAGGACGGGAGGAGTATTTTCGCGTCCGCTTGCGGCGCCAGCAGGGGGCCTTGTGGGCTGACCCGTTGCTGGGTAAATCCGGCCTGCTGAAGCCGATGGTGGAGGCCGATGGCCTGATCAAGGTGCCTCTGGAGAGCGAAGGGATCGCTGCGGGGGCGGAAGTGGACGTGGTTCTGTTTGGGACCGACTACGTCCTATAGGCAAGAGAAAGCCTATTTACAAGGAAAGCTGGTGAAAGTGATGGTCCTGGAGCGACAGCGCTATCTGCAAAACGTGCCCCGAGATGAGGCCTTAAGCCTATACCTGGAAAAGTTGGCTGCCCTGGGAGCCCTGGGGCCTGGCCAGCCGGAGCGAATTCCGGTGGATAAGGCCCGGGGCCGGGTAACAGCGGCGCCGGTCTACGCCAAGATCTCCTCTCCGCATTACCACGCTTCCGCCATGGACGGCATAGCTGTGAACACGGCGGCCACCTTCGGAGCGAACGAGACGAGGCCGGTACGCCTGGTATTGGGAACAGAGGCTTTTGTGGTGGATACCGGAGACCCTCTGCCGGAGGGCTGCAACGCGGTGGTCATGATCGAAGAGTTGCACTTCCTGAATGACCAGGAGGTGGAGATCATCGCGCCCGCGGTGCCCTGGCAGCATGTGCGCACGGTCGGCGAGGACTTTATCGAGACGGAGATGGTGCTCGCTTCTCACCAGGAGGTGCGTCCCTATGATCTCGGCGGCCTGCTCACCGCCGGAGTGATGGAGCTGGATGTCTTTCCCAGGCCGCGGGTTGCCCTGCTGCCTACGGGGACGGAGATCATACTGCCGGGCGAGCCTCTCGTGTCCGGCGCCGTCATTGAATCGAATAGCCGCGTTTTAGGAGGACTGGTCGAGGAGTGGGGCGGCATACCGGTCGTGGCGCCACCCACCATTGACGATTATGAATTGCTGAAACAAGTGATTCTCGATTACCTGAGCCGGTCCGACATGCTGGCCGTGATCGCCGGCTCCTCGGCCGGCCGGGAGGACTTCACAGTTTCCCTGTTCCGGGAGTTAGGGGAGGTGTATGTCCATGGCGTGGCCATCAAACCGGGCAAGCCGGTGATATTGGGCTCAATTCAGGGCAAGCCGGTGATCGGTGTTCCCGGGTATCCTGTTTCCGCAGCCCTTGCCTGGGAGTTTTTCGGGCGGCCGGTGCTGGCTAAAAAGTGCGGCCTGACAGTTCCTGCCCGGCCGCGGGTACGGGCCTACCTTGGCCGGAAGGCAGTTTCTCCGCTGGGGGCCGAGGAGTTCATCAGGGTCAAGCTCGGCCAGGTTCGAGACCGCCTGGTGATCCAGACCCTGCCCCGGGGGGCGGGCACTGTCACCTCCCTGGTGCAGGCTGATGCGATAATGACAGTTCCCCGCCTTTCCGAGGGTTATCCCGCCGGGTCGGAGGTGGAGGTGGAACTCCTGCGGCCCTGGGAGCAGATCGCCCGCACTACGGTGGTCGTGGGAAGCCATGACCTGGTGCTCGACATTATTGCCAACCTGATCCAGGAGCAATACCCGGGTCGCCGGTTGATCTCCTCGCATGTGGGCAGCATGGGCGGCCTGACCGCCCTGCTCAGGGGGGAGGCCCATCTGGCAGGTATCCACCTATTGGATGAAGATTCAGGGGTTTACAATATTCCTTATGTGCAGCGCATCCTGGGAGATAAGCCAATGATCCTGTTAAATCTTGCTTATCGCACCCAGGGCATACTTCTACCCAAGGGCAATCCATTAAGGATCGAGCGCTTGGCGGATCTGACCCGAAAAGAGATACGGTTTATTAACAGGCAGAGGGGCTCGGGAACACGCCTACTGCTTGATTACCTGCTGCGTAAAGAGAAGCTTGCGCCTGGGCAGATCAATGGTTACGAACGGGAGGAATACACCCACATGGCCGTAGCGGTAGCGGTCGCTTCCGGAAATGCGGATGCCGGATTGGGCATACAGGCG
>JBEKKU010000082.1:0-10465 GCA_050010575.1 Thermacetogeniaceae bacterium | reverse complement strand
GAGAGTAGGACGCCGCCAGGATATTTTAAGGGAGCGCGAGTAAAATCGTGCTCCCTTAGTTTTAAGCCCTCCAGCGCCGATGGTACTTGGGTTTCACCCCGGGACGGGTGCCCATTTTAATGGGCGCGGACGCCGCCAGGATATTTTAAGGGAGCGCGAGTAAAATCGTGCTCCCTTAGTTTTAAGCCCTCCAGCGCCGATGGTACTTGGGTTTCACCCCGGGACGGGTGCCCATTTTAATGGGCGCGAACGCCGCCAGGATATTTTAAGGGAGCGCGAGTAAAATCGTGCTCCCTTAGTTTTATTAGGCAACAAATATTAAATTCCGAATGGGTAAAAGCAGGGGCGCTGAAATCGCTCGTAGCATGGGTATGGGGGTTGGTCATAGAATGGGACGTAGCAGGGATCATCAAATCGGTAGTAGCAGGGATCGCAGCAGGGATAATCAAATCGTTCGTAGCATGGGCGTTTGAAATGTTCGTAACATGGATGCTGGAACATTTCGTAGCAAGGGGCAGAGAATTGCCCGCGGCAAGACTGGAATGGGAAGGAACAAGGATGAAAGAATTGTTGGAAGCACAATGGTTTGCCCTCAGGAACATCTTCGCCGGCAGCAGTCCTCAGTTGCTGTGCAGTATATTTCGGATTCTCTTCAGCGAGAGCACTGTTTAGGTTTTCCCAAAGAATCTGAATGGTTGAAATGAGAATGGTACAAACTCCCTCGTCGGTTTCCAGGCGCAAATCTTGCTGGTTAACTGCCGCGATCGTACCGGCTATCTGTCTTCCGTTCATCAGTTCAACCACAATTCTATTGCCTTTATAGTTCTGCAATTGATCAAACATTCTAAGCGCTCCTTTCATTAAATGGTGAGCGAAGTGAACATCAGGAATACCCGAAGGGTGATTCCGCTAACTAACTTTGTTTCCACAATATGCATATATCCCATTTTTGGTGACAGAGATCCGGATACCACACCAACAACCCTCATCATCGGTGCTATAGGCAGGTGTCATGACCGGATAGCATGGAAAAAAGGCGTATTGCCAGTAACAAAATCTCCGTAATTTCAATAATATAATTAAACAGGAAATCGGTGCCATAATCTAAGAATGCCTGGTGTTCCTGTCAACGAGTTCTTAGCTTCAGGTGGGGGTTGCTTTCCCCCATAAAAGCTTAGAAATCGTGATCCAGGGATATAGCCGCTCTTATCCCACCGCTTCAAAGAAGCGGGGGCATTAGAGCCGGGTGCCCTCTGGGCGAGTCATCGGAAAAAAGTGCACTATGGAAGGAGGAACGATCATGGCAGACGATAATATCCAAGATGATTGTGCTCCGGAGACGATCTCCGGAGCGGTTGAAATACAGGTCATGGATGCCTTTAAAGGATTGCCCTTCATTTTTATCCCCAATGCCGGACAGGCCCACTCCAAGGTCTCTCACTATGGGGATGGTTCTGGCTGCAGGATCTTCTTCACTCCCGAAGAAGTGGTGTTTGCCTTTAACGAAACTCCGCCCTATTCTGAAAAAGAGGATCAGGCGAGTGGGTTTGCTCTCTATATGAGATTCATCGGAGCCAATCCCACCCCCCCGGAAGGACAAGTTGAGAGCAGCGGGAAAGTGAGCTACTTTATCGGTAACGACCCCGATAAATGGCATACCGGGCTGCCCACCTACGAAGAGATCATCTATCGGAATCTCTGGCGGAATGTTGATCTGGTCTTTAAAGCAGAGAGCGATGAGGTCAAGTACGAGTTTATTGTACACCCCGGCGCTGACATCAGCACTATCGGGCTGGTCTATTCCGGTGCGAATCAACTGGAACTGGATGAAAATGGAAACATCCTGATCCAAACTCCGTTTGGTGTCCTGACAGATAGAAAGCCCACCAGTTACCAGATCATTGATGAAGATAAAGTACCTATTGAAAGCAATTTTCTCCTCGGCAATAATGAAACCGGTGAAAATCAGTACGGTTTTACTGTGGGAGCCGATTATGATCCTAGTTACACTCTGGTGATCGACCCGGGCCTCTCCTTTAGCTACATGGTAGAAAAAGGCTTTGACGGAGGCTTGGGTATAGCGGTAGACAACTCCGGCTACGCCTATGTGACCGGATTTACTCAATCCGTCGATTTCCCCGTCACCCCCGGGGTCTTCCAGACTGTCTTAAGAGGCTTTGAGGATGCCTTCGTATCCGTGATCAACCCTAGCACCTCCGGCGCTGCTTCGCTAGTCTACTCCACCTACCTGGGAGGCTGCGGCTTTGACAGAGGTTTGGGCATAGCGGTAGATAATTCGGGCAACGCTTATGTGACGGGACTCACTCAATCCGTCGATTTCCCTGTCACCCCCGGAGCCTTCCAGACCATGCTGAAAGGGCATGGGAATGCCTTTATAGCCGTGATCAACACCACAGCTTCCGATGCCGCTTCCCTCGTTTATTCCACCTACCTGGGGGGAACTAGATATGACGGGGGATATGGCATTGCCATCGATACCACCGGCAACGCCTATATAACAGGACTCACTCAATCCGTCGACTTCCCCGTCACCCCCGGAGCCTTCCAGACCATGCTGAAAGGGCATGGGAATGCCTTCGTATCCGTGATCAATACAACAGCTTACGACGCTGCTGGTCTGGTGTATTCCACCTACCTGGGAGGGAGCAGGTATGACAAGGGGCAGGGCATTGCCCTCGACAATACCGGCAACTCCTATGTGACAGGATATGCATGTTCCAGGGATTTTCCGGTCACTACCAGTGCCTATCAACCCGTGTTGAATAGTAAAGCTGGCGGTTCCAATGCTTTTGTAGCCAGGATCAATACTAGCGTATCGGGAACGGATAGCCTCATCTACTCCACCTATCTGGGAGGAAGAAGGCATGATCGGGGATACAGCATTGCGGTCGATGCTGCCTATAACGCCTACGTGACGGGATCAACTCGATCAAGCGATTTTCCGGTCACCTCCGGCGCTTATCAGAGGCTGTTGAAGAGTATCTATTGCGGCGCTAATTGTTTTGTATCCAAGATCAACACCAACGCCACCGGATCGATCTCCCTCGCCTATTCTACCTACCTGGGAGGGAGCAAATATGACGAGGGGCATGGCATCACTGTCGACACTGCGGGCAATGCCTACGTGACAGGATACACGTATTCCAAGGATTTTCCGGTCACTCCTGACAATGCCTGTCAACCCATGCTAAGAAGTATTTACGGCGGCTCCAATGCTTTTGTGGCGATGATCAACACCAATAAATCCGGCAATGCATCTCTTCCCTACTCCACCTACCTGGGAGGCAGTTGCACTGACGCAGGCAATGGTATTGCCCTGGATAGAAACAGCATCGCCTATGTCACAGGACGTACCCAATCCTGCAATTTCCCGATCACTTCCGGAGCGTTTCAGGTTAGGCTAAGAGGATGCATGAACGCTTTCGTCACTGGGATCAACACCCAGGCGAAATGCAGTGCAGATTCCGGCCCGGGATCGCTTGTCTACTCCACCTTCCTGGGAGGAAATTAGCAATAATACGATTTGGCCAACAGGGGAACTGCTTCTCCGCAGGTGATACCGGGGCCAGTCGGACCGGAAGATTTCGCGATCAGCTCTTGAACTCCGGCTGATGTATGAGTATAATATTTTTCGTAGGTCAACATATTCCTCGGTAGCTCAATGGTAGAGTATCCGGCTGTTAACCGGAGTGTTGTAGGTTCGAATCCTACCCGGGGAGCCAGAAAAAACAAAGCAGGACCGCATTAAGCGCTTCTGCTTTTGTGTTTTTTAAGAGGTCTACCTGCAGGGGCCAACCGGCAAGTGGGTTAACCGGTATCCGGTTTGATGCGAAGCAGCCTGATCCCGTTCAGAGTGACCAGGACCGAGGTTCCCATATCCGCCAGAATGGCCAGCCACAGCGTCAGCCAGCCCGGAAAAACCAACAGTATCGCCAGCAGCTTGACGATCAGGGCAAAATAGACATTCTGCCTGATCACCCCGAGTGCGGCCCTGCTCAGGCGTATGGAGAAGGGCAGCATGGAGAGGTCGTCCGCCATCAGGGCGATATCCGCTGTCTCCAGGGCTACGTCGGTCCCGGCCCCTCCCATGGCGATACCCACCGTGGCTGCAGCCAGGGCTGGAGCATCGTTGATACCGTCGCCGACCATGGCCACCCGGCCGTACTTTTGCAGCAACCGCTTCACGGCGGCCACCTTGTCCTCCGGCAACAGGTCCGCCTCGAATTCGTCGATCCCCACCTGCCGGGCAATAGCGCTGGCAGTGGCACGATTATCTCCTGTCAGCATGGCTGTTTTCACGCCAGCCTGGTGTAGTTTCTGCAGGACCTGAATGCTCGATGGCCTGAGGGTATCCGCTACAGCAATGACGCCCAGGATCCCATGATCCGATCCCAGGAGCATAGCGGTGTTTCCCTGCTCCTGCAGGCTCCTGACCACTCCGGCTGTCTCCCCCACGAGTTCCGTTTCTTCGAACAGCCCGGGGCTGCCGATGTAGTATCTCTGGCCGGCGATCTCGCCCTGGGCGCCCCTTCCGGCGATGGCGCTGAATTGCTTTACCGGCGCCAGTTCCAGCCCGTCCGCCTGGGACCTGCGCACGATCGCCCTGGCCAGGGGATGTTCTGAGAGCTGCTCGATGCTTGCGGCCAGGGCCAGCACCCGATTAGGTTCCAGTGCCCCGGACGGTACGATCCATGTGACCTCAGGCTCTCCGGTGGTCAGGGTGCCAGTCTTGTCGAAGGCCACTACGGACAGGGCCCCGGCCTGCTCAAGGTGAACGCCTCCCTTGATCAGCACTCCGTGGCGGGCGGCGTTGCCGATGGCGGAGACTAGGGCTACCGGGGTCGAGACCACCAGGGCGCACGGGCAGGAGACCACCAGCAGGGCCAGCCCACGGTAGATCCAGGGGTCCCAGGGAAACCCGAAAACGAGTGGAGGGGTCAGCACGATCCCCGCCGCTAGGGCCAGTACGATCGGGGTGTAGACCGCGGCAAAGCGATCGACAAAGGCCTGCAGGGGCGCTTTGGCGGTCTGGGCCTCTTCCACCAGGTGAGTGATTCTGGCGATAGTGGTGTCGTCAACCAGTCTGGTGACCTGCACCGCCAGGGCGCCCTCCTGGTTTAATGAACCCGTAAACACCTCGTCTCCCGGCCCCTTCTCCGTAGGGATCGATTCACCGGTTATGGCCGCCTGGTTGACCGCAGAACTGCCGCTGGTAATCTGGCCATCCATGGGGATCTTCTCGCCAGGCTTGACGATCATGATGTCGCCCACCTCGATCAGGCCCACCGGAACCAGCAGCTCCCTGCCGTGACGCCGGATCAGGGCCTCCCGGGGAGCGATGTTCATTAACTCCCGGATCGAATGGCGCGCCCTCTCCATGGTGTAGGACTCCAGGGTGTTGGAAACAGAGTAGAGGAAGGCGACAACCGCCCCCTCAGGCCAGTCGCCGATCAGGGCAGCCCCGACCACCGCCACGGTCATCAACACATTCATGTCGAAGTCCAGCCTCTGGAAGCTAAAGAAGGCCTTTCTGGCCGTGGCTGCCCCGCCGATCACCATCGCCGTCAGGAACAGGGCCATGACGAAGGGCGCGGGACCACCGGCCAGCTTCAGCCCCCAACCCGCCAGGAGGCAGAGCCCGGACAGGCTGTTGATGATCACCGGCCGGCGCCGCCTCCAGAAGGATTGCTCTGGCGCTCTCCGTTCACCCTCAGGCCAGACGAGGATGTCGTGCCTTGCGCCCTCCCTAGCTACTGCTCCAGGATCGAACCGGCCAGACACTGTCATCTTGGATGCTCCAAAGTTGAGTTCCACCCCGGTAACCCCGGGGATGGCCGCCACGTCTCTCTCAAACTTAGCGGCGCAATCCATGCAGTTCAGGCCGGACAGCTTGAAGACCAGCCTGGTTTGCTCATCAGTTCCGGTCGCTGCTGATTCTATGGCCACTATTGCCATCCTCCTGTCAGCTCTTGTACCATCATCTCCACCAGCCTGGCGATCCTTCTATTGTTTAGAGTGTAAAAGACGATCTTGCCTGACTTGCGGTATTTGGCCAAACCGGTGTCCCGTAAAAAGCGCAGGTGATGCGAGGCTGCCTGCACGGTCAGTCCCAGCATGTTAGCCACGTCGCACACGCAGAGTTCTTCCCGGGCCAGGGCATAGACGATCTTCAGCCGGGTGTCGTCGGCCAAGGCCTTGAAAAACAGGGACAGGCCCTCGGTGGCTTTCACCTCTTCTTTCATCCGGTTGACTTTCTCAGCATCGTAGATGAATATCTCGCAAACATCGGGGGCGCCGGTCGTCCGATCATCTTTTTCCCCGTCCATCCGATCACTCCTCGCATATACCGGTGGAGCAGGCGCAACCTGTTACCGGCCTGATAAACTCTAAGGTACATTCAAACACGTGCTTTAATGTTATAATATGACCGGCGTGCCGGAGCTGTCAAGGCAGGTAATCCGGTTGATTTAAAAATGCCCAACGAGCCCTACACCAGGGTAACTGCCGGGATAAAATCACTCATAATGAAGGTTGCATAATGCAACAGATGTATAATACACTATGAGTGGGAGGCGATTATCATCGCAGCATCAGAAACCCTGTTCCGCCTGCGCGAGTGCGTCCGGTTGCTGACCAGCAGGATGTTTACAATTCCCTTCCTGAAACCAAGAGGGAGCAAGTGCTCGAAAGCCTGGAGATACTGGTAAGGAGCCTGCCAGGGCAGTGCTGCCAGGAAAAAGGAGAATGAACGTGGGCAACGAACAGGGGGAGGATATTTATGCCGGAAAAGAATAGCGGTTGTAATACTACATCGAGCCCATGCTGCTGTGGGCAAACAAATGCGGTTGAAAAAAGTAATTTATTAAACGAAAGCAAGGCCGGTTGGGTAACAGGTAAGGGGTTGACTCCTGTAGGGGAGGTATTACGAGTATCTACAAGCTTAAATACCAGAGATATTCTGGGGTCGTGGAAAGCCCGCTGGGGAATAAACCGCCATCACTATACGATCAGCCCCGGTTTATATGGTGTCGGAGAGCCGACAGATCAGTCTCCGGTGTTGGTCTCGGCCAACTATAAAATGAGTTTTGACAGCCTGAGAAAAGAACTGGCGGGTATCGACGCCTGGATCTTGGTGCTCGATACCAAAGGCATCAATGTGTGGTGCGCCGCCGGAAAAGGCACATTTGGAACCGGGGAGCTAGTTCATCGGATAGAGGCTGTCGGTCTGGCCGGGCTGGTGTCTCATCGGAAATTGATCCTGCCTCAATTAGGCGCCCCCGGAGTTGCCGCCCACGAGGTATTTAAGAAATCGGGATTCCATATCATCTATGGACCGGTAAGGGCGAGTGATCTCAAGGCATTTCTCGAAGCGGGAATGAAAGCGACGCCAGATATGCGCGCCGTAAAGTTCCGGTTTACAGATCGCATAGTTCTGACACCGATCGAACTGGCGCATGTTATCTGGCCGCTGGCAGTTGCCATCGCGATTATATTAATCATGAACCTGGTGGGGATCAGATTCATCAGCTCATTCCGCGATCTGATGCCCTATATAGGTGCTATTCTGATCGGGTGTGTCGTTGTACCGGCATTGCTCCCCTGGGTACCCGGCAGGGCCTTTGCCTGGAAGGGTTGGCTGTTGGGATTCATCTGGGCGTTGCTTATCGATGCCTACTACACCTGGAATGTGTCCGCCCCGATCAACTGGAGGCTGGCCTTATTCTACCTGCTGATCCTGCCTCCGATCTCATCGTATCTGGCCATGAATTTTACCGGTTCATCGACCTATACCTCGCTGTCAGGCGTGAAAATGGAAATGAGGATCTGGTTGCCCATAATCATCGGTTCCGCGGGGATAGGGATCGTTTTCATGGTTTCCAGATTATTTCTGAAGTTTTAATGAGAGGTGATGGCGTATGAAGTACAGATATTTGAAAGATGTCGTGACGCTGGAGCTTGATCAGTATAAATGCACTGGCTGCGGGATGTGCATGGAAGTATGCCCCCATGAAGTCTTCACAATTGAAAGCAGGAAAGCTTCTATTGTTGACAAGGATGCCTGCATGGAGTGCGGCGCCTGCGCTAAGAACTGTCCGGTAGCAGCCATTTCAGTACGGCCTGGGGTAGGGTGCGCCTATGGGATCATCAGGGGCAGATTGAGCGGCAGCGATGAGTGTTGCTGCGAATAAAGCTGATGCGCCTGGTGAGCTGCTGCGTTGCAAGTTCCAGGGCCGGCATGTTCGTTGTTTCCGTGAGATGCATTAAGGAGGCTGCCGTGGACAACCTGAAGATTGTGCTTGCAGATACTGGGGATGTATTGCCTGTGCAAGGCTTATTATCGGAAGCCGGGCTGCCCCAGGAAGATGTAACCGAGCATCTGCAGCATTTCTTGCTGGCCAAAAGAGATGGGATACTTGTCGGGGTAGTCGGACTGGAGGCGCTGGGCGAGTTCGGCCTGCTCAGGTCGCTGGCGGTTGCGGGCGAACACCGCGGGAAGGGGATCGGAAACCTCCTGCATGAGAACATGATCGCCTACGCCCGCCTTCAGGGAATCAAACAGCTTTACGCCTTGACCCTTACAATTGAAGACTTTTTAAGTAAGCGCGGATTTCGCAGGATAGCAAGGGAAGAGGTCCCGGAGCCCCTGAAGGCTACCGAGGAGTTTAGGTCCATCTGCCCGGCGTCTGCTATCTGCATGACAAGAAATATTGGGGAAGGAATTGGAGCAGGCGATGCCCGGAGCTTGCGCCTTATGGGATACGGGTTAACGCCATCCAACCCGGCCGTACCATGACTAAAGCCCTGGCCTCCTTCCTGGAAGACTCCGAGCGAAAAGAGAGACTGGAAAACCTTATTCCATACCATCGCTTTGCGATGCCTGAAGAGATTGCCAACGTGGCCCTGTTTCTGGCCTCGGACTAGGTGAGCTATATAACTGGCGCTGTTATCCCCGTAGACGGAGGTTGCACGATAAGCAAGGAATAACATCAGTCCTTGCCGGTGCGTACCTGATCTGCAAAGGCGGCGGGAAGTCCCGCTCCCAGGATCGCCCTGGCCACTGCCTCTGTATCGTAGGACACTTTGGGGAACTCGATCTGCAGTTGTTCACCGATTGTCAGCAAGCAATACAGGGCGTTGGGGTCACCGTGCTTCGGCCTGCCGACACTGCCGGCATTGATGATGTGGCGGCCGTTGAAGATGCGATGAAAGGGCTTGTGGGTGTGTCCCACGCAGAGAATATCTGCTCCGGTTTGTTGAAAGATGTCATCCAGGGTCTCTTCTGCAGTATCCTCCTTGATGTACTCATTGAGGGCACGTGGGCTGCCGTGCACCAGCAGGATTTTGTTTCCCTCATTCTCGATCCAGATCTCCTTGGGTAAACGGCGCAAAAATTCCTTGTTCTCCTCTGCCACATGCGCTTTAGTCCAGCTGAGAGATTGTTCCCCGGCCAGCCGGGCCTCCTCGTTGGGAAAATCACAGCCGCACACGAAGCGGACAAACCCCACCCCATCGTCGTAATTCCCCATCACCGTGGGTATGTGCTCCCGGCGGATGATCTCGATCACCTCGTTGGGAAAAGGGGCATAACCCACCAGGTCCCCCAGGCAATACACCCCACCAACACCGCGCTTCCTGATATCGTCCAGCACCGCTTTCAGGGCTAGATGATTTCCGTGAATGTCGGCGATCAGCGCCAGCTTCCTCATATGCCTTCCTCCTCTTTGACTTTTGCTCATTCCCATTTTAATTGAATCCGTGGCACAGTCCAATAAAAATGACATTAGATGTTGTATAATACAACAGTTGCATTATACAATATAAGCAGGAGGTGATTATCATCGAGATGTCAGAGACGCTGGCCTGCTTGAGGGAGTCCTTTCGGCTACTAACCAGAAAACTGGGGTTGTTGGAAAAGAGCGAGGCCATATGCTGTGGCGTCACCCTGAGCCAATGCCACGCCATAGTGGAGATAGCCCGGGCCGGCAGCATTTCGGTCAACGACCTGGCTAATATGCTGGGACTGGACAAGAGCACCATGAGCAGGACCATCAACACCCTGGTGGAGCGGGATCTGGTGACCAGGGAACCTGATTCCGAAAACCGAAGATACCTGAGCATCGGTCTGACCACCAAAGGACAGGCGCTGTTTTCGGAGATCGAGTCCGGGATGGAGCAATACTACCAGGATGTTTACAATTCCCTTCCTGAAACCAAGAGGGACCAGGTGCTCGAAAGCCTGGAGATACTGGTAAAGAACCTACCAAGGCAGTCCTGCCAAGCGAGGGGAGAATGAACGTGGGCAGCAAGGAGTATTTTGATGAGGTGGCAAAAGAATGGGATTCAATTAGAAAGGGCTTCTTTTCCGAAGCCGTAAGAGAGAAGGCATATTCCGTAGCAGGCGTGGAAAATGGGAAGCTGGCTGCCGATATCGGGGTGGGAACAG
>JBEKKU010000081.1:0-10534 GCA_050010575.1 Thermacetogeniaceae bacterium | reverse complement strand
AAGCGATGTTGCGGATCAGTTCCTGAATGATCACGGTCTTGCCCACGCCGGCGCCCCCGAACAGTCCAATCTTGCCCCCCTTGGTGAATGGCGCCAACAGGTCGACAACCTTGATGCCGGTCTCCAAGACCTCCCGCGAGGTGCGCTGCTCCGCAATGGTCGGCGCAGGCCGGTGAATCGGATAGTAATGTTCGGCATCAACCGCCCCGAGTTCGTCAATCGGCTGGCCGAGCACGTTCAATAGCCGGCCCAGGGTCTGCTTGCCTACCGGCACCATGATCGGCGCCTTGGTATCATACGCCCGCATCCCGCGTCGCAGCCCATCCGTTGAGGACATGGCCACGCAGCGGACGGTGTTGTTGCCGAGGTGCTGCATGGCTTCCAGGGTCAAGTCGATCTCCTGGGTCAGAGTGGCCTTGATCTCCGGTTCCTGGCTCTCGCTGGTGATCTTGACGGCATTGAGCAGATCCGGAAGCAGGCCCGGAGCAAATTCGATGTCTATTACAGGGCCGATAATCTGAACGACATGGCCATAGTTCTCACCATTCACCTTCCCAATACCTCCTATTTCTAGCCTTTTAGGGCATCGGCGCCGCCGACGATCTCGGAAAGCTCCTTGGTGATCGCCGCCTGCCGGGCCTTGTTAAACGTCAGGGTCAACCCGTCGATCATCTCCATGGCGTTCTCCGAAGCAGCGCCCATAGCGATCATCCGGGCTGCCCACTCACTGGCCTTGGACTCCAGCAGGCCGCTGTAGATCTTGCCGATGACGAAGCGCGGCAACAGCATGTCCAATAACGCTTCGGGCTCCGGTTCAAAGAAATAATCCAGGATGGGCTCATTCCCCGGCTCCTCGCTGACCGGCGCCTCCACCGGCAGTAGCCTGGCGACCACCGGGCGCTGCTTGCCCGCAGAGACGAACTCCATGTATACCAGGTTGATCTCATCGACCAGGTTCTTTTCGTAGAGATCGAACAGCGCCTGGGCGATCTCCCTGGTCTGGGCTACAGTGGGTTCATCACCGACCGCCACGAACTCGGCCAGCAACTGGTAGCCGCGCCGCCGAAAATAATCGCGTCCTTTGCGGCCGATAGTGATCAGCCCGTACTCTTTTTCCTTGGATAGCAGCATCTGGGTGTGGCGGGTCACGTGTCCATTAAAGCCGCCGCAAAGTCCCCGGTCTGATGTCAGCACCACGTAGCCTACCCGATGGCTCTTGCGCGGCACCAGCAATGGATGGGTGATCGTATTGACAGCCGGCAGCAACCTCTGGATCATGCCCTGAATCTCCCGGGCGTAGGGGCGCGCTGCTACCACCTTTTCCTGGGCGCGGCGCAGCTTGGCGGCAGCCACCATCTTCATGGCCTTGGTGATCTGCTGGATGCTCTTGATGCTGCGGATGCGTCTCTTGATATCTCGTACCTGCTCAGGCATTGAGCGGTGTCACCACCTTCCAGGGTTGATCAGGCATATTTCTGCTGAATGGAAAAAGCGGCGCCGAATTCCTTGGAGAAATCGGTGATCACCTTGTTCATCCGGTCCATCAATTCGTCAGAGAGAATCTTTTTTTCCTTGATCTCCGCCAAGACCTCCGGGTACTGGGTGTGCATGTAGCGGAAGAACTCCTTCTCAAACTCCTGGACGGAGTCTACCGGCAGTTCGTCGAGGAAGCCATGGACTCCGGCATAGAGGATCGCCACCTGCTCCTCCACTGGCATGGGGACGTATTGTCCTTGTTTCATCAACTCGGTCATTCTCTCACCGCGTGCCAGTTGGGCCATGGTTACCTTGTCCAGGTCTGAACCCATTTGTGCAAAAGCAGCCAGTTCCCGGTACTGGGCCAGGTCCGAGCGCAACCGGCCGGCCACCTGGCGCATCGCCTTGATCTGGGCAGTGCCGCCGACCCGGGAGACCGAAATGCCCACGTTGATCGCCGGTCTGACGCCGGCGTAAAAGAGGTCGGTCTCCAGGTAGATCTGGCCGTCCGTGATCGAGATGACGTTGGTCGGGATGTAGGCCGAGACGTCGCCTGCCTGAGTCTCGATGATTGGCAGGGCGGTCAGCGATCCCCCGCCCTCAGCTTCACTAAGCTTGGCGGATCGCTCCAGCAGGCGGGAATGCAGGTAAAAGACGTCGCCCGGAAAGGCCTCACGGCCTGGCGGCCGCCGGAGCAGCAGGGATAATTCACGGTAGGCGATGGCGTGTTTGGACAGGTCATCGTACACTACCAGCACATCCTTGTGCTGCTCGTACATGAACTCCTCGCCCATGGCACACCCGGAATAGGGCGCCAGGTAGAGCAGCGGCGCCGGGTTGGCGGCAGTAGCCGCCACCACCGTGGTGTAATCCATCGCTCCGGTTTCCTCGAATTTTTGAATTACAGTAGCCACCGTGGATGCTTTCTGCCCGATGGCCACGTAAATACAAATCACATTCTGGCCCTTCTGATTAATGATCGTGTCTACCGCCAGGGCGGTTTTGCCGGTCTGGCGGTCGCCGATGATCAGTTCGCGCTGGCCGCGGCCGATCGGGATCATGGCATCCACCGCCTTGAGCCCCGTCTGCAGCGGCTGTTTCACCGGCTGGCGCCTGATCACATTGGGAGCCAGAAACTCCACCGGCCGGTATCTATCGGTAGCAATCGCTCCCTTGCCGTCCAGCGGCTGCCCCAGGGCATCGACCACCCGGCCAATCAGGGCGGTGCCCACGGGCACCTCTACAATACGGCCGGTGCTGCGGACCACGTCTCCCTCTTTGATGTGGCTGTATGGCCCCAGCAATACGACGCCGATGTTGTCCTCCTCCAGGTTGAGGGTCATCCCGTAGAGATCGCCCGGAAAGAGCAACAACTCGCCGGACATCGCCCGCTCCAGTCCATAGACATGGGCAATGCCGTCCCCCACCGAGATCACGGAACCGGTATCGGCGATTTCAATCTCAGATTCGTAGCGCTCAATCTGGGTCTTAATGAGAGAGCTGATTTCATCAGCGCGCAAGCTCATTCTACGTTCCCACCTCTAGCTTTCCATGAGATCTGTCAACGAGGCGCTCTCCCAGCAACTGCAGCCGCTTGGTGGCGCTTCCGTCAATAATACGGTCGCCTATTTTTACTACCAGTCCACCGATCAGTTCCGGGTGCAGGCTTATCTGCATCTCGATCTTTTTGCCGGTCAACCGCTCCAGTGCCTGCTGCAGGCTCAATTCTGCCTGCCTGTCCAGGGCATAGGCAACTTTGACCTCGGCCACGGCAACATTGTGGAGCAGGCGCACCTGAGCGGCAAAGAGACTGTAAATAATTTCCAGAAAACGCTCCCGGCGCTTATCGATGATCAGCTCCAAAAAATTCAGGAACAGCCGGGACACCCTGGTTTCCCACAACCCCCGGACAAGTTCCTTTTTACGGCGCGTGGAGAGGCGCTGGTGCTGCAGGATATCGCCCAACCTGGGTTCCTGCCTAAGAAAGCTCAGCACCAGTTGAAAATCGGCCATGATCTCATCAAGCTGCCCATTATCCTGGGCGGCCTGAAACAGTGCAGCAGCATAGCGCCTGGCGACAGTATTCTGGATCAATGGATTTCCCCTACCTCATCCAAGAACTGATTGACGATGTGGGCGTTGTCCTCTTCGGTGATGGTGCGCCCCAAGATCTTGCTCGCCGCCATTACGGACAACGAGACCACTTCCTGGCGTAAACTCTGCAGGGCATCGTCCCGTTCGCGCTGGATCTCCTTGCGGGCGTTTTCCAGCAGTGCAGTCGCCTCTACCCTGCTCTGAGCCAGCAACGCTTGGCGTGACTCCTCACCCAACTTGGTCGCCTTGTCGATAACCTGTTGGGCTTCCTGCCGGGACGCCAGCAACTGCGCCTGATAATCGTGCAACAGCTTTTGCGCTTCGGCGCGGCTGTACTCGCTGTCCGAGATGTTGTGGGCAATCTCCTCCCGCCGGCTGTCGATGAAGGAGAGCACAGGATTATAGAAAAAATAATACAGGATGGCAAGAATCACTAAAAAGTTGATTATTGCCCATGCGAACGTAGGCCAACTAATACTCACGCTTATGTCCCCTCCGTAGGCGGGCCAAATACTGCGGGGCGCCGCCAGGCATGCGGCCAGGCGCCGCCCCGGGTATCAAGGCATCATTCTTGTGGCTTATCCCATTTTCCCAATCAGGATGAACGCTATCAAGAGCCCGTAAATAGTCAACGCTTCCATAAAAGCCAGGGCGATGATCATCGTGGTGCGCAGTTCCCCAGCCACTTCTGGTTGGCGGGCAATACCCTCCATCGCTTTTGCCGCTGCCGTACCCTGGCCGATACCAGGTCCGATAGTGGCAAGGCCCATCACGATTGCCACCGCTAGAGCAATGATTGCGGATGCAGTAACCATACTTTTTCTCCCTCCTTTCTACCATTGGCGACTGATGATTGCTTATCAAACTCATTTTCCAGCAGCCCGGCATTCAGCCTATGGCCGATAACCCTGGGAGAACTGGAAAATGCACTTCACTACCCAACCTTAATGCGACTCAGCCGTGGCCTGACCGATGTAGATTGCCGTCAGGGTGGTGAACACCAGGGCCTGGATAAAGCCGAACAGCAGTCCAAGCAGCTGCATGGGAATCGGCGAAAAATATGGGGCTAGGCTGAGCAGCACCGCTGCCACCATCTCTTCTCCGTAGATGTTACCGTAGAGACGGAGGGAGAGCGACAGCGGTTTGACCAACTCTTGAATCACTTCCAGCGGGAACATGAGAGGAATCGGCTGAAAAAAGCGCCCAAAGTAGTGCCAGCCTTTTTCCCTGATGCCGATGAATTGCACAGACACGAAAACGACGATCGCCAGGGCAGCAGTGACGCTCCAGGTGCTGGTGGGCGGATGGAAGCCGGTAATATGACCTGCTCCGGGAAGAATGCCGGACCAGTTGGAGAACAGAATGAACAGGAACAGGGTTCCCAGCAGGGGGAAGTAGCGTCGTGCCCGCTCCTGGCCCATCATGCTGCTAAAAAAATTGAGCAGGCCACCCAGGGCATATTCAGCCAGCATCTGAAAGCGGCCAGGCACCTTTTGCAGTCTGCTGCTGACAATAAAGCCGATTACCAACAATACCAC
Source organism: Thermacetogeniaceae bacterium (assembly GCA_050010575.1). Lineage (GTDB taxonomy): Bacteria > Bacillota > DSM-12270 > Thermacetogeniales > Thermacetogeniaceae > Palsa-1188. Next base: position 5,426 of record JBEKKU010000081.1, on the reverse strand, counting down.
CATGATTCCCCACATCGTCGTGATATAGCTGGTGATAGGCCAACCAAACATGTAGAATACAATTTCGCTGCCGCTTTCCATTACTTCTCTTGTCCCTCCCGATCAGGCTGCTCAGGCTTATCAAGCGTCTCGTCTTCCCCATGCTGTTGTCGTTTGGCTAGTCTGAGCCGTTTAGATACATATGGATGCTTCCTGCTTTCGATATACTGCTTGATCACCGCATATTTGAGCATCACCAGGAGACCTACTGCGGTGCCGACCAGCACCCACATATGCTTGTAGACCAGGAACATAGCGCCTACATTTAGAAAATACCGCACAAAATGGGCATTCAACACTGCCATGGCCGCCTTCTGCGGTGGCTGGGCGGCATTCTTTCTAATCACCCACTGCAGGTATATATAATTGACAACACTGATGGTCGATCCCCAGAGAAACCCTTCCAACAACGATGTGAGGAGCACCACGGATCATCACTCCTTACCCCCATCCTCCACAGACTCATTGATCAGCCGGAACACACCACGGAAGCCTGCGGCGATCCCCAACAGGGAAAAGATGAAAGTAAACCATGGCGTTTTAGGGTTGTGGAGTATCCACATGTCAAGATAGTGCCCGATATAATATCCTAAGAAAACAGATGCCGCCAAGGTGATTCCGAGAGTTGTCGCCAAATTCAGCGCCCGCCAACCAGTTGAGCCCTTTTTTTTAGCCATCAGAGAACCTCGCTTTTGGCGAAATGAGGCCTGTTATTTTATTCGTCCTTACAGGATTATATTCCTGCCTTTGCTCTATTTTTAACAAATTTATTTCAAAAATATTTCTCTATCGCAGCCTTAATGCAGGCGAGCAGGCGCTGCTAGCGACGCCTGCCTCTGCAGAGGTCTGATGCAAGGATGCCTGAAGTCAGATTCTTCATTAATCATTTTCCGGAATCTGTCCTCTTGCTTTAGACAGCTGATACTGCCTGCTTTCAGGCCGAAACTCCTCTGGAGGCGGGGCCTGGTGAAAATAGGACCGGATCGCCTGGACGATGCGCGGCGCCGCCTGACCATCCCCATATGGATTGACAGCATTGGCCATGGCATCGTAGGCCTCCCTGCTGTCCAGCAACCGGGCAACATTTTCTTCGACCTGATGGCGGTTGGTGCCAACCAGCCGGGCCGTGCCGAAGACTATGGCCTCGGGTCGTTCCGTTACGTCCCGCAGTACCAATACTGGCTTGCCCAGGGCCGGGGCCTCTTCCTGGATGCCTCCAGAATCGGTCAGCACCAGGTGCGCCCGCTTCTCGACATTGATGAAGGGCAGGTAGTCCAGGGGTTCGGTCAGGTAGACCCGGTCCAGTCCCTGCAGCACCTGGGCCACCTCCTGGCGCACCTTGGGGTTCTTGTGCACCGGGAAGACCACCGCTAGGTCAGGGTAGTTGTAGAGCAGGTCACGCAGCGCCAGATAGATCTCCTGCAGCGGGCTGCCCAGGTTTTCCCGGCGGTGCGTGGTCAACAGAATCACTCTTTTATTCTCTGTAAAAGCGCGCTCGAGCTCAGGTTCCAGGCAGTAGGGCTGCTGGAGAGCCAGGTGCAGGGCGTCGATCACCGGGTTGCCAGTAACGAAGACCCGCTCTGCCGCTACGCCCTCCTTCAGCAGGGCCTCCCGGGCCTGGTTGGTTGGGGCGAAGTGGAGATCGGCCAGGTGCGTGGTCAGGACTCTGTTGATCTCCTCCGGGAAGGGAGCGTATTTTTCATAGGTCCTCAGACCAGCCTCCACGTGTCCGACAGGAATCTGAAAATAAAAGGCCGCCAGGGCTCCGGCAAAGGTAGTGGTGGTATCCCCCTGCACCACCAGCATATCCGGGCGTTCTCGCTCTAGAATCGGCTTAAGGCCTGCCAGTACTGCCTCGGTGACATCAAACAGGTCCTGGCCGGGCTTCATGACGTCTAAGTCGTAGTCCGGCTCGATGGCAAACACCCTGAGTACCTGGTCCAGCATCTCCCGGTGTTGGGCAGTTACCGCCACCTTGCTCTCGATCATGTCGCGATGGCCCTCCAATTCCCGGACCACCGTTGCCATCTTGATCGCCTCCGGTCTGGTACCGAAGACGCTGAGGATCTTGATCTTTTTCTCCATCGTTTGGCCGCTCCTCGCTTCTTCCTCACAGTCCAAACCTGGCAGCTTCACCCTGCCGGGTACTGTCACCCGGCAATCTGTAGGCCACACGCCTGAACTCAGCCAGCCCCTATGAAAGCAGCTGCTAGATTACCCTATTCAATCTTCAGGTAGCCCTTGTCGATCAGTTTCTGCACATGCCGCTCCAAGGAACCGCCTATATCTGCCCCATAGCTCTCCTCCATCACGAACATCAACGAGACCGCGGTCTGGGCCACATCCAGCAGCTCTTTCACAATCAGGTCGACTACCCGGCCCTCGTTCATCACGTTCTGCTCCCCACTCAGGCCCCGAAACTTGCCGATGGCTTGAGCCAACTCCCCTGCCTCTTCCATCAGCTTGAGGGTGGTCGACTCCAGTGTCGGGGTCAGGTTATTCAGCCGCGGCAAAGAAATTTCCTTGGTCTTCAAATCTCTCATCCTCTCCATCATATAGCCCCGGGGCATGGTAACCCTGGACCCATTTCACCGGCAGAACTCCAATCTGGCCGTGTCCCTCTGCATGTAAACAGCCTCGATCGAGAGCGCTAGCCCGGGAGGGGCAGGGCGTGAGATAACCATTATTATTCCCGAAGCCACGATAATCTTTACACGCTTTTCGCAAGGCTGACCAGTAATATCATAATTTCTTCAATGCTTGCTCATCTTTTAGGAATAGACCGGATAGGCCTGGCACAGCCGCCCCACTGCCTGATGGGCCTCTTCCAGTTTACCGCTGTCTCCCGGGAACGATATAACATGGTGAATCGCTCGGGCGATAGTTTCCATCTCCTGTTCACGCAGGCCGCGACTGGTCACCGCCGGGGTTCCGATGCGGATCCCGCTGGTGATCTGCGGGCCCTGGGGGTCCAAGGGAACGGTATTCTTGTTCACGGTCATCCCCACCTCGTCCAGGAGGGCCTCCGCCCTCTTGCCGGTAATGTTCTTGTTCCGAAGGTCTACTAACAGCAGGTGATTATCGGTGCCGCCGGAGACCAGGTTGAAGCCATAGCCGTTGAGTGCCCCTGCCAGAGCTCTGGCGTTGGCCACTACCTGTTGCTGGTAGGTACGAAAGGCATCGCTTTGGGCCTCTTTGAAGCAGACTGCCTTGGCCGCAATCACGTGCATTAAAGGACCCCCCTGGATGCCAGGAAAGATCGCCTTATCGATAGCCGCTCCAAAACGCTGCTGGCAGAGAATCATTCCCCCGCGGGGTCCTCGCAGGGTTTTATGGGTGGTAGTGGTCACGAACTCAGCATGGGGGACCGGGTTCGGGTGCAGGCCGGTGGCCACCAGGCCGGCGACGTGAGCCATATCGACCATCAGGTAAGCCCCCACCTCCCGGGCGATCTCCCCGAAGACAGCAAAATCGATGATCCGTGGATAGGCGCTGGCCCCTGCTACGATCAGCCGCGGCCGGACCTCCCGGGCTTGGCGCCGGACCTCTTCGTAATCCAGAAAACCTTCCTTGTTGACACCATAAAAATGGGCCTCGTAGTAAGAGCCTGAAATGCTGACCGGGCTGCCATGGGTCAGGTGCCCGCCATGGCTCAGGCTCATACCCAGGATCCGGTCGCCAGGCTTGAGCATGGCGAAATAAACCGCGGTGTTGGCCTGGGATCCCGAATGAGGCTGCACATTGACATGTTCGGCTCCAAAGATCTCCTTGGCCCGTTGGCGCGCCAGGTCCTCCACCACATCCATATTGGCACAGCCGCCATAGTATCGATGCCCCGGATAGCCCTCGGCATACTTGTTGGTCATCACCGAACCCTGGGCAGCCATCACCGCCCTGCTGGCGACATTTTCAGAGGCAATCAGCTCCAGTTTCTCCTCCTGGCGCTGCTCTTCTTTAGCAATGGCCGCTGCCACCTCCGGGTCAATCGGCAGTATATGCCTCTCGATGTAGTCCATTCTTTTTCCTCCCGTGTTATTGCCTCATATTTAGCTGCGCCCGGGGGTGCCCGCTTGCGAGCACAGACTCCACCGCCAAGCTCTCAACAGCTGTATTTCTGCTCCAGCTGGCGTATCTTGGCCAGACGTCTGGCGTGGCGGCCACCGGCAAAGTGTCCCTCCAGCCAGGCCTCAACTATATCGCAGGCTACCTCGGGCTGCAGCACTCGCTCTCCCAGGGTCAGAATATTGGCATCGTTGTGCTCCCGGGCGGCCTTGGCGGTGAAAATGTCGTGGCACAGGGCCGCCCGGATTCCGGGCACCTTATTGGCGGCGATCACCATTCCAATTCCGGTGCCGCAGATCAGGATTCCCTGGTCGTAGCTCCCTCCGGCCACCGCCTCTGCCACGACGCCGGCGATGTCCGGGTAGTCCACCGGTTCCGGCGTGTTCACCCCGAAGTCCGTAAACTCCCTGCCATGATCGCTGAACCGCTCCTTGATGATCTCTTTCAGTCTGAATCCGGCATGATCACTGCCGATGGCGATGCGCATGGGCGATGCCCCTTTTTCCTGTTAGGCTGGCTAAATGCCGCTATTGGCTGTAATAACCATTAAAAAAGGCTTTTCGTGATCAGGTGCCGCTTTTCCTCTTTTTTTGACAGCAACGAGCCTTGATTATGGTTTAAAGTTGCCTGTCAGCCTGGACTTGAACCCCGCGGCAACCGGTGATAGATGTCGATGCAGAGATCGGTGACGGCACTGGCAAGTTCCATGGCGCACTGGTGATAAACGGGCGCAGGTTGGCCAAAGGGGTCCGGGATGTCGTAACGTCCCGGTTTCTTGACCGCAGGAGCACCGTTGGTCACTGTGGGCGCCGCTACATACTCCTTTAAGGTAAAAACCTTATCTGCCGCTTCGGGAAACTGTTCCCACAGTCGCTGCCTTTGGCGCTCTTCCATGGTCAGAATCAGGTGAGCCCACCTTACTATGTCAGTAGACAGGCCGATGGTCCTGTGGCCAGACAGGTCGATCCCTTTCTCAGCCAGAGCTGCAACCGCTTCCCGGCTGGCCGGTCCTCCTGGCGTGGCGTATAGTCCTGCAGAGGCTACCTCCACCTCATCTTGCAACCGGAAGTGGCCGAGAAAGCTGCGGCACAATCCCTCGGCCATGGGACTGCGGCAGGTGTTGCCAGTGCATACAAACAGTATATGAAACGCCACGGGATCACCACCCCTCTATAATTTCCTGTTAGCGGCTGCCCGATAGAGGCGGTTCATCACGGCCAGGCCCAAACCGGACAGCGGAATCGCCTCCATCAGAATTACCTCCGCACCGGCCTGATCACAATTCCGCAGGGCTCTGAAGATGTTGCTGGCAACCTCCTCCGGAC
>JBEKKU010000080.1:0-10632 GCA_050010575.1 Thermacetogeniaceae bacterium | reverse complement strand
GTATGGCTGGAATCCCCCAACCCAAGCCCGGCGCGGTCACCAAAGCTCACGGCGGCATCCTTTTCTTAGACGAGATCGGCGAACTGCACCCCATCCAATTAAACAAACTGCTTAAGGTGCTGGAGGACCGAAAGGTCTTTTTCGAGAGCGCCTATTATAATTCTGAGGACACTCATATTCCGGCTCACATTCACGATATCTTCCAGCATGGGCTGCCAGCGGATTTTCGCCTGGTGGGCGCCACCACCAGGTTGCCGGAGGAGATCTCCCCGGCAATCCGCTCCCGGTGCGTGGAGATCTTCTTCCGTTCATTACTGCCGCCGGAGATCAGGGTGATCGCCGAAAACGCTGCCTACAAGATCAACTTCGACTTCGGTCCCGGAGCTCTGGACGTGATCGAGAAGTACGCCACCAATGGACGCGAGGCGGTCAACATCGTGCAGATCGCCGCTGGGCTGGCCCAGGCCCGCAAGGAGCAGGAGATTCCGGCGAGCGACCTGGAATGGGTGGTCAACAGCGGGCATTACTCGCCGCGCATGGAACGCCTGGTACCCGATGAGCCGCAGGTCGGCCTGGTCAACGGCCTGGCCGTCAGCGGGCCCAACATCGGGGCGCTGCTGGAGATCGAGGCGACCGCCACGCCATCTGGCCAGGAGCGCGGCCAGGTGATCGTCACCGGTGTTGTGGACGAGGAAGAGCTGGGCGGCCTGGCCGGTAGGCGGGTGAGACGGAAGAGCATGATCAGGGGTTCGGTGGAAAACGGTCTGACCGCGATCCGACGCTTGCTGGACGTCGACCCCCGGGCCTATGATATCCACATCAACATTCCCGGGGGGATGCCCACCGATGGCCCCTCGGCGGGTGTGGCCATCGCCCTGGCGGTTTACTCCGCTCTCACCGGACGGATGGTGGACAACCGGGTCGCCATGACCGGAGAACTGTCCATCCGGGGCGAGGTGAAGCCGGTGGGCGGAGTGGTGGCCAAAGTGGAGGCGGCGATGCGGTCCGGGGCGAAGCGTGTCCTGATCCCGCAGGAGAACTGGCAGGACCTTTTCAGCCAGTTGCCCCTGGAAGTCATCCCGGTGCGGCAGATCAAGGAAGTGCTGAAGCTCGGCCTGCTACCGGAGCGCTGCACTCGTGCCCGGCGGGTGCCCGAAACAGGCGCGGTAGCCGTTGGGCGCCCGGCGGATACCCGGCAGGCCCCCGGCCAGGTTTCCGCCTGAGCAAGATTCTGTTGGTAATGATCGTACAATACAAACAGGAGTGGTGTGAGCTGTGGCATCACTCTATTTTATTTGTATAAAGCAGGCAATCCTTCCTGAGCCTCATGCAGTCTGGATGTCTGGTTAACTGATAAACTTTCTATGATTCCTGTTGATTGATGAACGAGTTTGCAGAGAATCACCCCCGGGCTCTGGTTGCAAGGAAGCCTGGAAAAGTGACAGGCAGGCGAGATGCTGACAGGCTGGTTTACGGAGTAGTGCTGCTGCTCAGGCCGATGGTGTTTTTGGTCGCGATATCAGCCTGGAACTGCTGGTAGGTGATCTGCCTGTTTTCGAAGTGGTAGGCAGTTCCCTTGAGAACGCCGTTATCTATGGCCAGATCAGCAACCGGGCTGTCTGCGGGCAGGTCTTTGATTTTGGCTCCGCTGTTCAGGCTGTAGATGTGCAGTTGTAGTTTATCGCCATCCCAGACGGTGATGTAACCCGGGCTCCAGAAGACCCGGTTCGAGCCCTCCAGCCCGATCACCCGGTTGCTCGCCAGATCCAGCAGCTCCAGGCCTATCCTCGCCCCCGTCTTGACGACTGGGGAGTCCGAGGCAAAAAGGGCCAGGTAGCGGCCATCCGGGGATACCTGGGGATCCATGGCGTTATCCTTGAAGACTGCTGACTGGCTGGAAACAGGGTCATAAACCTTAACCTCCGGTTTATCCCCTGTCCAGTAATCATAGTAAAGTTTGCCCGCGTTCCAGCAGAGGTAGGCCTGCTGGTCGCCCATGTACTCCGGATACTTGAAGGAGTCTACCGGAGTAAAGCTGCCGGTCTCCAGGTCTTTGATAAAGATCTCAGTGTCTCCCTGCTGTCCGTTCTTCCCGATCAGAGCAAGCTTGCTGCCATCTACCGAGTAATCGCCAGCCTGGCCGAGCCCGGTGCCCTCGGTCAGGGAATGCAACCGGTGGTCCCTGATGGTGTAGATACTGCTGTTGCCGAGGATTACGCTGCCGCCGGAGAGCTGCAGATAGAGCGGGTTCTTTCCCTGCCACGGGATGTAGCTAAAAGTTCCCAGTACTGCTCCCTGGGGGCCTTGCACCTGGTAGACCAGGCTGCCGTCAGCGGCGGGTTCTGGCAACGGTTTGATGGCCAGTTCACCAACGGCGGTCTCCCCGCTGAAGGCTGTCAGAGTTCTGGTATCGGTATCGGTAGTGAGGCTGAAATGTACGGGGGCTTCTCTGCCAGAAATTGGCCTGATCGCCCAACGGGCTGCTAGGGCCACGATAATTAAGCAGGTAATGAAGATAACTACCGGGACAACCCTGTTCTTCCTGAACACCATCAACTGTATTCCTTTCTGCAATTTATTCAACGGCTGGGCATGCTGCAGATCTTGCTCCAATCAGTATGGGCTGTTCTGTCAGAGGTCCTATAATTAATTAGCCATCCGTGGCCGCGATCCTTCTTAGGCCGCGACGCCCTCCATCCTGTATGTCTTCCGGCTGATCTCCCGGCCTTGCTTCAAGGATGTAGCATGGTGCGGCTAGTGTCCGAGAGGCCACCGATCGCATGCGAACAACACCGTTCAGAGTTGCCATCAGCCGGGTTACCGTTAGGGTGTAATCCTGCCCTGTTGCAGAAGCTGTGAAACATGGGGTAGAATGAAGGATGCAAGCGTAAAGAATACTTTACAGCAATTAATAGATCACAACTGGCGGAAGGGGGTACTTCGATGTCCCAAACCGAACGGCAATCAAATGAAGCATTAGAAAACGAAGAACAGGAACAGATTAAGGAAAAGGGAGAACGCATCCTTCCCCTACTCCCTTTGAGAGGCATTCTGGTCTTTCCTTATATGGTTATACATCTGGACGTGGGCCGGGAGAAATCGGTCAAGTCCATAGATGAGGCGATGCTCCGCGACCGGGAGATTTTCCTGGTGACCCAGAAGGAGGCTCAGACCGATGAACCTGATATCGAGGACATCTATCAGGTTGGCACCATCGCCGAGATCAAGCAGCTCCTGAAACTGCCCGGGGGTACCTTCCGGGTCCTGGTGGAGGGCCTGGGGCGTGGCCGGATCCTCAACTACGTGGCCACCGACCCCTTTATCAATGTTCTGGTAGAGGAGCATCAGGAGAACGAGGAGAAGACAGCAGAGATCGAAGCCCTGATGAGGACCGTCAGCAGCCAGTTTGAGCAGTATGTCAAACTGGGCAAGAAGATCGCCCCGGAGACCGCAGTCACCATTTCGGCGGTAGAGGACCCGGGACGCCTCGCTGACCTGATCACGTCGCACATCAATTTAAAGGTGAACGACAAGCAGGCGATACTGGAGTCTTTTGAGGTCAAGGAGCGCCTTGAGAAGCTGAATGAGATCCTGGGCCGGGAGATGGAAGTGCTCGAGTTGGAGCGCATGATCAACACCCGGGTGCGCCGCCAGATGGAGAAGACCCAGAAAGAGTATTACCTCCGGGAACAGATGCGGGCGATCCAGAAGGAGTTGGGCGAGAAGGACGAACGGGCCTCCGAGGTGGAGGAACTGCGGGAAAAGATCGCCGAGGCCCACTTCCCCAAGGATGTGGAGGAGAAGGCCCTCAAGGAACTCGACCGCATGGAGAAGATGCCGCCGATGGTAGCGGAGGCGGTGGTGGTCCGGAACTATCTGGACTGGTTGCTGGCCCTGCCCTGGTACCTGGAGACCCGGGACCGGCTGAATCTGAAAGCGGCGGAGAAGATCCTGGAGGCCGACCACTATGCTTTGGATAAGCCGAAGGATCGTATTCTGGAGTACCTGGCGATCCGCAAGCTGGCTACCAAGATGCACGGCCCGATCATCTGCCTGGTGGGGCCGCCGGGGGTGGGCAAGACCTCACTGGCCAAGTCTATCGCCAGGGCCCTGGGGCGTAAATTCGTGCGCATCTCCCTTGGCGGCGTCCGGGACGAGGCGGAGATACGGGGCCACCGGCGCACCTACGTGGGCGCTCTGCCTGGCCGGATCATCCAGGGGATGAAAACCGCGGGCACCAAGAATCCGGTCTTCCTGCTGGACGAGGTGGATAAGATGAACGCCGATTTCCGTGGCGATCCCAGTTCAGCCCTGCTGGAGGTGCTGGATTCCGAGCAGAACCACAGCTTCAGCGACCACTTCATCGAGGTGCCCTTCGACCTGTCGAAGGTCCTCTTTATCACCACGGCCAACGTGGAATACAATATTCCGCGTCCGCTGCTGGACCGCATGGAGGTCATCAAGCTGCCGGGCTACACCGAGGAGGAGAAGGTCCAGATCGCTGTCCGGCACCTGATTTCCAAGCAACTCAAGGAACACGGGCTGAAGCCGCGCAATCTGCAGATCTCGGAGAATGCCGTGCGGGCGATCATTCGCGAGCATACCCGGGAGGCCGGGGTCCGCAACCTCGAGCGGGAGATCGCCACCATCTGCCGCAAGACCGCCCGGGAGGTGGTCAATGACCGCAAGCACCAGGCCCGGGTGTCGGCCGCCAACCTGGCAACCTACCTGGGCATACCTCGCTTTCACTGGGGTACCATCGAGAAGGAGAACGAAGTGGGAGTGGTCACCGGGCTGGCCTGGACTGAGGTCGGTGGTGACGTGCTCAGCGTGGAAGTCAGCGTCCTGAGAGGGAAGGGAAGCATCACCCTGACGGGAAAACTGGGGGACGTGATGAAGGAGTCTGCGCAGGCAGCCCTGAGCTATATCCGGTCACGCTCAAAGGAACTCGGCATTCCCGATGACTTTTATGAGAAGTGCGACCTGCACATCCATATTCCGGAGGGCGCCATCCCCAAGGACGGGCCCTCGGCCGGGATCACCATTGCCTCTGCTATTGCCTCCGCTCTGAGCGGTCGCCGTACCAGCCGGGAAATGGCCATGACCGGGGAGATCACCCTGCGCGGCCGGGTGCTGCCGGTGGGGGGCATCAAGGAGAAGGTGCTGGCCGCCCACCGGGCGGGGATTAAGAAAGTGCTCATCCCGAAGGAGAATAAGAAAGACCTGGAGGAGATACCGGCCAATGTCCGGCGCAAGCTCCAGTTCGTACTGGTAGAGAACATGGATGAGGTGCTGGGTGAGGCCCTCCTGCCCCCGGCTGCAGACAGCCCGGTATTAGCTACGGAGAATGGCGGATAAACCACTGCGGCAGAATCATTGGTTAAAGAAAAGCGCTGCCGTCCCTTTCGTTGACAGGGGCGGTAGCGCTTTTGAGTATGCTGCCCCCTAACATGTGCTATCTGCAGAGGACGGTGCGTAAAATAGGGGATGGGGAGGAATAATAATGAAGCCGTTGTCTAGAAAATCCATTTTTAGGCTGAACGGAAGCGACTGCACTCCATTGAGGAGAGGGATGGCCGCCTCTTTTTCTTTGCTCTTTGTTGGTTTGACCGGAGCGCTGGTGTATGCGCTGGCCAGCAGTGAGGAAGCCGTCTGGCTTAGCTCTTTTTGCATCTGGTGGGTTGCCCTGAGTTGCTGCTTTGGCGGCCTGATAGCGGGATTGAGAGGAGGCCCCGGGGTCTGGTGGCCGGCCGGGCAGATCGGTGTGCTGGGCGGCGGCCTGATCCTGGTATTGCTGGCGCTGCTGGCTCCGGAGGGCCTGGGCTTCGGCGATCTGCTCATCTACGTCCTGCTGCCTGCCGGTCTGAGTTGCGGCGGAGCCCTGGCTGGCGCCAATCTTCAGGTGCGTTCGGCCCGCTCCCGGGCCGCGGGGGCCGGGAGATCGAAGGCCTGCATTAAAAGCCTCTTTCGCCAGTAGGGCCAGCTGCCTGCAACTCATTGAGCGGGGATGGCTGTAAATAGATCATCTAATAATAAAGAGCCGAAGACATGGCGTCCGGCTCTTTTTCGTGTGCTGTTAATAGTGATAACAGGCGAAAATAGTTTTTTTATAAACGAACGAAACTTAATAATTTCTTACCTTAGTTTTAAGCTTAATTTAAGGTAATGGATATAGTCTCATAAAGATGAGAGCCTCAGGCAGAAGGAGTGAGGAAGGCAGGAATAAGCAAGCTGACGCCCGTGTATGGCGTGGCCGGCTGTTTTTCAATGAATAGACTAAATAATGAAGGGAAATGATCAAGAATGCGAAGGAATTCGATGGTGACAGTTGTGGCCCTGGCTCTGGCTCTAGTACTGACTCTGTCAGTGGCTGCCGTGGGTTTTGCAGATACCTCCGGTCAGAGCAATGCTCCAAGTAATGGTCGTACCGGCCAGTTTCAAAACCAGATGAACAGCGAGTTGATTGCGGCGCTGGCCAGTGTGACTGGGCAGACTGCTGAACAGATACAGCAGCAGTTGAGCGCCGGCAAGACCCTGCCGCAACTTGCCCAGGGCCTCGATCAGAGCACTTTGGCTACTGCCATTCAGCAGGCGATGACCAGTGATATTCAGCAGAGAGCCACACAGATGGCGGAGGCGCTACTGTCGGGACAGACGGCTGGAACAGGTCAGGCGAGTGGAACAGAACAGCCGATGCAGACGGGTGGAACAGGTCAGCCGGCGCCTGGGCAGGGCGGCGGACAGGACAATCTGCTGGTACAGGCGCTCGCCAGTGCGACCGGGCAGACAACCGATCAGATCAAGCAGGATCTGAGCAATGGCCAGGCTCTGTCGCAACTGGCCCAGGGAGTCGGCCAGGACGCGTTAACGGCGGCCATCCAGCAAGCGATGGCCAGTGATATTCAGCAAAGAGCCACGCAGATGGCAGAGCGGTTGATCAGCGGCCAGATGCCGGATCAGCCGGGCGCGAATAGTCTAGACCGCAGTCAAGCTGGCTCCACCAGTGGCATTGTTCTGAAAATTGGCAGCGCCCGCATGTCCGTAAAGGGCGTAGCGCAGGATATCGACCCCGGTTATCAAACCAGCCCGGTCATTATCAACGGCAGAACCTTTGTGCCAGTCAGGGCGATCATTGAAAGCCTGGGAGGAAAAGTTGACTGGAGCGCCTCTGACCAAAAAATAACCATTACCTTAAGTAATACGCCGATTGTGCTCAATATCGGCAACAAGAGCGGCACCGTCAACGGGGTGGCAAAAACGCTCGATGATGCCCCGTTTATCTCTGCCACAGGCAGAACCATGCTGCCCTTGCGGTTCATCACGGAGAACCTCGGGCATAACGTCGCCTGGGACAACTCTACCAAGACAATCACTATCCAATAGTGTCCCGCTAAGTAAAATTGTCTAGAAAACATCGATGGGGCGCATCAGTAGTATCGAATGCGTCCCTTTTTATTGTGCGGTCAGGGGAGATGCTGTCTACCAAGTGCAAACCAGAGCGATGAAGGCGGCAGATACTACCGGTCTCGTCTGGTAAGTAAAAAAGCTGCATAAATTGACAAGCATTTAAAAATGGCCGTAAAATGGAAATAGTCAGGCGGTATTCCGGTTTCTTTTGCCCCTGCGAGGGCGAAAGGAGTTTTATCCGATAGCTAACCGCCCCTAATCCCCCCGCTTGTGTAAGCGGTGGGGGGCGCTAAGCCGGGTGCCCCGACCCAGAGGGTACCCGGGGCGGGATCGGCTCAACTAAGTATCAGGTGGGGTTAAAGCCCCACCTGATGCAAGTTTCGCTTTATATGAACGAACGAAAACAGGTCTTGAGGTGAAGCAGAAGTGGCGGAAGAACAGAATGGGATTCAGCAGGAGCGGGCACAGGGCATCGCCACCACCTACGATCCTCATAATGTGGAGGACCGGTGGTATCAATACTGGCTGGATGAAGGTTACTTTCACGCCGAGCCGGGCGGTGGCAGGAAGCCATTTTGCATCGTCATCCCGCCCCCCAACGTGACTGGCATCCTGCACATCGGACATGCCCTGAACAACACCATCCAGGACGTGCTGGTGCGCTGGCGCCGGATGCGCGGGGACAATACTTTGTGGATGCCGGGCACCGACCACGCCGGCATTGCCACCCAGGCCCGGGTAGAGCGGCAACTAGCCGAAGAGGGGTTGTCCAAGGATGACCTCGGCCGGGAGCAGTTCCTGGAGCGGGTGTGGGCCTGGAAGGAGCAGTACGGCGGGACGATCATCAGGCAGCTCAAGCGCCTGGGCGCCTCCTGTGACTGGCAGCGGGAGCGCTTTACCATGGACGAGGGCTGCTCCCGGGCGGTGCGGGAGGTCTTCCGCCGCCTGTACCACAAGGGGCTGATCTACCGGGGCAGTTACATCATCAACTGGTGTCCCCACTGCCACACCACCATCTCGGACATCGAGGTGGAGCATTCCGAGGAGCAGGGCACCCTGACCTATATTCGCTACCCCGGGTTGGATGGAGTTGGCGAGATCGTGGTGGCCACCACCCGCCCGGAGACGATGCTGGGTGACACCGCCGTGGCCGTGCACCCGGAGGATGAGCGCTACCGGGCGCTGGTTGGCAAGCAGGTACTGCTGCCGATCATGAACCGCCCCCTTCCGGTGATCGCCGACGAGGCCGTGGACCCGGGCTTCGGAACCGGAGCGGTGAAGGTGACCCCGGCCCACGACCCGGCGGACTTTGAGATGGGCCGCCGCCACCACCTGCAGGAGATCACGGTGGTAGGCAAGGACGGCATGATGACCCCGGAAGCGGGTGTATACGCCGGGCTAAGCGCGGGCGAGGCCCGTAAAAGAGTGGTCGCGGAACTGGAGAAACAGGGCCTGATCGTCAAGATCGAGGAGTACTCCCACTCCGTGGGACATTGCTACCGCTGCGACACCATCATCGAGCCCCTGGTCTCCGAGCAGTGGTTCGTGCGCATGAAGCAGCTGGCTGAGCCCGCCATGGAGGTGGTGCGCCAGGACCGCACCCGGTTCGTGCCGGAGCGTTTCACCAAGATCTATCTCGGCTGGCTGGAGAACATCCGGGACTGGTGTATCTCCCGGCAGCTCTGGTGGGGCCACCGGATCCCGGTCTGGTACTGCCGGGACTGCGGTGAGGTTATCTGTCCGGAAGATGAGCCGGCAAGCTGCCCGAAGTGCGGCAGCGCGCACCTGGAACAGGACCCGGACGTGCTGGACACCTGGTTCAGCTCCGCCCTGTGGCCCTTCTCCACCCTGGGCTGGCCCGACCAGACTCCGGAACTGGACTACTACTTCCCCACCTCCGTGTTAGTCACCGGGCGGGACATCATCTTCTTCTGGGTCGCCCGGATGATCTTCATGTCCTGCGAGTTCATGCAGGAGGCGCCCTTCAGAGATGTGCTGATCCACGGACTGGTGCTCGACCACCAGGGGCGCAAGATGAGCAAGTCCCTTGGCAATATCCAGGACCCCCTGGAAGTGATCGACAACTACGGGGCGGACACCCTGCGTTTCACCCTGGTGACTGGCAACACCCCGGGCAACGACCTGCGCTTCCAGCAGGAGCGGGTAGAAGGGACCAGAAACTTCGCCAACAAGGTCTGGAACGCCTCCCGCTTCGCCCTGATGAACCTGGGGGACTTCGAACCGGGGCTAGCCCCGGACGAATTTGATCAGGAGATCCTGACCCTGGCCGACCGCTGGATCCTGAGCCGGTTCAGTCGTATCGCCGGGGAGGTCAACCGCAACCTGGAGGCCTACGAGTTGGGTGAGGCAGCACGGGTGGTGTACGAATTTATCTGGGATGAGTTCTGCGACTGGTATATCGAACTCGCCAAACCACGGTTGTATGGCCGGGAAACGCCGGAGAGCCGCAGTGCTGCCCAACGCGTTCTGTGGTACGTGCTGCAGCATACCCTGGAGCTATTGCATCCGTTCATGCCCTTCCTGACCGAGGAGATCTGGCAGCACCTGCCCCATCATGGCGCCAGTGTCATGATCGCTCCCTGGCCGGAGCGCCGGCTGGAGCTGGAATCCCCGGACAGTGAGGCGGAGATGGGCGTGATCATGGACGTGATCCGCAGCATCCGCAACCTGCGCAGCGAGTTGAACCTGCCTCCGGGCAAGGCTGCCCGGTGCGTGGTGATCACCGGCGATGCCGCCACGCGCCTGCTCCTGAAGCGCTACACGCCCTATATTACCCAGTTGGCTGCGGCCGAACCCCTGGATCTGGAAGACCCCGGTTGCCCAAAACCAAAGCAGGCCTCGAGCGCAGTCGTGCGCGGGGCGGAGATCTACATCCCCCTGGCCGGCCTGATCGATCTGGACAAGGAGATTGCCCGGCTGGAGAAGGATGCGGGGGCGGCTTCCAGGGAGCTGGAGCGGGTGCGGGGCAAACTGGGCAACGAGAGCTTCCTGGCCAAGGCGCCGCCTGAGGTGATCGAGAAGGAACGGGGCAAGGAGGACGAGCTTGACCAGAAGTTGTCCACTATTGGCCGCCGGTTAGCAACTCTCAGGGGCTAGCAGGAAAGGCCCTCGCCGCGGACGGTATCAGAGAGAAAACGGAAGAACCGTCCCTCTGTTTTCCCGTATTTCTGGCGCGGGAGAACCGTCCCCATGTCAGTCGTGTCA
>JBEKKU010000079.1:0-10698 GCA_050010575.1 Thermacetogeniaceae bacterium | reverse complement strand
ACAGTTGCCCAGACTGCAGCTGGCAGGCCGAGGCACTGGGGGGTAAACTCCCGCGGCACGGGACCGTAGTAGGAGATCCACTGGCTTACCAGGGAGGCGGCATCGCTCGCGAATGCCTCCGGTTCTGCTGCTTCCTGCTCAAAGAGGGCGGCGGCCTTGTTCAAGCCGGCCGCCAGTTCACCGCCTGCCTGTGGAAGCAAGGGACGCAGGGTAAGGTCGTCAAAGTTGATGCCTAAACAGGCGGCGATCCGCGGCAGGATCTCCAGGGCGCATAAGCCCGGCTGTTCCGCTCCCGGCAGGTGCAGCCAGGCCACCTTGCCCCCCAAGCCGCGCTTGATCTCTTCGGGGTTGTACCGTGATTAAGCTTATTTGACTGGAGATCCCGTTCCATGGCCGCAAAGAGGGAAGCCGCTTCATCAGCGGGAATGAACAGGCGTTCCTTGATCCACAGTAATAGTTCATCCCCGTCGGTGGGCGCATATCCCGGGGCAGTCCGCTGGAGCTTGCCCTCCAATGATCGGACCAGGGCCTCCGGTAGTTCAGGCCGCAACTGGGGCGAGGAGACCAACTCATTCAACAGCTCCTGGCTCAGACCCGACTGCTTATCGGCCAGGGGGGTGTCGTCCTCATACATGATGTACTTGTTGGTCTGGCGCCAGATGACGTCGGACGCAAAGGGAGATGGCTGGTGGGTAACCGTTTCGCTGATGCTGATCCGGCCGTCGTTGATCTCCTCCAGCAGCTGTTTGGCCGTTCCCAGATCGAATTCGTCCTGGAGGCAGGCGCGCCAGGTCTCCAGCATGATCGGAAAATCGGCGTACGGGCTGACCGCCGCCATCAGTTTCTTGGCCCGGAGGCGGTTGAGCCACAGGGGCATGCGCTTTTTAAAATTGGCCTTGGGCAGCAGCAGGGCGCGTCCAGCGTTCTCACGAAATTGCGCCCCGAAAAAACCGGAGCTTTCCAATTTACTCCGCAAGAGAGTCTCCAGGTTATGGGGCGAGACCAGAGAGAAGAGGTCCACCGGCGCAAAACTGCGGGGCAGCATCAACATGATGCTGTTGTTGCCGACGTAAGTCTCCAGGGGATAGCCGAATTGGCGCTCCCAGGCGGCGGCCAGAGCCATCGCCAGAGGCCGGTTGATTTTACCGCCCCACAGGGTGTGCACGATCACCTGTTTGCTGTCCGCCGTGTTCAGGGGGTCGGCGCAGTGTTCGATTAAGATATGATGCCGGTGGGGCAGGGGCTGGCCGGTGGCTTCTTTTTGCCGCCTGAGAAAGTCCATCAGCCGTTCGACCGCCTCTGCGGACCAGGTCTCTCTGATCGCCGGCTGATTGGCGAAGGATTCCGTTGACAGGTTCTGGTCCATCTCTTCCAAAAAGAGGCCTATTTTTTCGGCATAGAAGAAATCCCGGTTTTGCTCTTCCGCCCGCCAGAATGGGATGATGTTGATCGTCTGATCGCCGGGCACCACTTCCACATCATTGTGCGTGACGCGCATGATCCGCCAGACCCGGCTGCCCAGCATGAAGGTTTCGCCCACGCTCCGCTCCCAGACAAACTCCTCATCCAGCTCGCCGATCTTGATCTTGGTCTCCAGCAGGCGGAGGTCGTAGTAGCCCCGGTCGGGGATGGTGCCGCCTCCCTGATAGACCAGGCGGGCCACCCCGTCACGCGCCCGGACCGTATGGTCCAGCTTGTCCCAGATGATGCGGGGCTTGAGCTCGCGCAGACGGGTATCGGCGTAGCGGCCGGCCAGCATCTCCAGCAGCAGGTCGTAGCTTTTGCGGGGCAGGTGGCGGTAGGGGTAGCTGGTCTTGATGAAGGCGTACAGCTCGTCCACCTCCCAGGTCTCGGCGGCGGTCATGGACAGCAGCACCTGCGCCAGCACGTCCAGGGGCGCTTCAATGGGGGTAACCGGCTCGATCTCGGACGCGGGCAGGTTGAGCGAGGCCACCGCCGCTTCCACAAAATCACGTTCGAAGATGGGGAACAGTACTCCCCGGCTCACCTGGCCCACCCCGTGGCCGGCCCGGCCGATTCTTTGAATGGTGGCGGTCAGCGAGGGCGGGGTTTGCACCAGCAGCACCATATCCAGTTCGCCGATATCGATGCCCAGCTCGAGGGAGTTGGTGGCCACAATCCCTTTCAGTTCGCCGTATTTGAGTTTGTGCTCCACCGCCAGGCGCAGTTCCCTGGCCAGCGAGCCGTGGTGGGAGTAGACCAGCAGTTCGCCCGCCGCATCGTTGATCAGGCGGGTCAATTTCTCGACGGTCCGGCGGTTATTGCAAAAGACCAGGGTGGAGGTGTTGGCGCTGATCGCCTTCGTCAGGGAAACGGCGAGACTCTGCCAGATAGCGTCCTGCTCCACCACGTCGTTCTCCTGCTCGATCGCTTCAACGGTCAGGTGATAGCGTTTTTCAGCGGTCGACCGCAGGATGGTCACCGGCCGCTCCTGATAGCGGCCATCATCGCCGCCCCGGGTGGCCACCAGGCCGCCCACAAATCGGGCCACCGGTTCCAGCGGCCGGACCGTGGCGGACAGGGCGATCCGCTGGAATTCACCCGCCAGAGGCACCAGCCGGTCCACCGCCGTGATCAGATGGGTGCCCCGTTTGCTGCCGAGGACGGCATGGATCTCGTCCAGAATCACCGTCTCCACCCCGCTTAGAATCTGGCGGTTGTTTTTGGAACTGAGCAGCAGGTTGAGGCTCTCGGGCGTGGTGATCAGGATCTCGGGCGGCTGGCGCAGCATCTGCCGGCGTTCGTTGGGCAGAGTGTCCCCGCTGCGGGTGAGTACCCGGACCGGAGGAAAGATCTCGCCCGCCTCTTCAAAATAAGACCGCAGCTCCCGGATGGGCTTTAACAGGTTGCGCTGCACGTCGTTGTTGAGCGCCTTCAGGGGCGAGACGTACAGGACCCGTACCCGGCCGCCCAGCCAATCCCCGGTGATCAGCTTTTGCAGCGCCCAGAGAAAGGCGGCCAGGGTTTTGCCGCTGCCCGTGGGCGCGGTGATCAGGACGTGCTCGCCCTTGGCAACGCGCGGCCAGGCCTGCACCTGAATATCGGTGGGCAGGCCCACCTGTTCGGCAAACCACTTGCGGATCAGCGGGTGAAACAGATCGAAAACCGGGTGCTCCATGGCCTCACTCGTTCTCTTCTTTCAAGCGGGCATTCTTTCATTGCTGTTTCCTGTAATGCCCAGTATACCACTTTTCTCTGCCTGAACTAATATCTGCCACGGACCTGCTTACAAGGACTTCGCCATAATGTAGAATTATTGATAGAATTAATTGGGATGAGATCCGATTAGCATTTGTAAGAAAATGTGTTGGGAGGAATGAGTTATGAGTTTAAAGTTTGTCCATACGAACATTGTTGCGAAGGATTGGCAAAAGCTTGCCCAGTTTTATATTCAAGTTTTTGAGTGCCAGCCGGTAGAGCCAGAACGGGATCTGGAAGGAGCATGGATCGATCGGGCCACAGACATCAAAGATGTGCATATACGGGGCATGCACCTCCGGTTGCCGGGCTATCAGGATGGCCCGACTTTAGAGATCTTCCAGTACAACAAGCAGGCGGAAGAGGATGGCCTGCCTGCGATCAACAAACCCGGGTTTGGTCATATAGCCTTCTTAGTTGACAATGTTCAGATCATCTATGACAAACTGATAAAAAATGGCGGCAGTAAGTGGGGAGAGATAGTCGTGCAGGAGATAGCCGGTGTTGGAATTTTGACGTTTGTTTATGCGAGAGACCCGGAAGGAAATATTATTGAGATCCAAAATTGGCAATAGGGTTGGAGGCAGCTACAGCGCCGCTGCGGCATGACCGGACCATATGGTGAGCATCTTCGGTGGCGAAGCGCCGACCAGCACTGAAATGCAAGTACGAGATAGGGAGAAAATCTACTTTTGCGAAGGAGCTTAAAACCGACAGAGGATTTCATTTATCTAGACAATGCTAGCACCACATGGCCGAAACCGGACGTTGTGTACGAGGCGGCGGAGCATGTGCTATGCGGTAGATTGGCGCCAACCCAAGGCGAGCGGTGTACAACGAAAAACTTGTTGAAAACCATGCACCAATAATCGATGATGGTCAAAAATATATTTCACAATATTTTCATAAGAATGATATAACATTAGCAAGGGTTACAAGAAATATTAACATGGGGAGGAAAAACGATGCGACGGAGAGGAATCTATGGTCTGGTAGCGCTCGTCATCGCCTTGTCCCTGGCGATGGCGGGATGCAGCATGCTGGCGAAAAAGGCCTCGGAGAATGCGATCGAAAGTGCTACCGGAGGGCAGGTCAAGGTCAACCAGAATAATGGGGGGGTTACAGTCAAGACTGACCAGGGCACGTATCAGGCAGGTAGTACGTATGAATGGCCCTCTACAATGCCTTCGGATGTTCCCAAGTTCTCTTATGGAAAAATAACCTCCGTTATACAAAGCAACACCGCGACCGGCAAGGGTATTTCCGTAGGAATCGAGAACGCTGCCCCGGATGCCTTCGATAAGTACAAGAACGACCTGCAAAACGCGGGTTGGACCATAGAAACGACTTCACAATCGACGAGCGGTCTTCTGATCAGCGCCAGCAAGGATAAACGCACGGTCATGGCCAGCTTCTCCAGTTCCAGCGACAAGGGATTATCGGGAGCGGTTATTTACAGCGAGGGTCAGTAGCCGTTTCAGCGGCCAACATCGAGGCCATGAAACAATCGGCTGTCATGAGCCCTGGGTCCGACCAGGATTTGCAGGTGGCAACCCAACCAGTCTCCGACGCTGAGTTGCACCGGGTTCTCTTGCCCGATCTGTACCGGCGCCTCGGTATTTACCTGAGCCTCCTATAACAAATAACGGCATTTAAAATCATTTTGCAACGGTTTTGCTGTGTGCATCATTCATTGGCTGGTTTGTGATCCTGTTTACAGGCAAGCTCCACAGATGGATGTTCAACTTCACTGTAGGGTATATGCGCTGGTATCAGAGGGTAGTTGCCTATATGATGATGCTGACAGATGTATATCCTCCATTTCGAGCTGCACCCTAGTTTTTAATCACAGGGCAGGCAGCAATAGCCTGGAGCCAACCCCAGAGAGAGTCGACTTTCTCTGGGGTTTAGTTTGTGGCCCGGAAGCTCAATGGCGTCCAATGATTGTTAGTTCTATCAGGATGGCAAGCAATCTATCAATGGCCATATTGAACATGGGTTACGGGCATTCCAATCATAGGAGTGTACGGTTGACTTCCGATCGATCATCAGCCAGCCAGGTACAAACTGCCGCCAAGATGACGATGAAGGTGGAAACACGCAGGGCCTGGCTCAAGCCCTGATTGAAGGCTGCGGCCATGACGCCGTTCAGTTTTTCGGCCGTTCCCAGAAATATTTTGGTCATGAGATTTGACGGCATGCTGGCCGCTGCCGCTGCCATAGCTATGGCAAAGCTCATCACCATCCCGCACTGGCGCAGGGTGGCCAGCGTGGCCGAAGCTACTCCCAGGCGATGACTGGGGGCGGAACTCATCACAGCCCTGGTGTTGGGGGACCAGAAAAAGGAACCCCCGACGCCCATGATCGCCAGTCCAAAAAAGAGGATGGCGTAGCTGGAATCCGGCCGCAGGTAGGATAGAATCAGGGCGGCTGCGCCTTGCAGCAGAAGGCCTGCTGTGGCTGGCAGCCTCGCCCCGTGCCGGTCGGCAATGATGCCCCCCAGAGGGCTCAGCACCGATTGCACGATCGCCATCGGCAGGATCAGGATGGCGGCCCTGATCGGGGTTTCTCCCCGGACACCCTGCAGGTAAAAAACCATCAGATAGATGATGCTGAACATGGCCAGGCTCTGCAGCACGGCTGCAAAGGTGCTCAAGCTGAAAACCCGGCTCTGAAAGAGCGCCGGATCGATTGCCGGATGGGGGGTGCGCCTTTCCCAGAACCAGAAGGCCGCTGCCGTCACCAGGCATAAGGCGATCAGCGTGAGAATGGGCGCTGACAACCATCCCCACTCCATATTCAGGGTCAAGATCACCAGCAGCGCTGTTATGGACAGGGAAAAGAGGATCACGCCCGGCAGATCCACTTTCTCTTGCAGGGCGGGTTTGGCGATCTCATGCAGTGCCAGATACGCCCAGATAGTGGCAGCCACTCCTATCGGCAGGTTGATCAGAAAGATCAGGCGCCAGCTGGCCACACTCAGGATCAGCCCTCCCAGCACCGGTCCGATGATGTTGCCCAGTGCCCAGGTAATCGAATTGATCCCCATCGCCCGCCCCCGCTCATCCGGGGGAAACACCTCGGTAATGAGGGCCATGCCGTTAGCCATCAGCATGGCGCCGCCGATGCCCTGCAGCAGGCGAAAGGCCACCAGCTCCGGACCGGTGCTGGCAAAGGCGCAGAGCACCGAGCCCGCGGTGAAAGCCAGAAAGCCCAGGTTGTACATCCGCACCCGGCCGAACAGGTCGGCCAGACGCCCGAAGATGATCAGAAAGATCGTGTTCATGAGGATGTAGCCCATGAGCACCCACATGGCGGTGACCATATTGGTGGCCAGGTCCTTCATGATACTGGGCAGGGCCAGGATGACGATGCTGGAATCGATCGCCGCCAGCAGCGCCCCCAGGGTGACTACCGACAGCACGATCCATTTGTACTCGATTTTTCGGCGATTCCCTGCCTCATTCGAGCGTCTTTCCTGTAACATTGGCAATGCTCCACCATCCTTATCCCATTGGTTAATTACCGCTTCTCCGCCAGGTCGGAATCGTTGTGGTGCTTCATTATTCTAACTCATTTGCCGGATTAGGGACAGGTGTCAAAGTCGAAGCCGCGTTCTCAGGTAATACGGGTGTTTAAGCAAGCGATTATCAAGCTGGTTTAGATCATAAAGTTGTATAATATCAGGAAAAGCAGCCAGGGGTGTTTGCCATAGACAACCTGTTCTTAGCGATCTTAAGGCGTTAGTATGGTGCAAGATTCTTGCTGTCTTTGATTTTTAAATCGCATGTAACTTGTAATGGAAAAGAGGCGGAAAAATGACTATTGCGGAGTGGCACGACGCCACCATTGGTGGCAGGGTGGTTGAAGCCTTGAAGAAGAACGGTTTTGAGGCGGTCTATTTTCCCCACCGGCAGGAGGCAGTGAAATTCGTCCTTGATTTTGTAGCTCCGGGGATGAGCGTCGGGCTTGGGGGATCGGCAACAATCAAGCAGCTGGGTATTCCTGAGCAAGCCCGGGAAAAAGGAGCCGATATCCTGGATCACGGCCAACCGGATCTCTCACCGGAAGAAAAACAGGATGTCAGGAGAAGGGAGCTGGTCTGTGACCTCTTCCTCTCCAGCGCCAACGCCATCACCCTCGATGGTTGCCTGGTCAACGTGGACGGGAACGGCAACCGGGTGGCGGCGCTGAGCTTCGGCCCGAAAAAGGTGATCGTAGTGGCTGGAGTCAATAAGATCTGCCACGACATTGACGCTGCCTTCGAACGGATCAGCACCTACGCTGCTCCGATGAACAACAAGCGATTGGGACTGGCCAACCCTTGCACTACCACCGGGGTCTGTATGAACTGCGATAGCAAGAGCCGGATCTGCCGAATCTACTCGGTGATTAAAAAGAGACCGATGAGCACTGATTTTACTGTGGTTTTGGTGGGTGAGAGTCTCGGGTATTAGCAAGAGAAGCAGATCATTGATCGCCCGTCCGACCATATAGGAAAGAGCAATAGAGATATGATCACGGCAATCGCTGACGCCAAGCTGGATTCTATTCCGGTGGTCGCCATCACCGGCCAGGTGTCCTCGAGCCTGATCGGATCTGATGCGTTTCAGGAAGTGGATATTTTCTTAACTTTTAAAACATACAAAAAAGGTTGTTCCGCTAGAACCTGTTTCTATTCTGATCGAGGCATTGTGCCTCGCAGCGATACTGTAACAGACCGCAATTCCTAGACCTGTCCCGTTGTCTTTAGTGGTGAAAAACGGAGTGCCGATCTTCTCCAGCACCTCCGGGGGAATCTCCGGGCCCTCATTTTGCACCGCCAGAACCACTTCTGTGCCGTCCAGATAGGTCCTGATAGCCAAGGTACCATTGGTGTGCATCGCTTCCAGACCGTTATTGGCAAGATTGAGAACGATCTGCCGGATTTCATTGCTATTAAGCAAGAGATCGGGGATATCACTCAACTCCAGTGTCACCGACTGATTATTTTTAATTGCCTTCACCTGAATTAAAGGCAGTATTGCTTCCACAATACTGTTGAGGCTCTGTTTTTTTAAATGCACTGCCTTGTTCTTTGCCAGAGATAGGTATTCCGTGATAATAGAATTTGCCCGGTCAAGTTCTCCTATCATTGTTTTAAAAGTTTTCTTGTAAGAGGCAAGTTCCTCTTTTTCCTGAAGGAGCTGCAGATACCCCCTGACTACGGTCATCGGGTTCCTGATCTCGTGACCGATACCTGCCGCCATTTCCCCCACCAGATGCAGCCGGTCGAGGCGGGCCATCTCTCTTTCCATCTGCTTGCGCTCGGTGATATCCAAAAAAGAGGCCACACTCTTTTTCGTTCCTGGAATGATGCCGACAGTGATCAGGGTATTTCTAATACTTCCCTCCCTGTTTATAAGGTCTACCTCGTACTGTTTCGGCATGGTTTCGGGTGTAACTCTTCGCAGGTGGTGATACCAATCACACTTTTCACGGTCCTTCGGGGAGATGAAGTCGGTCCAGCTTTTCTTGTGCTCGACCTCTCCTTTCGAATAGCCGGAAAGTATTTCAAACTCATTGTTTGCCAGAGAGATGGTTTTGTCCTCATCGATAATTACAGTAGCTGTCCCCGTGTTTTCAAAGATCGTCCGGTACATTGCGGCGCTGGCCTGCAGGTCCTGGAAGATGGTCTCGTATGGCGCATCCAAGCCGCGCAGCACCACGCCCACGAAAATGAACCCATAAGAAATCGCCTTGAAGATGTGCCCGGCAAAGTTCATAAAACCATAAACATCAGTGTACAGGGTAAAACTTATTTCGGATAGAATGGTGCAGGCCATTGCTGCCATCAGCATTTGGTAAAGAGCCGGATTCAACTGGTTGCGTTGCCGGTAAAACAACAGCATGGCAGCTAGGATCACCAGTGATATCAAATACTCGCTGACGATCTTGAAGGTTGTCAGCCCCCGGCCCTCAATGTAGGCGACTGGAAAATTGCGCAGCCACATGATGGACAGCAGCATCAATAAGGTTGCCGCCGCGTAGGCGCCGATCTGCAGCCGTGAAGAAAAACGGCGACTGGTGACAACAATCGCTAGCGGAAAGGTGACCGCCAGCAGGTACCGGCCAGCGAGCCAGAGTTGGGTGGCCATATCGGCGCTATTGATCGGAAAGATGCCCATTCCTTTATAGGCAGCGGTGTGGAAGAAATCGATCACGGCAATAAACAAGAAGGCATTGCCTAAGAACAACAGCAGACCATTGCCGGAATATTTGAAGGTTCTGGTTGCCAGAACGAAGATCAGGACAGCTACTACGATGCAAAAACCCTCGATCACCGAATGAAATAGCAGGTAATTATACTGGGAGAAGGCATAGAGAATCAGTGCCGCCAGCAGTCCGCCGCTCAGCCACAGTGCAATGCGGAGATCTTTACGCAGGGCCTTGCCCATTGTCAAGGTAGCTCTACCTCCTTCTGATGGTGCTGCCGCAGTGCGCGAGGTCTTACTTGGCAATACGTTTATCTTTGCGAGACCGCGCTGGATCAT
Source organism: Thermacetogeniaceae bacterium (assembly GCA_050010575.1). Classification (GTDB taxonomy): domain Bacteria; phylum Bacillota; class DSM-12270; order Thermacetogeniales; family Thermacetogeniaceae; genus Palsa-1188. Next base: position 946 of record JBEKKU010000079.1, on the reverse strand, counting down.
CCATCCGGCCGATCGATTCCTGCGGTTCCTGTGTGACGAATTCTTCAAATTCAAATAGATTCCTGCATCATGGCGATTGGCTCTTCATGCTGCCCTTCTGGCCTCGGGGTTATAGATTATTGGAATCTATTTTGCTAAAATGATCATATCGCTAGGTCGGACGTCTCTAGTGCTTCTGGTGGCACAGCAGCACAACAAACAGAGGGGTCTTCTCCTCTCCAGACATGAAAAATATGCATGGTGCTTGCATTGCGAGAGGGTCTTTCTGGCTGCGGAGTGGGTTATCAATGACTGGGATTGTCCGGGTGAGGGGTGCGATGGTGGGGCATCGGATGCGCATTCTTGGAGCAAGAATGATTGGGTTACAAAGAAATAAATGTGAGGGAGACAGTGAAATATGGCATTAATTAGTAGGGAGTCTTTTCTTAAAAAATATAATATCGACGAAAACAAATATTATTCTGCTAATATTAATTGGAATGAAATGATCAAAATTTATGATAGATATGTTAATGAATTAACGGAATATGAACCGATCGAATTGTTTATTGTTTCATGTTTTAAAAAACTTGAGCATGTTCATTCAATAAGAAGTAGAATTAAAGATCCAGAGCATTTAATTGAAAAAACTATTAGAAGAAAGATTGAAAACGCTAACATTGATATAAATGAAAATAACTATCAATTACATATAACTGATTTAATTGGCATCAGGATATTGCATCTTTATAAAGATGATTGGGAAAATATTCATGATTTTATAATTGGGAAGTGGGATTTAGCTGAAACACCAGTTGCTAATGTTCGTGCAGGCTATGACGATAACAGATTAAAAATATACGAGAAAAAAGGATGTATAATAAAAATGCATCCATATGGTTATAGGTCCATACACTATTTAATTAATTCGATGCCTTATAAGAATAAAGTCTATGTCGAAATACAA
>JBEKKU010000078.1:0-10733 GCA_050010575.1 Thermacetogeniaceae bacterium | reverse complement strand
GATGCCGAACAGGCGGTTCTCGGTGATCACCACCAGTGAATAGGCCCCCTTGATCAACGACATGGTTTTCAGAATACCATCAGCTAGGTTGTCCTTGGTGGTCCGGGCCAGAATGCTGACGATCAGTTCACTGTCGGTGGTGGTCTGAAAGACAGCCCCCTCGCCGGCCAGCTGATGATGTAGCTCGTGATAATTGGTCAGGTTGCCGTTGTGGCCCAAGGCCAGCATCCCGTGCTGGTAATGGAAGACCAGCGGCTGGGCGTTGGCCACCTCGCTCTCGCCGGTGGTGGAGTAGCGAACATGTCCCAGGGCCACCTTGCCCTTTAACTTGTCGATATCCTCTCCGGAAAAGACCTCCCCCACCAGACCCATACCCTTTTGGCACCTGATCATAGCGCCGTCGCCGACGGCGATCCCGGCGCTCTCCTGACCCCGGTGCTGCAGAGCGTACAGGCCGAAATAGGTCAGGCGCGCCACATCCAGCCCCGGTCCGTAGATCCCAAAGACACCGCAGGCCTCCCGCGGCTTATCCTCCTCGAGATCGGGCGCCCCAGCCCCACAATCAGGGTCTAGCCCATCAAACTGGATATGCTCCCTCTCCATAGCCGGTCCATCTCCTCTACCAGCAACTTGATCGCTATCTGTCCACCGGGCTGTCTGATCACCAGGCTGTCGCCCCCCACCGAACCCAGGGCCAGGCAGGGGATATCATACTCCCGGGCCGCCCGGATCACCAGGGGCAAACTGTTGGGAGTGCAGGAAACTACTATTGAGGATTGGGTCTCGCCAAAGAGCAGGTTGTCTACTCTGGAATCCAAATTCTGACCTTCCGTCTCGGGCGTCCGATACACCGGCAGATCGAGCAGAGCGCCCACGGCGCCGGCAATGCAGCACTCGGCAATGGTAACTGCCAAGCCGCCGTCAGCGCAGTCGTGGGCGGATCTGACCAGTCCACGGCGCACCAGGAAGCGGCAACAGGCCTGCACCCTGGCCTCTATGACCAGGTCCAGCTCTGGAACCGGGCCGGCCTCCACCCCGTGGATGACCGAGAGATACTCGCTGGCGCCCAGCCCCGGCTGGAACCGCCCTAACAGCAATACGACATCCCCCGGTTGTTGAAACGGGTGAGTGCAATGCCTGGCTATATCGGGCAGGAGACCGACCATCCCCACCACCGGTGTGGGATAGACCGCCTCCCCGTTGGTCTCGTTGTAAAAGCTGACGTTGCCGCTGACCACCGGGATCTCCAACGCCCGGCAGGCCTCGCTCATGCCTTTTACCGCCTCTTTGAACTGCCAGAAGATCTCCGGCTTTTCGGGATTGCCGAAATTCAGGCAGTCGGTGATGCCCAGCGGTTCCGCACCCACACAGGAGAGGTTCCGGGCAGCCTCCACCACCGCCTGCAACCCACCCTGATAGGGATCGAGGTAGCAGTAGCGGGCATTGCTATCGGTGGTCAGGGCGATCCCCTTGGGAGTGCCCTTGATGCGCAGCACAGCGGCGTCAGCGCCCGGCCGCACCGCCGTATTGGTCATCACCGTGTGATCATACTGGCGGTAGACCCATTCCTTGCTGGCGATATTGGGAGCGGCCAGCAGCCGCCTGAACACCTGGTTCAGATCATCCGGCACCGGTGTGTTGGCCACCGGCCAGCCGCGCTTCTCCTCGTAATAGTCAGGCTGACGCCCCTCAGGGTAATAAAGCGGCACGTCCTCCGTCAGAAACCGCACCGGAACCTCGGCAACCACCGTGGCGCCGTCCCGGATGCGGTAGACGCCGTCGCCGGTGACCTTGCCGATCACCGTAGCCTCCAGGCCCCACTTCTCCACGATCCGGCGGACATCCTGTTCCTTCTCCGGCTCGATCACCAGCAGCATCCGCTCCTGGGACTCGGACAGCATCACCTCGTAGGGGGTCATCCCCTCCTCCCGGCGCGGTACCAGGGCCACGTCCAGGTCCAGACCAGTACCCGCCCGGCCGGCCATTTCAGCGCTGGAACTGGTGAGGCCGGCTGCTCCCAGGTCCTGGATCCCCACCACGAGCTCGGCCCGGATCACCTCCAGGCAGGCCTCGATCAGCAGCTTCTCCATGAAGGGGTCGCCCACCTGCACCGCCGGCCGGCGCTGTTCGCTCTCCTCGCTCAATTCCTCGGAGGCGAAGGTGCAGCCATGAATCCCGTCCCGGCCGGTGCGGGCGCCCACCAGCATCACCTGGTTGCCGGGACCCGCCGCCGTCCCCCGCCTGATCTCGCTGTGTGACACCAGACCGACACACATGGCATTGACCAGGGGGTTGCCCGTGAAGCTCGGGTTGAAGCCAACCTCCCCGCCCACGGTGGGGATGCCCAGGCAGTTGCCATAGTCCCCGATCCCGGCCACCACTCCGGAGAACAGGTAGCGCACCCGGGGGTCGGACAGATCGCCGAAGCGCAGGGAGTTCAGCGAGGCGATCGGGCGCGCCCCCATGGTGAAGATATCCCGGACAATGCCCCCCACCCCGGTGGCCGCGCCCTGGTAAGGCTCGATCGCCGAGGGGTGGTTGTGGCTCTCCATCTTGAACACGATCCCCTGACCATCACCGATATCGACGATACCGGCGTTCTCTCCCGGTCCCTGCAGCACATGGCTGCCGGTGGTGGGAAACAGCTTCAGGACCGGACGGGAATGACTGTAGGCGCAGTGCTCCGACCAGAGCACGGCGAACAGTCCCGTCTCCAAATAGTTGGGGGCGCGGCCGAGCAAGCTGCAGATCTGCTCATACTCGGCCCGGGTCAGGCCCATCTCTTGCCAATCCGGCTTTCGCTCAGGCACGCCCGGCCACCTCCTGTTCCTGGCCGACTCCCCACCAGTGCAGGATCGACAGAAAGACCCGCAGGCCGTCCTGGTTGCCCAGGATCGATTCGGAGCAGCGCTCCGGATGGGGCATCAGGCCAAGAATGTTGCCCTGGCGGCTGCAGATCCCGGCGATGTTGCCGAGTGAACCGTTGGGGTTGGCCTCGGGAACGGCTTTCCCTGTTTCGTCGCAGTACCGGAAGATGATCCGTCCCTCCCGCTTCAGCTCCCCCAAGGTTTCCGGGTCTGCATAGTAATTACCCTCGCCATGGGCGATAGGCATGCTGATCACCTCGCCCGGACGGTACCGGTTGGTGAAGGGAACGTCCGTGTTTTCCACCCGCATCAGCACGTCCTGGCAGCGAAACTGCAGGCTGTCGTTGCGCCGCATCGCCCCGGGCAGCAGGCCGGCCTCCAGCAGCACCTGGAAACCGTTGCAGATCCCCAGGACCAGGCCTCCCCGGTCGGCGAAGGCCGGCAAGGCCTCCATGATCGGAGCGAACCGGGCGATGGCGCCCGCCCGCAGGTAATCCCCGTAGGCAAAGCCGCCCGGCAGGATGACGCAGTCAAATCCGTCCAGGCTCTGCTCCTGGTGCCAGATATAGGTGACAGGATGGCCCAGTACCTGATCGATCACGTGGTAGGTATCCATATCGCAGTTGGATGCCGGAAAGACCACCACTCCGAATCTCATGGCCGGACCTCCTGCAGTTCAAAGGTGTAGTCTTCGATCACCGGGTTGGCCAGCAGGCGGTCGCACATCTCCCGCACTGACTGTTCTGCCTGCTGGTGATCCGGGGAGTCCAGGGTGAGTACCAGAAACTTTCCGACCCGCACGTCGGCCACTCCCTGGTACCCCATATTGGCCAGTCCGCCCTTGACCGCCTTGCCCTGGGGATCGAGGATCCCCTGTTTCAACGTGACGTAGATCCGCGCCTGGAACACGCTAATCGCCTCCTCATTTGGTCGTTGGTCGTTGGATTTCATTTAACGACCGTATGCTGCACCAACGCACCCGACCGCCATTAACCTTGCAGCCTCTTCCAGACCTCTTCGTAAGCCGGGATCAACCCGCCCAGGTCACGCCGGAAGCGGTCCTTGTCCAGCTTCTCCTGCGTTTCCCGATCCCAGAACCGGCAGGTGTCCGGTGAGATCTCATCCGCCAGGATCAGCTCTCCCTTGTGGATGCCGAACTCCAGCTTGAAATCTACCAATAACATTCCCTTGGCGTTGAGGTAGGAACGCAGCACCTCATTGATGGCCAGGGCCATCGACCGCAATGCTTGAACTCGTCCGGGATCTGCCCAACCCAGGGAGATGATCTGGTCCTCGGTCACCAGGGGGTCGTGCAACTCGTCGTTTTTATAGCTGAACTCCACCGCCGGCCGGACCAGCACCAGCCCCTCGTCGATCCCGAGGCGCTTGGCCAGGCTGCCGGCCGCGATATTGCGGACGATTACCTCCAGGGGAACGATCTCCACCTGCTTGACCAGCATCTCTGTGGGGCTGATCAACCTGACGAAGTGGGTGGGAATACCAGCCACCTCCAGCAGGGAGAAGAAATGGCCGGCGATCCGGTTGTTCAGGGCACCCTTGCCGGAGATGGTATCTTTTTTCAAGCCGTCGAAGGCCGTGGCCTCATCCTTGTAGGAGACCCAGAGCAGATCCGGGTCAGTGGTCCGGTACATCTGCTTGGCCTTACCCTCATAGAGCAGTTGCTGCTTCTCCGGCAGCGTTCGCCCATCGGAGCCGCTTCCGGTTCCGAAGCGGGACTGCATGGTGGCTTCCCATTCGGCCACCGGCGCAGGGCCAAGCCCCGCCCGCCAGAAGATGTAGTTCACCCGGTCCAGGTAGTGCCCGGCATTGCAGAGGGAGTCGATCTCGTCCGCCGGCAGGTACTGGGCAATGGCCGGGTCCGCCTTGAGGGCGGCCAGGAAATCCCCCTCCGGCCAGTTGCGGTGCGCCTGGCGCTGCACCAGGGTGTAGGCCTCCTCCTGGCTCAATCCCTTGGCTAACAGGGCGAGACGCAGGCGCTGGCTGTAGATCAACCCGTGGGTGCGGGCCAGGTTGCGTTCCATCTGCTGCGGGTACACCTGGAGGCTGCCCAGCACCGCCGTAAACTGCACGATCATGAAGTGGAGCAGGGTGGTGCTGTCCGGAATGATGATCCGCTCCACCGACGAGTTGGAGATGTCGCGCTCGTGCCAGAGGGAGATGTTCTCCATGGCAGCCGTGGCATTGCCCCGCAGCACCCGGGCCAAACCGGTGATCCGCTCGCAGTTTACCGGGTTGCGCTTGTGGGGCATGGCCGAAGAGCCTTTCTGGCCGGGGGCGAAGCCCTCCTCCAGCTCCTGCACCTCGGTGCGCTGCAGGTGCCGGATCTCCGTGGCAAACTTCTCCAGGGTTCCGGCAGTGACCGCCAGGGCGGCCGGTAATCCGCGTGCCGGTCCCGCTGCAGCACCTGGGTGGAGACCTTGGCCGGAGCAAGGCCCACCCGGCGGCAGACGTAGCTCTCCACGTAGGGGTCAAGAAAGGCGTAGGTGCCTACCGCCCCGGACAGGCGTCCGACGCTGATCGTTTGGCGGGCCTGCTCCAACCGGAGGATAGCCCGGCCGATATCGGCATGCCAGAGAGCAAACTTCAGCCCGAGGCTGATCGGTTCTGCATGGACGCCGTGGGTACGCCCGATCATCGGCAGATCCTTATAGGTCCTGGCCTTTTCGGCCAGTAATTCACTCAGCTCACCCAGTGCCTGCAGAATGATCTCCAGGGCATCGCGCATCAGCAACGATAGGGCGGTGTCCACGATATCATAGGAGGTCAGACCCAGGTGCAGATACTTGCCGGCATCGCCGACACTCTCGGCCACACAACTGACAAAGGCGATCACATCGTGCCTGGTCACCGTCTCGATTTCGGCGATCCGTCCGACGTTAAAACGTGCCCGCGCCCGGATCTCCTGCACCGCCTCCGCCGGTATCCGGCCCAGTTTGGCCCAGGCCTCACAGGCCAGGATCTCCAGCTCCAGCCATTTCTGAAAACGGTGCTCTGGTGACCACAGCACCTTCATCTCCGGCAAAGTGTAGCGTTCCAGCAAATCAATCAGCCCCCTTTAATTTGCCGTTGGTCGTCAGCGATCGGTTAATCCCTCTATTTCTGTTGCTGCAGTTTCTCCTGCAGCCGGGCAGACTTGGCCGCCACCTCCACTGCCAACCTCTCCCGATAGGCCTGGAGCTTGCCACGCAGGCCCGGATCGCTCAGTGACAACATCTGAATTGCCAACAGGGCGGCGTTACGCGCCCCGTTGACCGCCACCGTAGCCACTGGCACCCCGGGCGGCATCTGGACGATGGCATACAGGGCGTCCATGCCGTTCAGGGCGCCCCCCTGCAGGGGCACGCCGATCACCGGCAGGCAGGTATAAGCTGCCAACACCCCCGGCAGGTGTGCCGCCATACCCGCCCCAGCGACGATCACCCGCAGCCCCCGCTCCTCCGCATTAGCAGCATAATCGGCCGCCCGCCGGGGGCTGCGGTGGGCCGAGATCACGCTGGCCTCGAATGGTACCCCGAATTCTTTTAAAACCCTGAGGGTTTCCTCCATCACCGGCAGGTCGGAGTCACTTCCCAGGACGATCCCTACCACCGGGCCGCCATGGATGGCGCCGGTCTCCTGTTTCTTCGGGCTCACAGCCTCACCCCATCCTTAATGCTGATCATTCTATCCAATTCTAGCAAACAAGGGCGGCTCTTACTTGCCCGCGCTTGCTGCATTAAAAACGCTCATGATGACAGTTTCCGCTATTCCCATTCGATGGTGGCCGGTGGCTTGGAGGTGATGTCGTAGAGCACCCGGTTGACGCCTGGCACCTCGTTGACAATCCGGCTGGAGATTCGTCCCAGCAAGTCGTAGGGCAGGCGTGCCCAATCGGCGGTCATGGCGTCCTCGCTGGTCACTGCCCGGATCACGATCGGCTGGGCATAGGTGCGTTCGTCTCCCATCACCCCGACGCTGCGCACCGGAAGCAGCACCGTAAAGTACTGCCAGATGCTGCGCTCCTGGCCGGCCTCTCTGATCTCCTGGCGCAGGATCCAATCGGCCTCCTGCACCATGGACAGTTTCTCGTCGGTAATCTCTCCCAGTATCCTGACTGCCAGTCCCGGCCCCGGAAACGGCTGGCGCCACACGATCTCTTCGGGTAGGCCCAGTTCCAGGCCAACCTGCCGCGCCTCATCCTTGAAGAGCCAGCGCAGTGGCTCCAGCAGCTTCAATTTCATATCCGCCGGAATGCCCCCCACGTTGTGATGAGTCTTGATCACGGCAGCAGATCCGGTGCCGGATTCGACCACATCCGGGTAGAGTGTCCCCTGCAACAGGAAGCCTGTATCCCCCAACTTGGCAGCCTCGTCCTCAAAGACCCGAACAAACTCATTGCCGATGATCCGGCGCTTCTGCTCCGGATCCACGACTCCTTTTAGCTTGCCCAAAAAACGCTCCGGGGTAACGACGGTGATGATCTTCATCCCCAGGCTCTCCCGGAAAGCTAGCTCCACTTCCTGGCGCTCTCCCTTGCGCAGCAGGCCATGATCAACAAAAATGCAGGTCAATTGATCGCCCACCGCCCGGTATACCAGTGCGGCAGCCACGCTGGAGTCTACGCCGCCGCTCAGAGCGCCCACTACCTGCTGATGACCGACGGTCTCCCTGATGGCGGCAATCTGCTCCTCGATAAAGGAGGCTGGGGTCCAATCCCCCTTGCAGCCGCAGACCCGGTACAGGAAGTGGGCCAAAATCTCTCTCCCCTGAGGCGTGTGTTGCACCTCGGGATGGAACTGTACCCCGTACAGGCGACGCTTCGGATCACTGATGGCTGCGGTCACGTTGCTGGAGGTGACTGCTGCGACCTCGAATCCCGGCGGAGGGTTGTCCACCCGGTCGCCGTGGCTCATCCACACGCCGATCTCCTGGGGCAGGCCGCTGAACAGCGGCTCCGGACGGAGCACCGCCAGCCGCGCCGGCCCGTATTCCCGGTGCTCTCCCCCGCTCACCTGACCGCCCAGGAGGTAGGCCATCAACTGCATCCCGTAGCAGATGCCCAGTACCGGCACCTCTCCCGACAGCAACTCCGGATCGCAGCGAGGCGCCCCGGTCGCATAGACGCTGGCCGGGCCGCCGGAAAATACCAGGCCTCGGGGATGGTGAGTCCGTAGTTCCGCCCAGGTTCTGTCGCAGGGCACGATCTCACAGTACACCCTGGCCTCCCGGATACGGCGGGCAATCAACTGGGTGTACTGGGCGCCAAAATCGATTACAAAAATCAGGTCGCGGTCAGGGGGCATCCCGGATTTCCTCCTCAGGCCTCTTTTATAGCTGCCTCTCCAGGCGCTGGGGCATCACCCTCGTCCGGGTGAAGAATGTATATTCCCGGCAGGTTGCGGTAGTGCTGGCCGCAGTCCAGACCATAGCCCACCGCAAAGTGATCGGGGATGGTAAAACCGTTGTAGTCCGGCTCAAAGTCAACCTGCCTGCGCTCCGGTTTGTCCAGCAGGGTACAGATCCGCAGATCTGCCGGTTGCTTGGCCTTCAAATAGTCACTCAGGTATTTTAGGGTCAAGCCGGAATCGATGATATCTTCAACCAGCAGCACATGCCGCCCGGCCACGCTCTCATCCAGGTCCTTGAGGATTCTGACCACCCCGGAACTGCGGGTGGTCTGCCCGTAACTGGATACTGCGACAAAATCGATGATCACCGGAATGGTCAGATGACGCACCAGGTCTGCCAAAAAGATGAAGGCACCCCGCAGGATGCCAACCACCAGTAGTTCTTTGCCGGCATAATCAAGGTTGATCTTCGTAGCCAGTTCCCCGATCTTTACCTGTATCGCCGCTTCTGTTATCAATACGTCGAGCTTATCCACTAAGCAACCTCCGAATTTTTAACTTTTTTATTATATCATACGGATTAGCTTAATCCTACAACACCCGACAAGGAATTGACATGTCATCCCGTTCACTTAGGCAGGATCAGGTTCCCGCTTCCCAGGAGGAAAGGTACTGGATCTGCTCCGGAGTCAGCTCCTCGAGCTGAATACCGTAAGCGGCCAGCTTCAGGCGCGCCACCCGGGTATCGATCTCGGTTGGCACCTTGTAGACATCCGGCTGCAGCTTACCCTGCTGTGACACCAGCCATGCTGCCGAAAGCGCCTGATTGGCAAAGCTGAGGTCCATCACCTCTATGGGATGACCTTCCCCGCAGGCCAGATTGACGAGCCGTCCCTCGCCCAGCAAGTATACACGCCGGCCGTCCGCGAAACGGAACTCCTCCACGTCTTCTTTGACCGTTCTCCTGGATGTAGTCATCCCCTCCAGGGCCGGGATGTCGATCTCCACGTTGAAGTGTCCCGCATTCGATAGAATCACTCCATCCTTGAGGTCCACCAGGTCCTTCCCGGCCACCACGTGAATGTCGCCGGTGGCAGTGATGATGAAATCCGCCTTACCGGCAGCCTCCCGCATGTTGCAGACCTCGTTGCCATCCATCATGGCCTCCAGCGCCCGGAAAGGATTGACCTCCACCACGATCACCCGGGCGCCCAGGCCGCGGGCTCTGGAGGCGATGCCGCGTCCGCACCACCCATATCCCACTACCACGAAGACAGAACCGGCGATCAGATGGTTGGTGGCCCTGAGAATACCGTCGAGGGCGGACTGGCCGGTGCCATAGCGGTTGTCGAACAGGTGCTTGGTCAGGGCGTCGTTCACTGCCACCATCGGGTATTTCAACGCTCCGTCCCGGGCCATAGCCCGCAGCCGGACTACCCCGGTGGTGGTCTCCTCCGTACCCCCGATCACCTGGCCCAGTTGATCGTAGCGCTCACGGTGCAGGGTGGTCACCAGATCGGCGCCGTCATCAACGGTAATCTGGGGCTCGGTATCGAGCGCCGCATGGATCTGGCGATAGTAACCCTTCGCATCCACTCCCCGCCTGGCATAGGTGGGAATCCCATAGACCAGGTTGAGGGCAGCGGCGATATCGTCCTGAGTGCTGAGGGGGTTAGAAGCACATAGCACCACCTGGGCGCCTCCTGCCTTGAGCAGGCGCGCCAGATTGGCAGTCTTGGCAGAGATGTGCAAGCAGGCTGCCAGCCGGATGCCCTGAAGCGGCCGGGTCTCCGACCACTCCTGCTGTATCCGCTGCATCACCGCCATCTTCTGCCAGGCCCACTCAACGCGCTGCTCCCCTTTTTTGCCCAGGTTTTCATCCATTATCAGCAAATCTCGATGTTTCGGCATGAATTCGATCCCCCTGCATGGCTACCTGGATTCCGTAAATATCCAGTGTAAACAGACTTTTTTACTTATAATATACCATACTTTTCGGCGTCGTTCCCCTCAATCCTGCCTATGTTGGCAATATACGGTTAACAATGCTACACTATGCATAAAATATAGACTTGAGGAGTGAGTTCATGCCGGCTGAAGTGTTCTTTACTGACTTGCGGGCTAAGAGCGGCAATAACCTGCTGGACAAGGTCGACCGGCTGTTTGACCGGGCCGGGTTGGCATCGCTGATCAAGCCCCGTGACCTGGTGGCGGTGAAACTGCACTTCGGCGAGAGAGGCAACCTGGCCTCCGTCAGGCCGCAGTTTGTTCGCCAGATCGTGGGACGGATCAAGGCAGCCGGGGGTAAACCATTCCTGACGGATGCAGGCACCCTCTATGCCGGCAGCCGGGGAAACGCCGTCGACCATCTGGAAACAGCCCTGGGCAACGGGTTCGCCTATGCCACCGTCGATGCCCCGGTGGTGATCGCCGACGGTCTGAAAGGGCACGACTACGTGGCCGTACCGATCGCCTTGAAGCATTTTGAGACGGCAAAGGTGGCCAGTGCCGCCTTCCA
>JBEKKU010000077.1:0-10807 GCA_050010575.1 Thermacetogeniaceae bacterium | reverse complement strand
ACTGGCGGAATGGGAAACCACGAGGAACAGAAACCAAAAGGGTGTCGACTGGCAATTCACGACTGATGATGCAAGAATCAAGTTAAGACGGCTCTATCCACAGTTTAAGAGTTGACACTGTACTAGGCGCTGTCGAACGTCGCCTAAACTAGTGTAAAGTAGTTACCTTATGTTGGAATATTACCAATAGACGTCCCACATATGCTGATAGTTACAAAACAGCAGCAAAACGGGAGGTTCAAACCTCCCGTTAAAATATTTATGTTTGATTCTACACCGAAACTAGCATGGCTACTGGCTGAATTATATTTATGTTTCTGAATCATTTTTTATTAGGTTATTGTCCCAACTGTTTATAAAAATCATCTAATGACATCGGAGGAATGTCGACAGGAGTAGCACTTATACGCGCTGGAAATGCATAGTTTAAAGAAGAGATTTTGTTATTTCGTATAGGAAATCTACCCTGATAGGCGCCAATCGTATAGTATTTGTCAGTGCCCTTTTTCAAGAAAAGCAGTGATTTTTCGCCTATACTATACAAAGGATCCTCTTTCATATCAACAATTCCTTGCCCAGTGACATTGCCACCAAGCTGGTGAACTAAAATATAGCTGCCGCTAAAAGAGCCCTTTAATATTTTTTCAGGAACAAAAGCAAAGTCAGTAAAAGGTAATTTAGTATTTGGAAGGGTGCCAGAGTCGATGATTTTATCGAAGCTCCCAATAGCAACTATATCGGAGTCATTGTTCAGTTCCTGCAAAGATACATATCCTTTGGCAAGGCTTCCCTCTAATGCTTCTTTCGTTTCACGACTTCCGGATAATACTATTTTCGTTTTCTGGCTTTCCAAACTCCTATAGTGTATGCCAATAGTGAAAGCAGAAAACAAAACCACTCCGATTAAAATACTAGTAATATAAACAGCTTTTTTCATGATATTACCTCCATTTTTAATACATTGCGTTAATACCATTGAGGTCATCTGTTTGCGGGGTATTGACACCATAGGTGTCCCATCTACTATCAGTGTATGGATTCATTATGCGAGCACCATTACTATGGCCTAGGCCAAGTACATGTCCTAGCTCGTGCGTAGATACAGATTGTCTTTTTGCCGAACTGTATCCATTAGTGTAATACTCATTTAAATAACAATCAGCTGAGGTTATTGTATTACCTGAGGCATAAAGAGCTGTAATTCCATCCCAGCTAATATTATCATCGTTTGTCGCACCTAAATAAACTTCGTAGTTGCTGTTATAAGAGAAACTAACCCTACTCGTTGCATTATTCCAGGCACTAGCACCATTCTGCCAGCATGCTCTCGAAGTAGCGCTTGTGATAGTTGTATCCCACCAATAGGTTACTGGCGTGGGATCCTCCCATGTATAGCCTTCTAAAGTATAGGCTGACGCGCTCTGCAAAGGCATCATAGATAACACTATCAACACCGACAGCAATATTGTTAAAAGCTTTCTTCTCATAGGAATCTCCTTCCTTCTATCTACTATTATTCAATTTTTTTAAAGACGTACGGGTTACAAACAAGTATCCTTATTCCCTGTTGCCCTGTTGCGACACGTCCTTTACAAAGCACTGCGTTAAAATTAAAGTGCATGTACCTTTTTCCCGTAAAGGAAAGGGCACACCATCGGTGAATGCGGTTGGCTGCTTAACTTCACCGGGGGTTAATTTTTTCGGATCGCACATATACTTCAACTCAAGAAAACCACATCCTTCCTGTCATGTCGTAATGAGGTATCTTACCTACTATTATACAGGCTAATATTCTATATATTGAATAAAAATTCCTGCAAAGGTAATTATAATAAGTATGTTAAATAATTGTCGAATAATGTTAATGGTATATCGCTAAGTAGAAGTGCTTGAATGTTTGGATGCATGATTCAGATTCGTTTTTTATTTGGGAACTTCCATGTAAAATGTCGGATAAACTAGAAATAGCTCATGAATGGAAGGATAAACTACAGATATGTTGAAATTACTCTGATATCAGGTATACCTTCACATAACTGATACCAAAGATTATTGATGGGACAGATCAACTTCCGGGTTAATCAGCGCCTAGATAAAACGTAGCTGCAAAGCATTGTCTGGCAAGGGATCTGGGGATCGGTGAAAAATAAGCGTGTATCTATGAATTTTCGGGGCTTTTTTGCTGAGATCCAGCATCCTCGGGGGTTCCTTGATATTGAGGTCCTTAAACAATTGCTTCAACTCCGGATTTAAAGCAGACCGGCTTTTCCGTGCAGCAGCAGTGGCAGCACTGCCGCGACATCGACGAGGTGATCGCCTATTGCGCTTCCTGGGTCGATCGGCGCCATGGCCTGGCCTACGAGATCGACGGGATGGTGGTGAAGGTGAACAGCCTGCAACTCCAGGACCGCCTGGGGAACACCTCCAAAAGTCCCCGCTGGGCGATTGCCTTCAAGTTCCCGGCGGAGCAGGTGGTAACCAGGATCGAGGATATCATAGTGAGGGTGGGGCGTACCGGGGTGCTCACGCCGACCGCAGTTCTTGATCCGGTATCGGTGAGTGGGGTGACCGTCTCCCGGGCGACCCTGCACAACGAGGACATGATCAAGGCCAAGGAGATCCGGATCGGCGACTATGTCCTGCTGCAGCGGGCCGGAGACGTGATCCCGGAAGTAGTCAGTGTGCTCAAAGAGCGACGCACGGGCAGTGAGAGAATCTTTGAGATGCCCAGGATCTGCCCGGAATGCGGCGGCAAGGTCGTACGCCTGGAGGGCGAGGCGGCCACCCGCTGCACCAGCAGCACCTGTCCCGCCCAGATGAAGGAGATGTTCCTGCACTTTGTGAGCAGGGCAGCTATGGACATCGAAGGGGTGGGGCCGTCGTTGATCAACCAGTTGGTGGACAGCGGCCTGGTCCAGGACGCGGCGGACCTGTACTTCCTGCGCAAGGATCAGTTGTTAGCCCTGGAGCGCATGGGGGATAAATCCGCAGAGAATATCCTGGCAGCCATCGATAAAAGCAGAAACAGGGGGCTTGCCCCGCTGATCTTCGCCCTGGGCATCCGCTTCGTAGGCACCCGGGCCGCGGAGATCCTGGCAGACCGGTACCGCAGTATGGAGGCCCTGGCTGCTGCTACAGACGAACAGTTGACCCAGATTCCCGAGATTGGGCCCAAGATCGCTGCCAGCATCGTCGACTATTTCAACAACGAACAGGCGGACAAGCTGTTGCAGAAGCTGTCTCAGGCCGGAGTCCGGATGGAGCAGGAGGAGACGGCCCCGGCAATAGCCGGAGAGTTGACCCTGGCCGGCCAGCAGTTCGTGCTGACCGGGGCCCTGGCCACCCTCACCCGGAGCGAGGCCGAGGACCTGATCAAAAAACGGGGTGGGAAGATCGCCTCCAGCGTCAGCAAGAAGACCGATTACGTAGTGGTGGGCAGCGACCCGGGTTCCAAGTACGATAAGGCGGTCTCCTTGTCCATCCCGGTTCTCGACGAGGAAGCCTTCAGACGCCTCATTAACCCCTGATCGTTTTAGCAGTGCATATTGTATACAGCATTCAACCTACTGGCACGTTGCGGGGTTTTGGCGCTTCTGCTATAATTAGGCATGGTTTTTGTCAAGTTAAGCAGTATTTTAAGGTGGCGATTTCTAGTGAAGCTCAGCATGGAGGAAGTAGAGCACGTGGCCCTGCTGGCCCGCCTCGCCCTGAGCGAGGAGGAGAAAGAGCGCTTCCGGGCGCAGTTAAGCTCGATCCTGGAATATGCCGACCGGATCAACCAGTTGGATACTACCCAGGTCGAGCCGACCTACCACGTTTTACCGCTGCAGAATGTCTCCCGCCTGGACGAGAGAGGGGCGACCCTGGCGCCGGACGAGGTCTTCCAGAATGCCCCGGACCGGGACGGAAGCTACTTCAGGGTGCCGCGTATCCTCTAATAATCTGCAATCGATGGCCCGTCTGATGACCATGGAAAATACGTCCGGCAAGGCAATACACACTATGGCTTTAGCGAATGAAAAGAGGCTTGATGATGGAGATTTATGATCTCACAGCCCATGAACTGGCAGACCTGCTCCAGCGGGGCGAGACGACCTCCGAAGAGGTGACCAGGGCGATCTTCCAGCGGATCCACGACGTGGAGCCGGATGTTCAAGCCTACGTCACAATTACCGAAGACCAGGCCTATGAGACTGCTCGCCGGGTGGATGAGGAACGCAGGCAGGGCAAGAACCTGCCTTACCTGGCCGGGGTTCCAGCCGGCTTGAAGGACGTGCTCTGCACCCGGGGTATTCGTACTACCTGCTCCTCCCGCATGCTGGAGCACTTTATACCGCCCTACAGCGCCACGGTGGTAGAGAAATTGGCGGCGGCAGGGGCGGTCTTCACCGGCAAGCTGAACATGGACGAGTTTGCCATGGGCTCCTCCACGGAGAATTCGGCCTTTTTTCCCACTCACAACCCCTGGGATTTGAGCCGCGTGCCGGGAGGTTCCAGCGGCGGGCCTGCGGCAGCGGTAGCTGCGGGAGAGGCGCCCTACGCTCTGGGCACTGACACCGGCGGTTCCATCAGGCAACCCGCCTCCTTGTGCGGCATTGTCGGTCTCAAGCCGACCTACGGATTGGTCTCCCGCTACGGGATGGTGGCCTTCGCCTCTTCCCTCGACCAGATCGGCCCCATGACCAAGGACGTTAGGGACTGCGCCCTGGTGCTCAACCTGATCGCCGGCCACGACCCCCTGGATTCCACCTCGGCGCCCGGTGCCGGGCTCGGGGCGGTGCCCGACTATACCACTTTTCTCACCGGAGAGATCGGGGGGCTGCGGATCGGCGTACCCCGGGAATTTTTTGGAGACGGCCTGGATTCTGCCGTGGCTGAAGCAGTGAAAGCGGCCCTGAATAAGCTGGTTGGTCTTGGCGCAGTAGTGGATGAGTGCTCCTTCCCCCACGCTGAATACGCCCTGCCCTGCTATTACCTGATCGCCCCCGCCGAGGCCAGCTCCAACCTGGCCCGTTATGACGGTGTTCATTACGGCTACCGGGCAACTTCAGAGAACGGCGGCGCCTACGACCTGCTGGAGATGTACATGAACACCCGCAGCCAGGGCTTTGGAGCCGAGGTCAAGCGACGGATCATGCTGGGTACCTATGCCCTCAGTTCCGGCTATTACGATGCCTACTACCTACAGGCCCTGAAGCTCAGAACCCTGATCAGGGATGACTTCAATCGCCTGTTCGACCAGTTTGACGCCATTGTCTCCCCGACATCTCCCACACCCCCCTTCCGGTTGGGGGAAAAGTCGGGTGATCCCCTGTCCATGTACCTCTCGGATGTCTATACGATTCCGGTGAACCTGGCCGGCATTCCTGCCATCTCCATTCCCTGCGGCTACACAGATGGCCTGCCGGTAGGGCTCCAGTTGATGGGGACGGTTTTCTCAGAGGGAACGCTGCTGCGTATCGCCCATGCTTTTGAACAGAACACGCCCTATCATAACGATCGGGCCCCCCTCAAAGGCGGCCCTGCCGCTGTAAGCCCAGCCGGGCAGAAAGGAGGGGACAGCCGTGGCCGGCTATAATAACCGGTGTGAGGTGGTCATCGGGCTGGAGGTGCACGTAGAACTGCATACCAGAACCAAGGCCTTCTGCTCCTGCCCCAACGAGTTCGGCAGCGAACCGAACACCAACGTCTGTCCGGTCTGTATGGGCTTGCCCGGCGTGTTGCCGGTCATCAACCGGACCATGTTGGAGTACGCCCTGCGGGCTGGCCTGGCCCTGAACTGCGAGATCGCCTCGTTCAGCAAGTTTGACCGGAAGAACTACTACTATCCGGACCTGCCCAAGAACTACCAGATCTCCCAGTACGACCTGCCCCTCTGCCGGAACGGCTACCTGGACATAACGGTGAATGGTGGCGGGCACCCGGAGGCGCGGCGCATCGGCATTACCAGGGTACATATAGAAGAGGATGCCGGCAAGCTGATGCATGGAGAGGCCGGGACCGACTATTCCCTGGTCGATGTCAACCGCTGCGGGGTGCCGCTGCTGGAGATCGTCTCCGAGCCGGATCTGCGGACGCCGGAAGAGGCCCGGGCTTACCTGGAGAAGTTGAAGGCCATTCTGGAATATATTGATATTTCCGACTGCAAGATGGAGGAGGGTTCACTGCGCTGCGACGCCAACATCTCGGTCCGGCCGGTGGGATCCACCGTGCTCAACCCGAAATCGGAGGTCAAGAACATGAACTCCTTCCGGGCGGTGCAGCGTGCTCTGGCTGGAGAGGCGGAGCGCTTGTGCGCCATTCTGGAAGAGGACGGACAGTTTCTCCAGGAGACCAGGGCCTGGGATGAGGCGGCAGGCCTCACGGTGCCGATGCGCACCAAGGAGGAGGCCTCTGATTATCGCTACTTCCCCGATCCAGACCTGGTTCCCCTGGTGATCAGCCCTGACCTGATCGACCGGGTGCGGTCCGAACTGCCGGAACTGCCGGCTGCCAAGCATCAGCGCTTCATGGCGGATTACAGCCTGCCTTCCTATGATGCTGGTGTGCTCACCAGTGACCGGGCGCTGGCCGACTTTTACGAGGCCTGCATTGTTGCCTATTACGACCAGAAAGTGGTCAGCAACTGGGTGACGGGCGAGTTTCTGAAACTGCTGAAGGCACACAACCTGGAAGTGGCAGAAAGCAGGCTGACCCCGGCACACCTGGTGGCGATGCTGAATCTCATCGATCAGGGGACTATCAGTGGCAAGATCGCCAAGACCATCTTTGAGGAGATGTTTCTTTCCGGCGGCAGGCCTGGAGAGATCGTCGAGGCCAGAGGCCTGGTGCAGATCAGCGACGAGGGAGAATTGGGCGCCGTGGTGCAGCAGGTATTGGAGGATAACCCTGCTGTGGCTGAGGATTATCGCAGTGGGAAAGAGAAGGCCCTGACCTTCCTGGTTGGCCAGGTCATGAAGGCGACCCGGGGCAAGGCCAACCCGCAACTGGTCAACAGGCTGATCAAAGAGAGAGTATGTGATTAGACTAGAACAGACGAGAGAGGCGAGAGGGCATGAGCCAGATCAAAATCGTCGATACCACACTGCGAGACGGTGAACAGACGGCAGGTGTGGTTTTTGCCAACCATGAGAAGATCCGCATCGCCAAAATGCTGGACGATGTGGGTGTGGATCAGATCGAAGCCGGGGTTCCGGTGATGGGCGGCCATGAGAAAGAGGCGATCACGGAGATCTGCAGGCTGGGCCTGCGGGCTAGTATTATGGGCTGGAACCGCGCCGTTATCAAAGACATCGAGTCCTCACTGGAGTGCGGGGTGGACGCGGTGGCCATCTCCATCTCCACCTCGGACATTCACATCGAGCACAAGCTGCGCAGCACCAGAAGCCAGGTGCTGTCGGACATGGTCAGGGCTACCGAATTTGCCAAGCAGCAGGGCGTCTACATCTCGGTAAACGCCGAAGACGCCTCCAGATCCGATTCCGCCTTTCTGTCGGAATTTGCCCAGGCGGCCAAGGATGCCGGGGCCGACCGGCTGCGCTTCTGTGATACCGTGGGTATTCTCGATCCCTTTTCCACCCTGGAACAGGTGAAAAACCTGATCAACACCGTGGGCATCGACGTGGAGATGCACACCCACAACGATTTTGGCATGGCAACGGCCAATGCCCTGGCTGGTGTCAGAGCTGGCGCCAGGTGGGTCGGGGTGACCGTAATCGGGTTGGGCGAGCGGGCCGGCAATGCTGCCCTCGAAGAGGTGATCATGGCCCTAAAGTACCTGGGCGGGATCGACCTGAACTTCAAGACCGCCAAGTTCCGGGAATTGGCCGAGTACGTGTCGATGGCAGCCAGCCGGGAACTGCCGGTCTGGAAGGCGATCGTGGGCTCCAACATGTTTGCCCACGAATCCGGTATCCACGCCGACGGAGCCCTGAAGAACCCGGGCAACTATGAGGCCTTCTGCCCCGAAGAGGTCGGGCTGACCCGCCAGATCGTGATCGGGAAGCACTCCGGCAGCCACTCTATCAAGGCCAAGTTCGAGGAATACGGACATCACTTGACGGACGAGGAGGCCAAAGACATCCTGGTCTATGTCAAGAAGGCCTCCGTGGAACTCAAACGCCACCTGTTCGACAAGGAACTAGTCTTCATCTACGAGGATTATCTCAAGGCTAAAAACCGATAATTGCCATACTTGCAGGAGGATAATCGTTTGGGAAAGACCATAGCCGAGAAGATCCTGAGCCGGAAGAGCGGCCAGGACGCCTACGCCAACGACCTGGTGGTCGCTACGCTGGATTTTCGCATGGGGCAGGACGGAACCTCCCCCCTGGCGATCCGGGCATTTGAGGAGATGGGCGGTCAGCAGGTGTTTGACCCGAAGCGGGCGGCCCTGGTGATCGATCACAGCGCCCCCAGCCCGCTCGAGGGGGTCTCCGCCCTCCACCATCTGATGCGGTCGTTCGCCAAAGAACAGCAGATGATCTGCTACGACATCGGCGAAGGGGTCTGCCATCAACTGGTGCCCGAGAAAGGCCACGTGGGCCCCGGTGATCTGGTGATCGGCGCTGATTCCCACACCTGCACCTACGGTGCCCTGAACGCCTTTGCCACGGGAGTGGGTTCCACCGACCTGGCGGCGGGCTTGATCTCCGGCCAGATGTGGTTCAAGGTGCCGGAGTCGATCAGATTTGTCTGCCACGGTACGCTGCCGGCCGGAGTCTACTCCAAGGACCTGATCCTATTTCTGATCGGCCAGGTAACCGCCGATGGCGCCACCTACATGGCAACCGAGTATACCGGTGAGGCGATCGGCGCCCTGTCCGTCGATGCCCGCTTCACCATAGCCAACATGGCGATCGAGATGGGAGCCAAGGCTGGCCTGATGGAGGCCGATGACAAGGTCTGGGCGTGGGTGCGGGAGCATCGGGCGCCCGGCGGCGGGAGTTTTGAAGCGGCCAGCGCGGACCGGGATGCGGTCTATGCCCGCCTTCTGGAATACGATGTCAGCAAGCTGGAACCGCAGGTAGCCCAACCCCACCGGGTGGATAACGTGTCGCCGATCGGCGAGGTTGCCGGCACCGCTATCCAACAGGCGGTTCTGGGCACCTGCACCAATGGGCGCCTGGAAGACTTGCGGATTGCCGCCGGCATCCTCAAGGGGCGCCGGGTGCACCCGGAGGTACGGTTGATAGTAGCCCCGGCATCCCGGCGCATCCTGCTGGAGGCCATGGACGAGGGAATCATCCAGGATCTGGTAAGGGCCGGGGCGGCGCTGGTGACACCGGGTTGCGGCCCCTGTGTGGGGACGCACAACGGTATTCCCGCCGACGGCGAGAACGTGATCTCCACCGCCAACCGTAATTTCAAGGGGCGGATGGCCAACGCCAAGGCCTTCATCTACCTGGCTTCTCCGGCGACAGTGGCGGCCTCCGCCCTGACCGGCGCCATCACCGATCCCAGGGAAATCTTAATATGACAAGGAGGCGGGCGGGGTGAAACTACAGGGAAGAGCACACTGCTTCGGCGCTGACGTCAACACCGATTACATCATCTCGGGCAAATACAAGTTTAAGACCCTGGACATGAAAGAGTTGGCCTCCCACGTCATGGAAGACCTGGACCCGGATTTCGCCAAGAAGGTGCAGCCCGGCGATTTGGTGGTAGCCGCCCGCAACTTCGGCTGCGGTTCCTCCAGGGAGCAGGCGCCATTGGCCCTATTGAATGCCGGGGTGGGGGCGGTGCTGGCTCCGTCCTTTGCCCGCATCTTCTACCGGAACGCCATCAATACGGGACTGCCGGTGGTAGAATGCGACACTTCGGGGATCTCCGCCGGCGATGAACTGCTGGTGGACCTGGAAAATGGGGTTCTCAAAAACCTGACTAGGAACGCCGAGACTCCCATCAAGCCCCTGCCTGCCTTCATGCTCAAGGTGCTGGGGGATGGCGGCCTGGCCGCTCATTTCCGTAAGTATGGGACTTTCAATTTCGATTAAAGAGCATTACCTCTCAGGAGAGCGCTGCTGGGCTGCAGTATCAGCCAGGCTGCTTCTATAGAGCAGACAATCACTTACATGGAGGATGTATATGGCTAAGTATAAGGTGACTCTGATCCCCGGCGACGGTACGGGCCCCGATGTGACCAGGGCGGCCCGGATCGTGATCGATGCCGCCAACGTCGGGATCGAGTGGGAGGTCGTAGAGGCCGGGGAAGCAGTGATCGATAAGTACGGCACCCCGTTGCCGGAGTACGTGTTGGAATCGATCCGGCGCAACCGGGTGGCCCTGAAGGGACCCCTGACCACACCGGTGGGCAAGGGCTTCCGCAGTGTCAACGTGGCCCTGCGCAGGGAACTCGACCTGTACGCCAATCTACGGCCGGCCAAGAGCCTGCCAAACGTCAAGACCAGGTATGAGGACGTGGATCTCCTGCTGGTCCGGGAAAACACCGAGGACCTTTATGCCGGCATCGAGCACATGGTGGGCAAGGATGCCGCTGAGAGCATCAAGATTATCACCCGCTTCGGCTCTGAACGGATCGTGCGCTTTGCCTTCGAACTGGCCCGGAAAGAGGGCCGCCACAAGGTGACTGCCGTCCACAAGGCCAATATCATGAAGTGCACCGACGGCTTGTTCCTCGACGTAGCCCGGGAGATCGCCCAGGCGTATCCGGAGATCACCTTCGAAGACCGGATTGTGGATGCCTGCTGCATGAAGCTGGTCCAGAACCCTGGAGATTTTGACGTGCTGGTCCTGCCTAACCTGTACGGGGATATCCTTTCAGACCTGTGCGCCGGCCTGATCGGTG
>JBEKKU010000076.1:0-10871 GCA_050010575.1 Thermacetogeniaceae bacterium | reverse complement strand
CACCGAGATCAGGTCCGGCCGGGCGATAGCCCGGGCTACCGCCTCGCTGCCGTGGGCAAAGGCCGGTTCTTCTACCAGCCCCAGGGGTCCGTTCCAGAATACTGTCTTGGATGTGGCAATCGCCTGCTTAAATCTGGCGGTGGTCTGGGGGCCGATGTCCAGGGCCTGCCATCCGGCAGGCACATCACCCGGCGCCACTACCCGGTTTTCCGGCTGGTTGCCACTGCGGGAGGCCGGTGCTACGACCAGGTCTACCGGCAACTCGACGATCACCCCACGGCTGCGGGCACGCTGGATAAAATCACTGGCAAACTCCAGGTGGCTGTCATCCACCAGGGAGTCACCCAGGGCATTGCCCTCAGCCCGCAGGAAGGTATTGGCCATGACGCCTCCCAGCAGCAACTGGTCGACTTTCTCTACCAGCTTCTCCAGAACCCCGATCTTGTCGGCAATCTTGGCGCCGCCCAACACTGCGGTAAAAGGATGGGCCGGGTTCGTCAGGATCCGCCCCAGCATGGTGACCTCTTTCTCCATCAGAAATCCAGCCCCTGACGGCAGAAATTCGGCCACTCCAACGGTTGAGGCGTGGGCACGGTGAGCGGTACCAAAAGCATCATCCACGTAGACCTCACCGAGGGACGCCAGTTGCCGGGCAAACTCACGGTCATTGGCCTCCTCTTCCGGGTGAAAGCGCAGGTTCTCCAGCAGCAGTACCTCCCCGGGCTGCAACTGCTCTGCGGCAGCAGCCGCTGCCGGCCCCACGCAGTCGTCGACCTTCTTGACGGGAACACCAAGCAACTCCCCGAGCCGCCGGGCCACGTCGGTCAAACGCAGTTTGTCGTTCACCTTGCCTTTAGGGCGCCCCAGATGGCTCATCAGGATCACCCTGGCCCCCTGCTCCAGGAGGTAGCGAATGGTTGGCAAGGTGGCCACCAGGCGGGAGTCGTCAGCAACTTTGCCCTGGTCGTCCAGGGGTACGTTGAAGTCGACCCGCACCAGCACTCGCTTCCCCTTCATATCAATCTCTCTGATCGTTTTCAGGCTTTTTGTTCCCATGTTCATTGTCCCCAGGCTCAATGACCTCGTCCTTTCCTAAGGTTATTCTCCCTACAGGCCCTTGGATGCCACAAACATGGTGCAATCCACCACGCGGCAGGAATAGGCCCACTCGTTGTCGTACCACGCAAAAACTTTTACCAGGGTGTCCTCCATCACCATAGTGCAGGGGCCATCCACAATGGCGGAGTGTTCATCGCCGTTGAAGTCGTGGGAAACCAGCGGCTCTTCGGTATAGGCCAGAATCCCCTTCAGGCTTCCCACGGCTGCTGATTTAAAAGCGCTGTTAATCGTCTCCACACTGGCGGGCTTATCAAGCTCGGCTGTAAAATCCACCAGAGAAACGTTCGGGGTCGGAACCCGGATTGAGATACCGGTAAGTTTCCCCTTCAACTCCGGCAGCACCAGGGCCACCGCCTTGGCCGCTCCGGTGGTGGTAGGGATCATGGAAAGAGCAGCCGCCCGGGCGCGGCGCAGGTCCTGGTGCGCCAGATCGAGCACCCGCTGGTCGTTGGTATAGGAATGAATGGTCGTCATCAGGCCGCGTTTAACCCCAAAGTTCTCGTGGAGCACCTTGATCACCGGCGCCAGGCAGTTGGTAGTGCATGAAGCATTGGAGATGATCTTATCTTTGGCGGGATTATAGCGCTGCTCGTTGACACCCATCACTATGGTGATGTCCTCGTTCTTGGCGGGGGCGGTGATGATCACCTTTTTAGCCCCAGCTTTCAGGTGGGTGGCAGCCTTTTCAGCCTCAGTGAACTTGCCGGTGCCCTCGATCGCGATCTGGACGCCCAGTTCACTCCAGGGCAGGTTGCTGGGGTCTTTCTCCGCAAATACCTTAACGCTCTTGCCGTTGATGACGATGGCCCCATCACTGACCTGCACCGTTCCTTTGAAGATCCCATGGACCGAGTCGTACTTGAACAGATGGGCATTGGTAGCGGCATCGGTCAGGTCATTGATGGCCACCACATCGATCTCCGGGTTTTCCAGAGCCTTGCGCAATATCAGTCTGCCGATGCGCCCAAAACCGTTTAGCCCAATTTTTACCGACATTACATATACCCCCATCCTTAATATTTGTTAACTAATCTTCTCACAAATTCGCACCCTGGCGATTACCGCGCAAAAACACAACACCCGGCCACTATGTTAATATGCTTATTATCCCCAGTTAATATTATCGTGGCCAGAATACGGGCTGATAGACCAGCAGAGCGTCAACCTGATTGATAGCTATCCAATTAAGACATCATAATCCATTAATATTATATCTCATTTGCCTGGCAATGCAATCCAGATTCCCGGCCAACATTTCCGAAAATAGCAAAAAAAACAGACCCCACCTTGCCCTTAAGCGGGCAAGAGACCTGTTCCCGTTCCCTTGCTGCCCCGATTGCTAGTGCTTCCAGTGTTTGCTCATAATCTTTCCTGTCTCGGTAGTCCTCCCGAAAACATTTTCAGATCGAACACGCCACGGGGCGTCTGTACGTACTTGTTGGCGATGGTCCGACTGACAGTGGATTCATGTAACCCAACTACCCGGGCAATTTTTTTCAGGTCCAGGGGTCTGAGGTAATCCAGGCCGTGGTTCAGGAACTCGCCCTGAAACTGGATGATTAATTGTACCACCCGGTACAGTATAGCCCGCCGCTGTTCTACGCTGCGGATCAGCCAGACCGCCGCCTGTAGTTTTTCCTCTAGAAATTGGGCCTCATGCAGGTCACAGGTGCCGCGTTTCGCCAGCAGAGCCTGATAGGTGCGGTTGACCATGAGCTGTGGCACCGAGAAGTCATTGACCAGCACCAGGAAATCACCCCCCGCCCTCTCCACCACCACATCCGGAATGATGTAACGGGGCTCGCCCGGACTGGAAAAGCTATGCCCGGGACAGTGGTCCAGGGATCTAACCAGGTCGTATCTGGCTGTTGTCTCTTCCAGCGTGAGGCCCAAAGCCTTGGCGATCCTGGCCAACTGGCCAGAAGTCGGGCTCTCCAGAAAATGGGATACCAGTTTCTTGATGAGGGTATTGCGCAACCCACGGCGCTCCAGCTGCAGTAACAGGCACTCATTAAGGTTGCGGCCACCCACCCCTGGCGGGTCGAAGGTCTGGAGCAGGCGCAAGGCCTGAGTTGCCTCTTGGGCCGTGCAGCCACAGGCTTTCTGGGCATCCCTGAGGTCTCCCTGGAAATAGCCCCGGCCATCGATACTATTGATCAGGCGCCTGGCGATCTCTCTGATCGGGGATTCGGGCCGGGCAAGAGATAGCTGTAAGATGAGATATTCGTGCAGGGTGGGCATCTGAGCCAGGCAGTGCTCAGTGTTGTACGGGAGAGAGTCTTCCGGTTGGGTCCAGCTGCGGTCCAAGGAGCAGTCGATCTGGCCGCATTCGGCCAGGAGGGTACACCACTCGAGAGTGAAGTCCTCCCGGTCCGGGTCGCTGGACGTTTCCACAACCGCATCGGCATCTTCGGCGATCTCCAGCATCGGGTTCTCAAGGACGGCGTTTTCAAGATATCGGATCAGATCCGCAGTGGCCAGTTGCAACACGGTGATCGCTTGGCGCAACTCCGGCGTCACCAACTGCTTCTGTTGCACCGCATAATTGCTATTGCCCATACGCACCGGCCCCAATCCCCCTTGTTGAGCCTTAAGATTCGACCATAACGCCGTATTTCCTGCTTCCTTATTTTGTGAACGAAGCGAACATCAGGAGAGGCCGCAAGAGTGTTACCTTCACCAAATCTGCTGATGGCCAGCACTTATTTGGATGGCTGCCGGGAACAGCGCTATAGCTGATGGCTCCTGCGGTAAGACGGTGATGAAGTGATGATACCGCCGGACAACACCAGTTTCAGGCCTTCCTCCACGCTCATGTCTAGAACCTGCACATCCTGGCACGGCACCATGACGAAATAGCCATGACTCGGTGGAGTGGCAGGAACAAAAACGTTTACCAGATCCTGCGACACCTGTTGTTTGATCATGACCGGCGCCGTTCCGGTCAGAAAACCAATCATGTAGAGTCCTTGACGGGGGTACTCCACCAGTACCACCTGCTGAAATGCCCCGTTGCGGCCAGAGGCGAATGCCTCCATCACCTGCTTGCTGGCCGAGTAGATGCTATTGACCACGGGAATGCGGCGCAGCCCAGCCTCCCCCCACATCAACAGCTTTTTGCCGACCACATTATGCCCGAATAATCCAGCCAGAAACACGATCACCAACATGATCAGAAACCCCAGCCCCGGGATTCGGCGGCCGGCAATATACTGGATGAGGTTTCTCAGGATGCCGTCCCCCAGGTTGAAGGCAAAGATTACGATGTAACCGGTGATAATCAGCGGCAGCAGCACCAGAATTCCGGTAATAAAGTACTTGCGGAAGAACTTCCAGATCAAATGACAACGTACCTCCCGCTTCATTAATATTATATAGGGCAGTAATTGCAGTAATTAAGGCCATGCCCTTAATCTTACGAATACCGGGCGCAGCGCCCGCCAAAGGCGGGCACCCGGCAATCGCGGTTGTTATTCGGCTTTTCGCCTCTTGATACGGCGGATCGGCCTGGCTATTTCCCGCGGGTGCCGCAGTGCGGCAATCAGGCGGATCTGGCGAAAACGGTGGTTGACACCAGACTTGCCCAGTGGAGGGTCGAGCAGCCGGCCCAGTTCTGTCAGACTGGCCTCTGGGTGAGCCAGGCGCAGCAGGGCCAGGGCTCGCAACTGCGGCGGCAAAGCGGCCAATCCAACCTGGCGTTGGATCTGATTGATGGTCTCCACCTGTTGCAAACCAGCATCAACGCTCTTGCCTACATTGGCGGTCTCGCAGTTGACCAGCCGGTTGACCTGGTTGCGCATGTCTTTCAAAATGCGGCCGTTCTCAAAGGCCAGCACCCCCCGGATCGCCCCGATCAGCCGTAGGAATTCTCCCACCTGATCCGCCCCCTGAATATAGACCACGTGGCTCCCCTTGCGCTCCCGGTGGCTGGGATTCAGCCCGCACTGGACCAGGACATCGCCCAATTCCCTCGCCGCTTCGTTGCTGTCCAGGACAAACTCCAGATAGTAGCCACGCCCTGGTCTGTTCAGGAAGCCACCGCCAAGAAAGCATCCTCGCAGATAGGACCGGCGGCAGCAGTTCCGATCCAGCAACTTGGCATCCAGACGGTCCTTGATTCGGCCCTTGCGGTCAGCCAGACCCAGCTCCTGCAGCAGCGAGAGACCGTGCTGCTGAAGGGGCATCTGCACCACAAACAGGTGCCGGCGCCGCGGCCTGCTGCAGAGCCGCACCAGGATGTTGGCCTGCCAGCCTAACTGCCGGGACAGTTTAAAGATTCGGCGAGCCACCGTCGGGCTCTCGGCAGTAAGCAACAGCGCTGCCCCGGGCGATTGCCCGCCGGGCGCCCCCGGGGCGCCCCACCCAGCACTGCTGTTCCCGATCCGGATACTGCCCAGGGTGCGGGCACAGGCAGCCAGTTCCGCCTTCAGACAGCAGGAATGGATTTCGGTTTGTCGGGCCACCTCAGTTTTAATCTGAGCACAAAAAGAGGGTTCCCTGGCCAAATACCATCACCTTTTCCCCAATAGATTCATGACCGCCCGGGCCAGCTTCCGGGGGTCGTGGCGCACCCATTCACCGTCTTCCAATACATCGGCCCGGATCAGCCGGACTCCTAGGCGGTATAGGCCCTGATCGTCGACAGACACCGGAGCCGCCCCCTGACGTGCATATTTTTCCTGTTTCTCCGCAGCAATCTTTCTGGTGTTAACCAGGATATAATCGATCCAGCCTGGCCCGGCATGCTGGTAGATCGCCCGTAGGTGGTCCGAAGCCTTGAAACCGGTGGTCTCGCCGGGTTGGGTCATGATATTGCAGAGATAGCACTTCACCGCCGGCGAACGCTTGATCGCGGTAACGATCTCCCCCACCAACAGGATCGGCAACACGCTGGTAAATAGGCTGCCAGGCCCCAACAAAATCAGGTCTGCTGCCGAGATTGCTGCTAAAGCTTCTGGTACCGGGGCACACTCTTCGGGAGTCAGGAATACCCGCCTGATCGGTTGCTCTGCCTGCGAGATCCTGCTCTCACCGCTAATCGCCGTTCCATCCTGAAGCTCGGCATTGAGGACCACCTGCTTCAGGGTAGATGGGAGCACCTGGCCGCGCACCTTCAGAACCTTGCTTGCTTCCTGGATAGCAGTCTGAAAATCCCCCGAGATATCTGCCAGGGCCGTCAGCAACAGGTTGCCCAGGCTGTGGCCGACGAGGCCATCCCCTTGTCCAAAACGATAATGGAATAGCTGGTCCATCAGAGTTTCAGTCTCGGCCAGGGCTACCAGACAATTGCGGATGTCCCCCGGGGGCAGAATGCCGAACTCCCCCCGCAGACGACCGGAACTGCCGCCGTCATCCGCCACCGTGACGATAGCAGTGAGATTTTCGGTGTATTGTTTGAGGCCTCGCAGCAAAACCGGCAGTCCGGTGCCGCCGCCGATGGCCACCACACGCGGGCCGCGCTTCAGGGACTGGCGGCGATACTGCTGGCCTAACCATTTAAGCATCTCCGTCATGTTCACGCCGGCTTCACCGCCCCAAGACGGGGAATATCCCGGTGATGCAGATTGACCTGATAGCTGCGCTGCAGCAGTTGAGCCAGGCGCTCGGCCACCGCCACTGAGCGGTGCTGCCCCCCGGTGCACCCGATAGCCACCACCAGATGACTCTTGCCCTCCTGCACATAGTAGGGCAACAAGAAGCGCAACAGGCCGCAAAAACGCCGCATGAAGCCTTTGGTCACCGTATTGTTGAAGATGTACTCCACCACCGCCCGGTCAAGACCGGTCAGGTGTTTCAACTCATCCACGTAGTTGGGGTTGGGCAGAAAACGCACGTCAAACACCAGGTCGGCGTCCAGGGGGATACCATACTTGTAGCCGAATGAGAGCAGGCTGACCGAGAGACTGGATTGTTCCGGCTTGCCAAAGAGTTGAGTCAAGTTCTCCTTCAGGTCCCGGGCGCTCATACCGGTAGTGTCCAGGATTATGCTAGCCTTGCCGCGGAGCTCCCGCAACCGTTCCCGCTCAGTCCGGATCGCATCCAATACGGAGATCTCCTCCCCGAGCGGGTGCTGCCGGCGCGATTCCTTATAGCGCCGGACCAGGACCTCGTCCGAGGCCTCTAAAAACAAGATCTCGTAATTGATCCCCTGTAGTTGGAAGTTGTTCAGTTCCTCGCTCAGGGTATCGAAAAACAGGCCGCCCCGCACGTCGATCACCAGGGCTACCCGCCGTACTCGTTCTCCAGATTGTTGGCAGAGCTCGGTGATCTTGGAGATCAGTTTGGGTGGCAGGTTGTCGACACAGAAAAAACCCAGGTCCTCTAAACACCTGATCGCCTGGGTCTTACCCGCCCCGGACAGGCCGGTGACGATCACCAGACGGATCGGTCTCGCTTCCTCCATTTATTCATCCCCCCTTCCCTTTACATTTTTCTATGCCCAACTGCTCTGATCGGGGTACTGGACCTACCGGTTTACGCTCACTCTGGATTGCGCTCCGGACACCATCCTGATCAGGGGATGCGGGCCAGCTCCTGCTTCAGGTAGTCGATCACCTTGACCGGTTTGGGGTTGATCCCGTAGAGCAGGGACAGGTAAACACTGGTGAAGTCCCCCAGGTAGATCAGCGAGAACAGGCGGGCCAACAGGGATGCTCCCTGGCCGCTGAATTCGACCAGCCCCCCCAAGCGGCCCGCCAGCAGCTTCTTGACGATCTCCATCCGGGCCTGTACCCGGGGGTGGTCCATGGCGTCCCGCAGATGGATCAGACACAGGGAACGCAGCAACTCCGGGGGCGCCTCGAAGCCGACCAGTTCGTTGTGGTTCAACTCCGGATAGACATTCCAGTAAGCAAGGCTCTTGGCGTTCTCATTTATCTGTCCCTTCCAGCGCGTTGCTACCACCTCGGTGGTGCCGGTCGCCCCGTAGATAATCGGAATCCGGCCATGCAAACACCTGGCCAGACCCTTGGCCCGGTTGCCGGCAAGCGGTGAGGCGGGAGTAAACTCCTCCCGAAGGTCGCGCAGCACAGATAAAAGCTCACCGTAACCATCCTGTGGCGGAATCACGCCCAGACGCTCCAACACCAGCAGAGCGGGCAAGAACAGGTAGCCGATGGCGGAACGCGGGGGCAGTCCCTGCGGTACCCGGATCACCGGAACCCCGTCGCTGTCCGCCAGCTCGGCCAATTTGCCCCCTGTGGTCAGGGCGATGCGGGTGGCGCCCCGCTCACCGGCCATCCGGTAGGCGCTCAATGTCTCCTCGGTATTGCCCGAATAGCTGGTCAAAAAGACCAGGGTCTGCTGATCCACATAGGCAGGCAGGGTATAATCGCGGCAGACCGCAAAGGGTACCCGGGCCTGGCGTGCCGCCAACACCCGCACCAGGTCGCCGCCGATAGCGGAACCGCCTAAGCCGGCCAGCACCACCTGCCGCAGTTCTTTCGGCAGACCGGGCAGAGAAGCCGCCTGACCCAATTTTAGAGCCACCTCACACTGATCCGGTAAACCGGCCAGTGTCTCCAGCATCTCCTCAGGGTCCCTCTCCCAGATAAATTGCTTGTCGTCCAGATCTACTTGCGGATCCTGGTCCATTCTGGCAACCCCCTTCTATCTACTAGGCTGAGGCATGTTTTGCTTGGCAAGTTGTCCTCGGGCATAGGCCGCTGCGCCTAGGACTCCTGCCCTTGCCCGCAAGGATGCGGGAACTATTTTTAAAAAAGCATGCAGAGCAGGGAAAACACGCTGCTCCGCAGCGACTTCAGTTGCCTCCAGCAGCAACTGGCCAGCCGCCGCCGCCACTCCCCCGCCGATGACGAACAGGGACGGATTGAGCAGGTTGGCGATGTTCCCGATTGCCTGGCCGAGGTAGCGCCCGGCTGAAGCTAACAGTGACCGGGCCTCCGGGTCACCTCCATGGGCGGCCTGGACGATCGCCGGGCAGCCCACCGCCCGGGCATCCCCGCCTGCTGCAGCCAGAATGCGCCCGCCCTGACCAGCGGCGATCAACTCCAGGGCCTGGCGTTTGATAGCCCACCCGGAGGCCATGGACTCCAGACAGCCCCGGTTGCCGCAGGAGCAGACCGGACCGTCCGGGACCACAGAGATATGGCCGATCTCGCCGGCACCTCCGCCAGCCCCATCGTAGATCTCCCCACCGAGGATCAGGCCACCTCCGATGCCGGTGCTGACCGTGATAAAAACCATCTCGTCGTTGCTCTGCCCAGCCCCGTAAAGGTGCTCTCCCAGAGCAGCCAGGTTGGCGTCATTCTCTAGAAAGACAGGCATTCCCAGCCGGTTCTGCAGCACATCCCGCAGGCAGAAATCCCGCCAGCGCAGGTTGGGGGCAAAGCAGATCCGGCCCGCCCACGGGTCCAGAGGCCCCGGAGCGCCGATGCCCAGGCCGAGGATCTGACCGTCTTTAAGTGCATCGGAGGTTGTCACCGCCCTGATTCCGGACATGATATTATCGAGCACCCGCTCCTGGCCCAGTTCCGCTTCCGTCGGTCTGACATCTCTATTGACAATCAGCTCGCCAGGGCCGACCAGGGCAGAATAGATCTTGGTGCCGCCCAGGTCCACAGCCAGGATGTAGTCCATGCCGCTTATTCTCCCACGCCGGTATTGTTGTCCGCCTCGTTTAAAAAAGCGGGTGATCATACCCGGCACAATTTAATTGTATCCTTCCCGTATTGGAGAAGCAATATGGCGCGATCACTCAGCTAAAATCTAACCCAAGGGGATCCGGATCACTCACATCGAAATCTTACCGAGGGGATGTGTCTTGGGTATGTCGATGTCGAGCCGTCGGGAGTACTTGGGTACCATGTGCAATCGCTACAAGAACGCTTCTTCAAGAACCGAAAAATCACTGATTATCAATGAGTTGGTGAACACTTTGGGCTACAACCGGAAATATGCCGTCCATGTTTTGAACAACCCGGTAGCAACCCTAAAAAAACCTGTAAAGAGACAACGCCCGATTGAATACCTTGAGGCGCTTTCGGCAATCCAGTTGGTCTGGGAAGCGCTGGACTTCCCCTGCGCCGAGCGCCTTCATCCGGTGTTGCTATCTACTGCAGAGCTGCTGTCTACCCATGGAGAGATCAGCCTTACACCGGAAATACGCCGGCAGCTCTCCCAGATCAGCCGGGCGACGTTGGCCCGCCGGTTGCAACGCCTGCGCTCACCCAAGCGCAACCGCACTCTGCCTGGACGAAGGCCAAATAACGGGGTGCGGGCGGAGATTCCTGTTGAGTGTTACGCCTGGGACGAAACCAGGCCCGGCGCCCTTGAGATTGACCTAGTTGAGCACAACGGCGGATCCTCCCTTGGCCTCTTCGCCTACACGCTCAGCGTGGTGGATGTGGTCAGCGGCTTCAGCCGCCGCCGGGCTGTACTTGGCCGTGGTCAGGCCGGTGTGCACCGGGAGCTGACTGCCATTATAAAGGATTGGCCAACAACAGTCTGGGGCCTGCACTGCGACAACGGCAGTGAGTTTATCAGCGTCAACCTGTTGAGCTTTTGTCAGAAGAACAACCTTACATTTACCCGATCTCGTCCCTATAAGAAGAACGATAACGCCCACGTGGAGCAGAAAAACCTGCAGTACGTGCGGGAGATCGTCGGCTACGAACGCTATGATACCCCCGAAGCAGTAGATTGGCTCAACCAGGTCTATGCCTGCCTCGATCCCTATGCTAACTTGTTTCTGCCAATGCGTAAAGTGATCGCTAAAGAGCGCTGCGGCAGTC
>JBEKKU010000075.1:0-10874 GCA_050010575.1 Thermacetogeniaceae bacterium | reverse complement strand
CGGTGGTTGGGCCGGTTGATCTATGCTAAGAAAACAGGCCAGTAATGATTAAAGCCGAAGTATTTTCAGCGCCAATTTCTTCAGGCTACCACCCTCAAGGTTGCTATAACTGTTTGCTGATATCAGATCCTGCCCCCTTTGTTGCCGGGGGCAGGATCTTTTAGCAAGATTTGCATCCAATAATTATAAAACCCGGCATAGAAGGGCAAACTAGCAAACAGCACAGGCAATTATAAACTTTAAAAGGAGTGGGCCGAATGGATGATCTCAAAAACCGGCTGAGCGAAGTGGCGATAGCCAGGATCAACAAGGAAGAGGAGCGGCAGATCCAGGATCTGGAGCGTAAGTTTGGCGACAAGTACTACCTGATAGCCTTCGAGAAGATAAGCTAACCGGGCTGATCCCGGCAGATCGACGGGACCGGCAGGGCAGGAACCGGTTGAGCGGTGAACGGCATGGCTATAGTGCAGTGATCACGAAAGGGGCGCTGGTGGGCGCTCCTTGTCATTGTGCGCCCGGCAAAAGCCCCGGGCGTGAGGCCCCGGGGCTCGGAATGCCAGGGAGGCGCAAAAAGTCGAACCTTGCTGCGAACCAGTCTTAGTTGATGCCGAGAATGAGCAGGATCAGGATCAGGAAAAGCACGAACACAAGCATTGTACTGCCGCCGCCCCAGGGGGCGCCCTTAGCTTCAACCTCAGACATGAAAATACCTCCTTAAGATTTAAAGAGTGGATTCCACTCGGCAGAGTGGGTGCTCAACCTATAATATGTCAGGCAGGGCGATATTGTTAATTGAGGGTGGCCGCCTCTGTTAAAAAGAGTAAAATGTCTCAAAAAAAGGCACGGGTTTTTGCCCGTGCCGATCTGTACTAATCTTGATTCATTCAGGATAATTCGATTTTACACTTTCTGCAGGTAGATCTCCACGGTCTGTGAGCTGACCCGCCAGGCAGAATCGCTGATCACGAACTGGACGCCGCTGATCTGCACCTTCGTTCCCACCAGGCTATAGGTGGAACTATTATAGGTAAAATGCGACTGGTCGGAGAAGGTGATGCTGTCAAAGGTTCGCCAGCCTCCGCCGGCATAGATGGTGACGGCGCTGGTGGCCCCGTCCTGATAGACGGCATCGTTCAGGTAGAAGATATATTTCTCTGGTTGGCTGGCTACTGTGCCGGTCAATGCGCTGGTAGCCGTGGTGGTATCTATTATTATCATGTCCAGGTTGCTGTCGTAGTCGATATCCTCGATGGCGTAGAGGACGCCGTCGATCCGGCAGCCGATGCTATCACTATTGCTGTACTGGTGGCCGCCGATGCGGATCACGTTGCGTTTTACCACGAGAACGCTATCCAGGCTGTAAACGTTGCCGCCCATGATGATCTGCACTCCGCTGGCGTCCCGATATTTGTCGTTGACTTTCACCCAGGAGGCTACGCTGCTTGCAGAGCAGTAGAAGATGAACTTAGTGTTGTTGACGATCTGGGCGTTTATAAGCGTATAGAAGTTGGTATTGACGACCATAGTGACCTGACCGGGAGTGTATAACTTATTGTTGGCGGTAAAGTTGCCGGAGGCATCGATCGTTACATCCGATAGGTCATAGCTGCTGCCGTCAATGATAAAAAACAGGGTGTTGATACCGCTCAGGGTCAAGGGCTGGTTGGCCACGAAGATAGCGGAAACACTCGACAGGCTGAGGCCGTTCATCACCACCGGGGAGGTGGCCGTCAGGCCCAGGTTGACGCCACTAATGCCGAAACTGATTCCCGTAATGGCGTAGAAGTCGGTACCCAGAGCGACGGCAACCTGGACATTATTGATATCGTAGGATGTGTCGGCGACTTTGACCGTATGTGTGTCCACCAGTTGCGCGTCGGAAAGATAGTAGCTGCTGTTTTTGTTGCCGATATAGAGCTTGACAAAATCGGCGTTGTACTTGTAGCTGTTATAGGTGAGAGAGTCCAGCTTGATGTCGGCGGGGGTGGCCAGCACGTCGCTGCCGCTGATACTCAGGATGCAGTTTTCGTAGCGGGTATTGTTGATCACCAGGTCGGGGTTGCCGCTGGCGGCATTCAGGGCAAACGGGAAGGAGTTGTTGATGGAGGCCAGGCTCCCCGCCAGGCTGAGGGAGCTGATCCGGACATTGGTGCTATTACGCCTGATGTAGACCGGAGTGCTTGCCAGATCGTAGCGGGTGCCCTGAAGCACCAGGCCGGTGGTGCCGGAATTGTTGGTGCTGCCTGAACTGCCAGGAGGGGTGGCCGGACTGCCGGTTTTATTCAGCAGGTTGGATAGCATGACGCAGGCCTCGCCCCGCGTCACTCCTTTGAAGGGCTGAAAGGTACCGTCAGTGTAGCCGCGCATCAACCCCTCGGTAGAGGCTGTCTTGATGTAACCGTGATACATGCTCTTGACCACCTGGGCGTTATCCTTGAAGGTCGTGGCGGTGAGGACCGGTTTCTCGCCCAGCGCCCTGACCATCATGGCGGCAGCTTCACTGCGCAGGATCGGGCCATCCGGTTGGAATCCTTTCGGGTATTCGCTCACGATCAGGATGCTCCTGCGCACCGCCTCGGCGATCTGGGCGTGGGCCCAGTGCTTGGGGGTGTCGCTGAAGGACTGAACCGAAGTGCTGCCCGGAACGATCCCCATACAGTTGAGCAGCATGCAGGTAAATTCGGCCCGGCTGATCGGTTTGTCCGGACGGAAGGTCTTGTCGGGGTAGCCCTCGATGTACCCCTTGGTGGCAAAGTTGACGATATAATCCTTTGCCCAATGGTTCTGGGTGTCGGTGAACTGGGGCGTCCCGGCGGCTGCCGCACCGGGCAGCAGCAGGGACAACAGTACCGCCAGCAGCAACAGAGAAACCGCTCTCCTCTTCATTGGCAATTTCCTCCCCTGAGTATTGACTGTAACCGATATCGTGAATGATCACTGCCGGTTTGGGAAAAGTTCTCTAGGCAGGATTTTCCGGCTATGCTAATTTTACCAGAACAACCTTATCTCCTGCAATGCTCCATACAATCACCGGGCCGTCGACTCGGGATTAGAGCCAGGGGGCGCCGGCAGCTTATTTTTACTGTTATTAACTGCTGTGCTAAAATAAATGTGGCCTGATTAGCAACGATTGCCAATGGACAATGATGGGATGATCCGGATGGGAATGAGCAGGTGAAAGAGCTGACAAGAGCGCCGCAAGAAGCAGTTCCACCCTGGCGGCCTGCATTCAGGGCACAGATGAGAGGGCTAGGCCTGGTAGCTCGTTTTGTCGTGCATATCTTTCCTGAGGTGGAAAGAGAACTGGGGCACTGGCAACAACGGTTGGAGGCGGCCGGAGACCCGGAATTGCGCCGCCAGGGTCTGGCCAGCATCGAAAAGAAGCGCTTTCACGCCCAAGGGGGGAGCATCTACGCTCTCTCCGTCACTGCATCCGGCGCCGGGGCAACCACCCGGAACCTGGTCGCTTTCATCGTGGCCTTTCAGACCATCAGCGATTACCTGGACAACCTCTGCGACCGCGCCGCGCCCGCAAGCGGGCACCCGCTGGATACTGCTGCATTCCGGCAGTTGCACCGGGCGTTTACCGATGCCCTCGATCCGGACAGTGGCGCCGCGGATTACTACCGGTTCTACCCCTGCTGCGATGATGGCGGCTACCTGCCGGCCCTGGTGGAGCAATGCCGGCAGTCCCTGCGGCAACTGCCGTCCTATGACCTGGTGCAGGGCGACCTCTTACGCTTTGCCGGATTGTACAGCGATCTGCAGACCTTCAAGCACACCTTCCGGTCCCAGCGGGAGGGCCTGCTGCAAAACTGGTTCGCAGTTCACGCCGCTGCCTATCCGGACCTGGACTGGTGGGAGTTTGCCGCCGCCACCGGATCCACCCTGGGGATCTTCGCCCTCTGCGCCGCCGCCACCGACCCGCACCTCGCTCCCGAGGCCGTGAGCCGGCTGTCCTCCGGCTACTTTCCCTGGATCTCCGGGCTGCACATCCTGCTCGATTACTTCATCGACCAGGCGGAGGACGAGGCCGGCGGCGACCTCAACTTCATCTCCTACTATCCGGATCCCGGCCGATGCCGGGAACGCCTGCTGCTGTTCCTGCAGCGTTCCCTGGACCGCGCCGCCGCACTCCCGGACCCCCTGTTTCACACCACCGTGGTCCGGGGCCTGCCCGCCTTCTACCTGTCCGACCCCAAGGTGAACGACCAGGGTTTTGAGCAGACCGCGGGTACCCTGCTGTCGGCCGGGGGGAGGGAGACGCTTTCCATGTACCGTGCCTGCCGGTTGCTGCGCTGGCTCGGAAAACTGTAGAATGCGTAAGCCGATGGAGTGAAAAACTGCGGGGGTGGAAAATGCGGTCAGCGTTGCCGCTGCGCCAACTGCTCCACCAGGCCGAGCAGGGCCTGGTGGGTTGTTTCCGGGGTGCTGCCGGCGAGGCAGTCTGCGGCCTGCCGGGCGTAGTCCAGGGCTTTCTGGTGGGCTTGGCCCAGGGCCGGGCTCTGGCAGACAGCCTGTCTGATGTAGTCCAGGTCAGGCTGGGCATAACTGCCGCTTCGGGCGATCTTCCGCAGCCGGGCCCGGTTCGGCAAGGAAACCGGGTTGCTGTTGCCGGCGGCCAGTTCGCTTTCCTGTTCAAAAGCAAAATATTGCAGCAGGTAGATCACCGGCAAGGTCAGAATGCCCTGGGCCAGATCGGAGCCGGCGGGCTTCCCCAGGGTGGCGCTGTCACCGGTGAAGTCCAGCAGGTCGTCGGTGATCTGAAAGCACAGCCCCAGGTTGCGCCCGAAAGCCATCAGGGAGGCCACCTCTTCCGGCGCCGCACCGCCTGCCAGGGCGCCGGCTCCGCAGCAGGCGGCCAGCAGGGCGGCAGTCTTCTTCTCAATCCGGCCGAGGTACCGGCTCTCGGTGACGGAGAATTGAAAAACGGCCTCTTTCTGCTCGATCTCCGCCTGGCACATCGCCCGGATGGCCTCGGTCATCAGGGCCAGGGCCTCCGGGCGCCCGGTACAGGTGAGCAGGTCGAAGGCGGCGGCGAACAGGAAATCCCCGGCCAGGACGGCGGTGTGATTGCCCTGGAGGTGGTTGATGGTGGTCGCGCCGCGGCGGGTGGTAGCCTGGTCGAGGATGTCATCGTGGATCAGGGAGGCGGTGTGGATCAGCTCGGCGGCGGCAGCCATGTCGATCAGCGGCTGATGCGAGGGGTCAGCCAGGCCGCTGCAGAGGATCACCAGCAACGGGCGCAGGCGCTTGCCCCCGGCCCGGATCACCTGGCCGGCGTAAACACCGAGGATACCGGCCTGATCTGAAGCCACCTCCTGCAACCTGGCTTCCACCGCCTGCAGCAGCGGAGCAAAAGCCTCGGTCTGGCCTGAAAGCCTGGCAGTGGTCATGCGGCACCCCGCGATCCTTGATGATGCGTACTAAAAAAGTGCTTGTACAGATCTGTAAATAGGGTTGCCGGGATAGTTTCCGTTTATCCAGTTATTTTAGGATCGGGCGCCGCGGCCCAGAAGTACCGGGGGGGGGCGGACACGGCTACCGGGGTGGTGCTTCCTCGTCTGCCCGGTCAGGCGCATAGAGGCTGCGCCCCAGATGGCGGTCGTACTGTGTCCAGGGGGAGGATGACGGCTGCGACCTGAGCACTCCGGCAGCCTGGTTGAGCCGGGCGGAGAGCAGGTCGGCCTGGTGCAGGGCGATCGCCTCCAGGGTATGCGGCTCCTCCACCGCTCCCCAGTCCCGTTGGCCATGGTGGGACAGGACCAGGTGCTCCAGGTGCAGCGCCAGCGGGCCGGGAAAACCGGTGATGGTTGCCAGGCACTGGCGAATGAAGTCGCGCCCCAGGATCACGTGCCCGCCCAGCAGGCGCCCGGCGTCGGTGCGCTGAAAGGCCAGGTCCGCCTGGTCGTACTCCCATAGTTTGCCGATGTCGTGCAGCGCCGCTCCGGTCAGCAGCATATCCGGATTTAACAGGGCGCCCTGGATCTCCAGGATCTTCAAGCAGTACTCCAGCACCTCCAGGGTATGCTCCAGCAGCCCGCCGGAGTAGGCGTGGTGGATCACCCGGGCGGCGGTGGCCCGGGTAAACCGCGGCAACAGATCGAGAGTGAAGACGGCTTCCAGCAGCGCTCTTAGGGAGGGGTCGCCCACCTGGCCGGTGATCGCCGTGAATCGGGCCAGCATCACGCCGGTATCCTGTTCACAGCAGGGCCGGTAATCGTCGAGGTCGACCTGTGATCGGTCAGTCTTGGTGCAGGTCTCCACGTTGATCTGCAGTCCGTTGAACTCCACCACCGTACCGCCGATAATGGCCACGTCACCCGGGGAGATCCCACGGGAGAGGTTCTCGGCCAGGGCCGAATCCCAGACCCGGGCCTCGATCATCCCTGTACGGTCACCCAGCGTCGCCCGCAGGTATTTGGCGCCATTCTTGTTCTTGGCCAGGCCGAGTTCGAACACCCCGAAGTTCGAGGCCACCTGCAGGCCTGGCCGCAGGCTCTTGACCCACTGCGTCTTCACCCGGATGCCTCCTTCTTGACTTGCCGGATTCATGATAAATGTATGAGCCCGCTAGGTTAGCTGTTTGGCCAACTTTTAGCCCAGGGCAGCCTGACGGCGGCTCCTGCCTTATTATAGCAGAACGGCAGCCACTGCCGACACTCTAGAAATGAGTCGGTCTGGACCCAATCGTCCAGTTGCAAGCCCTCGTTAAAGACAAAAACTGCTTTTCCCTCCTTCATACTTTGTCGGCATATTGCCAATAACTAACATTCGCATTATACTTGAAAATACAAGGCTGATGGAGGAGCGGGAGGTAAATAAAGATGGGCCAGGCGAGAAAGGCACTTTTAACCTGCACCTTGTTTTTATTGTTGTTTTCCTGTTTATTATCTGTTGTAGGGGTGGCAGATGCATCCGTAAGCTACAGCATGACCTACGTGGCCAATGTAGCGGCAGGCACAACGAATAACGAGATCGGTTCATTGGAGATCTCCATAGATAGCGCTACCGCGGCGGTCGTTTATCATGATTCCGTGGTCTTGAGTCTCCCTTCATCTCCGGCCGGATATAAGCTGCAGATCGGACAGCCTACTCTTTTTAATGCTACCGGTCAGATCAGTGTTACACCGATTGACCAAACTTCTAGAAAGATAACAGTTGATTCCTTGTCTCCGGGTGCTGGCAATACAGTACAGATAGTGCTTCCACTCACGATCGACATACCGGGCGGAGTCAACGGAAATGTCCAGTTGACTACCAAGGCCCCGCCATCCTCAATCTTCAGCAATAATAACAGCGTGGCCATCGCCGGATTCGGTATCGGCATTATCAGAGTGACCCCGAGTTCGCTCGATTTTAAAGATATTGCTATAGGCAGCCCGTCTGTGGCAGGGGCCGTTTACATCTCCAACGCCGGCTTTTCGGATATCACCATACAAAACATCACGATCACCGGAGCCAACCCAGGCGATTTCAAACTCCAAGATAACAATTACGGAGGGAAAATAATTGCCCCGGGGAGTAGCAGCGCCATAGGGGTGATCTTCAGCCCGGCCACTGTTGGAATCAAGCAGGCGGTATTAAAGATCTTCTCCGATGATCCATACACTCCGGTGTGCCAGGTATCACTTTCCGGCAACGCTGTATCGGCATCGAGCATAACGTCTACATCAGGCGTGTCTGTCAAGTTTAATGACCTCCAGGGCCATTGGGCTGCCGGGGCGGTTGCCAGGTTGGCCGGCATGGGCCTGGTATCGGGCTACCCGGACGGTACTTTCCAGCCGGATAAGACCATCACCAGGGCCGAGGCCGCGGTTGTCCTATCGGGGATGTTAGCCTTATCTCCTGCCGGTGAAACGGATCTTCTGCAATTCATTGATATTAACGGCCTGCCCCTCTGGGCGCGGCCAGCCATTGCCAGTTTGACCAGGGCAGGGATCCTCGGGGGGCTGCCCCAGCAGGATGGCACTCTGATTTTGGCAGTCCAGGAGCCGGTCTCCCGGGCGGAGATCTCCTGCATGATCGCCAATGCCATCGTCAAACAGTTGGGACCGGTAAAAGCGGTTTCGCTTACCTTTGCCGATAGCAACCGGATCCCATCCTGGGCGATGTCGGGCGTTGAAATAGCAGTATCCAAAAAAATTATCAGCGGTTATCCTGATGGTACTTTCCAGGCTAACAGGCTGGTGACCCGAGCCGAGGCTGCCACTATGTTTAACGGATTGCTCGATGCCCTTAAACCTATTTCCTAGTTACCGGTGCGGGTTCAGAAGACGGCATGGCAAAGCCTGTAAAGAGGTTGGGGTAGAGGTTGCTGTAGCATCTTGTCAGATTAATCTCCTGTGGTTATAATGTAAGCAAGCAAGAGCGGAAGTGGCTCAATGGTAGAGCATCGGCTTCCCAAGCCGAGGGTTGAGGGTTCGAATCCCTTCTTCCGCTCCATTTTTATTTCCTCTTTATTTCGCATAATGGCACCAGCCTGATCCCATCCAATCTGCCTTTGAGCTGCATTTTCCGCTGTCGTTGCAGGATATTCCAAACAAGTGCCCAATACACATAATAGAGAATTAATAACTAGCCCTTGAGAGGTGATCCTGCTATGTTTAAAGCCATGCTTCAGAAGCGATGCTGGTTCATGCTGGCATTAGCTGCCGCAATCCTTCTGTGTCTTGGCTCGGTCGCTATCTCTGCGGAAGATGCAGTAAAGATCGTCGTTAACGGCAAGGAGATCGCCAGCGATGTGCCTCCACAGATCGTTGATGGCCGCACTCTGGTACCTCTGCGAACGGTGGCCGAGGCCCTAGGCTCCCAGGTAAACTGGGACTCCGCGACGCGCAGTGTGATTGTCAAC
Organism: Thermacetogeniaceae bacterium; assembly: GCA_050010575.1. Taxonomy (GTDB): domain Bacteria; phylum Bacillota; class DSM-12270; order Thermacetogeniales; family Thermacetogeniaceae; genus Palsa-1188. The sequence goes on along the minus strand of JBEKKU010000075.1, from coordinate 2,020 downwards.
CAGGATGCTCCAAAGCTTCTCAAGGTGAACGGTGAACAGACTACGTGGCCTTACTGGTATGAAGATGGGAACCTCTATCTGGAGTACCACGATCTCATAGAATTGCTTAGAATGGTTTATAGTCCTGGTACTTATGCCATTAGTTACTCTAAGGAAAATAATTATTTTATTATTAATTCTGCCATATATAAAGTTCCTGTTGTTAAAAGAGGGGATTATTATACTCTTTCAGCGACGTACTTGTATGCCAACCGCAACTTTTTCAAGTTTACGTTCGACCCGAAAACCGGTAATATAACATTGCTCTAGCTTAATCCAGGCGTAAGAGGGGCCTGAGCTAATCGACCACCGCAGAAGATATCTCGGGTGCAGATGATTACCAGAACCCCCGGACTATCATCCGAACTGTAAACCTTCCTGTATCGGCTTCCCAGGCAGAGGTTTGAAGACCCGAGTTATGCCCGCGTTGTACCTGGCGGCAGTTGCCAAAAAAGAATTAAAAATAGTTAATCTGTAAATTTACTTTAGCGGCTGGGAACTTTCCAGCCGTTTTTGGTGTCTAATAAAATGTGAAAGTCGAGGGAGGCCCGCCCATCCCCAGCAGGAGATTGACGGGATGTGAAGAATATACCTCCTTCGACGGTTTGCTGGTTTTTCTACCAGATGCGGCAAAGATGCACCATCTAATCCACCAGATTCGCACCAGCGAACGCACGACCATACTGCGAGCACCTCAAAAACGTGACAGAGGAGTGATGGCCAGGGCGATAGGTCCCCCACCTGCACAGGAGCAAGGAGCCGCAGGGCTCCAACATCTCGATCACCTCAAAAGCAAGCAACCCTTAGGAAAAAACCCTAAGAGGAGAAACCTAAAGGAGGAAAACAAATGTTGAAGACTCGCAAAAGATGGGTCTCGCTGCTGGTAGCAGTGGCCATGATCGCCGCCCTGCTGGTGCCCTTTGCCGGCACCGCCAGCGCAGCCGCCACCTATAGCGTAAGCGCAGTTACACCAGTTACTGCAGGAACAGTGGCTACTCCGAACACCTACCTGACGGTAACCATCGATACCGCTACGGCATCGGTAGCAGGCGGCAGTACTGTATTTCTTGATCTGCCGTCCAGCCCATCAGGGTATGCCTGGACATTGAGCCCGGGCGTTGCTAACGCTGCAGTTGTTGTCACCGGTGCTATCGCAAAAGCCGACTTGACTTTTACGAAATCAGGCCAAACGTATAAGATCGCTCTGGCCAACGCTTCGGCTGGCGGCACATCGACCACCAGTTCCTTCAGTGTTCCGTTTACCTCGCTGACAGTTCCGGGTGGCGCGAGTGGCGACATCGGTGTCACTGCTTCAGCCCCTGGCGGATCCATTTTTGCCAATGGCACCCTGGTTGTCGCAACAGCGGCTACCGGCGCGGTAACACTTGCGGCAGAAAGCTCACCATCCCTTAGCTCTGGCGGTGGCGCGATCGGTGTCATCGACATCAAAGAGAGCATACCGGGATCTCTTGTTAATAGCACTGGCAGCGCTCTCAAGCTGACACTGCCGGCTGGCTACACTTGGACTGGCCCCGCCGTCGGCGCTCTCCCGGCGCCTGTATGGGGTGCATTCGCTGTACCTGCGTCTGCAACAGTATCATCAATTACAGCCAATGGTGGAAGGGAACTCGATATTAGTGTTACTCTTGCTGCAGCATCCACATCCGCCACTGGTGCTGTATTCGTAAAACTGGCTCCGTCTATCGCTATTGATGAGACTGTAGCCAAATTGGGCGATGTGACAGTCACCGTCTCCGGTGATTCCACAGTATCCCCGTCGTCACTAGTTGTGGCCGGCTACGGAACCTATTCAGTCGCTGCAAAAGCGCTGGAAAACCCAACTATCGTTGCCGGAAAAGTCGGTTCCACAATCGGCAAGTTCCAGATCACAGAAGGGATTGGGGGAAGCCTTATTGCCGGTAGGACAATCACCCTGGCCCTTCCCACAAATATAGTATGGTCCCAGTATCCTGTCGTCGAT
>JBEKKU010000074.1:0-10888 GCA_050010575.1 Thermacetogeniaceae bacterium | reverse complement strand
ATGAGGGCGTGCAGATCACCTTTGCTGAAACCGGTGGTTTCAAGGGTAACTCCTACTATGGATACGACCTGGTGCTACAATCACTGTTCCGGAATTACACCCGGCGGGATGTGCAGAAGACAGCGGGGAAGGTAAACCTGTTCGGGATAGCACCCTTTATGGATGTCTTCTGGCGGGGCAACCTGGAGGGGCTGCGGCTGCTGTTGCAAAAGCTCGGCCTGACAGTGAACTCCTTCTTCACCGCCGAGGATTCGCTGGAGGGGATAAAAAATGCTGCCGAAGCGGAACTGAATATTGTAGTGTCAGATGTCTATGGAGTGGAGGCGGCCAAAACCTTTGAAGAATTGTACGGTACGCCTTACCTAGCCCTACCCCTGCCGGTGGGACCGGCAGCGACGGATCTCTTCCTGCGCCAGGTAGGAGAGGCCCTGGCCCTGGACAAACAGAGCGTGGAGCAGGTCGTTGAACAGGAAAACAGGCTTTACTATTATTATCTGGACCTGCTTACCGAGTGCTATAACGATCTGGATCTGCAGCGCTACAGCGTGGTCGTGGGTGACGTCAACTATGCCGTGGCCATCACCAAATTCCTGGCCGATGACCTTGGTTGGTTGCCGGAACTGGCCGTCTGCACCGATCCCTTGGATGAAAGCCAGCAACAACAACTAGCATTAAGGTTATCCGAACTCGAGTCCGGCATCCAACCCCATGTTGTCTTTGAGACCGATACCAGTGAGATTATCAATCACCTGAACCAGCAGTGGCCGCGCAACAAGAGCCAGAAGTATTACAACGCCTTCAGCCCGGCATTCGTGGTAGGCAGCTCCCTTGATCGGGAACTGGCTATCTCTCTGGGTGCCCCACACCTCAGTGTGAGCTTCCCGGTCTCCAACCGGGCGGTGCTGGATCGGGGTTATTCCGGTTACCGCGGTGGCCTGCACCTGATCGAAGATTTACTGAGTGCAGCTATCGCCGGCAGGTAGAGACGGTTGGTGATGGCAGGTAATAATGGGCAAAAGACTATCGGATTAAAATTGGCAAGCACAATTTATTATATGAAAAAGCTGTTGACAGGGAAGAAGGAAATGGTATCATAAATTAAAAGTATACATATCAATATAGTAGGATAATAAGTAAGGGGAGGAAGCCGGCCATGGGAGTTGGACCTTTGCTTATAGAAAGAGAAAAGGAAGACTTAAAAGCTATCTCCGGGTTGCCCTGGATCAGGGGGCTGCTTCTGTTGCTGAAAGACCTGCGTTATGGGAGCGTTACCCTCGTGGTTCAGGATGGTAAGGTAATCCAGATAGAAAAAGTAGAAAAAGTGAGACTCTGCTAGCACACATAGAATACAACGTTTATTATGACCACGCTTCCTCCAAACAGATCGTTCAGCAATAATTAGAGCTGTCTCGCTCCCTTTTAATAAAAAGAGGCCGGGTCTGGGTAAATTAGACCCGGGCCTCTTTTTTTATGCTTTTAACTTGAAGTCTATGGGGGCGACGGGATGGACCTCAGTTTTGGGCCTAGCGAACTCAATCCGGAGATCGGCTACAGGAAGGAATGGCTGCTGGCCAACGGCCTGGGGGGATTTGCCGCTTCCACCATTATTGGTCTCAACACCCGGCGCTACCACGGGCTGCTGGTGGCGGCCCTGAAACCCCCGGTCGACAGGAGGTTGCTGGTAGCCAAACTGGATGAGAACCTTTTCGTCGCTGGCAACGAGTATCCTTTGGGCGCCAACCAGGTGCATGACGGCTTCTATGCCCAGTCAGGCTATCGCTGGCTGCAGAGCTTTGAACGCTGGCCGTTTCCCGCCTATACATATCAGATCGAGGACATATTTCTGATCAAGACGATCTTTATGGTCTACGGCCACAATACTACTATCATTCACTATCAAATCATTAACGAATTCCGTCATCCGTTGGCCCTGTATATTCACCCCCTGGTTAACTGCCGGGATTTTCACGATGCGATCTTTGAGAATGCTTGGACGTTCGACCAGCAGGCGCAGGAGCGAGAGGTGACGATCGAGCCCCATCCCGGAGCGCCGCATATCTACCTAGCCAGCGACCGGGCCGGTTACACCATGGCGCCTGCCTGGTACCGCGGGATGTACTACCAGGCGGAGCAGGAGCGCGGCCTGCCCTGCCACGAGGATCACTTTATCCCCGGATTTTTCACATTCCAGTGCCAGGCCAGCGAAGATTTTACCCTGGTGGTCTCTGCTGAGCCGATCTTGCCCATCCGTTACCAGGAGTTGGAGACAGCAGCAATGGAGCGCAGGGGCAGCCTGTTGCAGGCTGCAGGCTGTAGGGATGACTTCGCCCGGCAACTGGTGCTGGCAGCGGATGATTTTCTGGTCTGGAGATCGTCTACCGGAAAGCGGACGATCATCGCCGGTTACCCCTGGTTCAACGATTGGGGCCGGGACGCCATGATCGCCCTGCCGGGGCTGACCCTGTGCACCGGGCGCAGCGCCGAGGCCAGGGAGATCCTGGCCACCTTCGCCGCCTATGCCAAAGATGGCCTCATCCCCAACCTGTTTCGAGATGCAGGCGAGGAACCGCTCTATAATACGGTAGATGCGCCTCTGTGGTTCTTCTATGCAGTTCAGAAACTGATAGCATACACCTCTGACTATGCTTTTGTCCAGCAATGCCTGTATCCCGCCATGAAGGAGATTGTAGGCCGTTATCGCCAGGGCACGCGGTTTGGGATCCGGATGGCGGGGGATGGTCTGGTGGAGGCCGGAGAGCCGGGGCTGCAACTGACCTGGATGGATGCCAAGGTGGACGACTGGGTGGTCACGCCCAGGGCCGGAAAACCGGTGGAGGTAAACGCCCTGTGGTACAACGCCCTGATGTTCATGGGCGAGTTGTCCGCGGCATTTAAAACGCCGGACATATACAGCAAGTTGGCTTCACAGGTGCAGGCCAGCTTCTGCGCCACCTTCTGGAACGAGACGGGCCAATGTCTCTATGATGTGGTTGATGGCGAGAATCGGGACATTCATATCCGCCCCAACCAGGTCTTCGCTGTCAGCCTGCCATACAGCCCCCTATCCTTGGCCCAGGCTTGGGCCGTGGTGCAAAAGGTCTGGCAGGAACTGTATACCCCGTACGGTTTGCGCAGCCTTGGCCCCTCTGACCCGGAGTTCCGGAGGCGCTATTTCGGAAACCAATGGGAGCGGGATGCCGCCTACCATCAAGGCACCGTCTGGAGCTGGCTGATCGGGCCCTTCATCACCGCCTATCGAAGGGTCAACGGACATGACAGTGTTAGTTTGGAGATGGCCACCCGTATGCTGACTCCTTTTCAGAACCACCTGCGGGACCACGGGCTTGGCTCTGTGTCAGAGATATTTGACGGAGACTGGCCGTTTACGGCGCGGGGCTGCTTTGCCCAGGCCTGGGGGGTGGCCGAACTGTTGCGGTGTTGGGTCGAAGACCTGCACGAAGGGGAACATGGACTAAATGATAAAAATAGCAGGAATTGAAGGTGGCAATGTATAAGAGTATTTCGGTTGATCAACGATGCAGATATTCAGAAGCGGGGTGGCGCAGATGAGCAGGCACACCGCTTTGCCTTGGGGGAGATGGAGGAGACCTTGGGCGCAACTATAAGATAGTATTGACGGGAGGATGACCATGAGGATTGCCGTGATCGACGGGCAGGGAGGCGGCATCGGGAAGCATATCACTGAGCGGATCCGGAAGGGCTTGGGCCCTGAGGTGGAGATCATCGCTCTGGGGACCAATAGCACTGCTACATCTCAGATGTTGCGGGCCGGGGCTAATGAGGGAGCCACCGGGGAGAATGCTGTCGTCCAGACCGTGGCGGAGGTGGATGTGATCACGGGGCCGATTTCCATCCTGGCCGCCAATGCCATGCTGGGGGAGGTCACCCCTGGGATGGCGGTTGCCATCGGGAACTGCAAGGCACTGAAACTGCTGCTGCCCATCGGCAGGAGCCGGATCGAGATCGTGGGCGTACAGCCGGAGCCGCTGCCGCACATGGTGGAGAAATTGGTGCATCTGTTAGTGGAGCTAAATTCCCCGCAAAAACCGAATTTGAACGGAGGTGATCACGTTGTCCGGACATTCTAAATGGGCTAACATCAAGCACCGCAAGGCGAGAGTTGATGCCGTGCGGGCAAATGTGTTTACCAAGCTGGGCCGGGCGATCTTTGCCGCAGCCCGCCAGGGAGGCGGCGATCCGAACGCCAACATGAACCTTAAACTGGCGCTCACTAATGCCCGGGCCGCGAACATGCCCGTTGACAACATAAACCGCCTGATCGCCCGGGCAACCGGGGAGGCAGAGGGTGTCAACTACGAGGATGTCATGTACGAGGGATATGCTGCTGGAGGCGTGGCTGTGTTGCTGCAGATTCTGACCGATAACCGCAACCGAACCGCTGCGGAGATCCGGCACCTGTTTTCCAGACACGGTGGCAACCTGGGTGAATCCGGCTGTGTGGCCTGGATGTTCGAACTGAAGGGCCTGTTCCAGGTGCCGGTCGATAATGTTTCTGGCGATCCGGATGATCTGATGCTGGAACTGATCGAGGCCGGGGCGGAGGACGTCGCGGAGGAGAACGCCACAATCGAGATCGTCACGGCCCCGCAGGATTTTGATCGCATCAAGACACACCTGGACCAGAAGGGAATCCGATCCAGCAGCGCAGAGCTGACCATGATCCCCAGCACCACCGTCCCGATCAATGATGCGTCCACCGCGGAGAAAGTCCTGAGGCTGGTGGATGCCCTGGATGAGAATGACGATGTTCAAAATGTCTACGCCAACTTCGATATTCCCGACGAACTGTTGAACAGCCTGGAGTGAGAAAATAATATGCATAAATGCGGGAGGAATGGAAATATTTATTAATAGGAACTTTTAAAGCAGGCTCTGAAGCTGCGCCTCAGACAGGGTACCCGCCGGAGGCGGACGGCACGCCTGCACAAAGGATTGGTTCGAGTGGCTAAGGCGCCCAGGCTGGTATTTTATTTGATAATACTGCTGATATTGGCAGGCGGGAGCTATGCGGTGAGAGAACGCATCCAGCTTGCCAGGCCGCTTCCCGCGGGGACCAGGGTCATTGTCCAAACAGTATACAGCCTGTGTAAACATGAGGTGACGGGCAGCGCCAACTTATCGAATAAGAAAAATTACAGTACGCTTGACCTGCTCGGCCTCTATCCGTCAGCGCAGGGCTGGACTCCCAGTTTCCATAGCGGTGAGGTGATCCTCACCCGCACGGTAAACGGGTTGTGCCCGGTCTGTCAGAACAAGTCCCACTTAGGGGAGAAAGGCGGATTTTTGGCGGTGATCCGGGGTCCTGCCGGGGTCAACGGTGGTATCATCCGGGTGACCACTATCCGCCTGTCCAGTCTTCCGGCAGACTACCAGAAACAGGCCCAGTTAGGGACGCTCGATCTGCCCGATGAGCTTGCCCTGCTGCAGATTCTAGACAGCCTGGACGAGGGTAGCAAAGGGTAATGAGCAACCACTCTGCCCAAAATACTATTGAACGTTTTGTTTATAAGTTGCCACCAGGTGCTACCCGGTGGTTTGTTTATTATGACCCCACTTCTTGGTGTTGTTCAGGCAATCAGAACATTTTCTCTGTTTATGATCTGGTATAATTGATGATGGGCTGGCAGTGGTGTGGTTAGCCACTGCTGCACGGCCGAAAGAGCCTTTCTACTTCACATAAATGAGGTTCCGTTCAAATGAAAAAGTTGATGATCCTCGATGGGAATAGCCTGGCGCACCGGGCTTTTTATGCCCTGCCCCTGCTGACCACCACGACCGGCCACTATACCAATGCAGTGCTGGGGTTTACCAACATGCTGCAGAAGGTGGTGCGGCAGGAACAGCCTGATTATGTGGCGGTGGCTTTTGACAAGGGGAAGCCCTTCCGGCACCAGGATTACGAAGCCTACAAGGCTCATCGTAAGGCCACGCCGGAGGAGTTGCGGCCGCAGTTTCCCCTGATCAAGAGGGTGCTGGGGGCTTTCAATATCCCGGCCCTGGAGATGGCCGGCTACGAGGCGGACGACCTGATTGGAACGGTGGTCCGGCTGGCGGTGGAAAGGGGCCTGGAGGTGCTGGTGGTCACCGGCGATAAGGACATGCTGCAGCTTGTTTCCAAGCAGGTCAAGGCGCTGATCACCCGTAAGGGGATCAGCGAGTTGGACCGCTATACAGAAGCAGACGTGATTAAGAGATACGGGTTGAGACCGGAGCAGATACCGGATCTCAAGGGGCTGATCGGCGACCCCAGCGATAATATTCCCGGTGTGCCCGGCATCGGCGAAAAGACGGCGGCCAAACTGCTGCAGCAGTATGGTAGTGTCGAGGATTGTCTGGCTCACAGGTGGCAGTTGACCGGCAAGGTGGCCGGCCTGTTGGACCAGTTTGCCGACCAGGCGATCCTGAGCAAGAAACTGGCCCTGCTGGTCATGGATGTGCCCTATGAGGTCGACTTTGAAAAACTGAAGCTGCGGAGACCTAACTTTGAGGACCTGTTCTCGGTGCTTCAGGAGTTGGAATTCAAAAACCTGCTCAAAAGCGCCCGCGATCAACTATCGCCGGAAGACAAGGTGACGGCAGCTACCGACCGGTGGCCGGAGCAAACGGTTTGCCAGGCGGGCGGCCTATCGCCCCTGATCGCCAGAATCAAAGCGGCAGGCCGGTTTGCTCTTTATTCGGGAGCAGCAGAGCAGAAGGCCGGCAGTCCGCTCAGGCGGGTAGGGCTGGCCTGGGGTGACAATGATAGCGTGGCCATTCTGTTTCCCGAAGACTACGCCCGAAAAAACGAATTGTTCGATTGCCTGAAAGAACTGTTGGCGAGCCCTGACTGTGAGAAATGGTGCCATGACGCTAAGGCGGAGATGACGGCATGGGCCCGTTGCGGGATCGTTATGGACGGGATTAACGGAGATACGAAGCTGGCCTCCTACTTGTTGCACTCAGCGACCAATCCTTCCATCGAGGAGATCTCCATGAAGCACCTGAACCAGGTGTTGGTGCTGTCGAATGAGGACGAAACCGCAGTAGCCCAACTGGCCCTGGCGGTCTATCGGGCCTGGCCGGTGCTGCAGGAGGAACTTCAGCATGATGGGCTCGGGGAACTGTTTTACAACCTGGAATTGCCGCTGTCCGCAGTGCTGGCCCGGATGGAGCTGACCGGATTTAAACTGGACGCCGCTCAACTTGATGCCATGTCCGACGAGTTCGGGCGTCAGTTGGGGACTCTGACCAAAGAGATCTATGACCTGGCTGGTCAGGGTTTTAACATCAACTCACCGCGCCAGTTGGGAGTGATTCTTTTTGAAAAGATGAAGCTGCCGGTGATTAAAAAAACGAAGACCGGCTACAGCACCGACGCGGCAGTGCTGGAAGAATTGGCCCTGTCCCACGAGATTGCTGCCAAGCTGCTGGAATACCGGCAGTTGCTGAAGCTGAAATCCACCTACATCGACGGGCTGCGAGGATTGATCAGCGTAGAAACTGGCAAGGTACACACTACCTACAACCAGACCATTACCACCACCGGCCGGCTCAGCAGCACCGAGCCCAACCTTCAGAATATCCCGATCAGGATGGAAATTGGGCGCAGGATTCGGCGCGCTTTCGTGCCCTCGGAGCCGGACTGGCTGATCCTGGCCGCAGACTACTCCCAGATCGAATTGCGGATCCTGGGGCACATGTCCCGGGATGAAAAATTGCTGGAGGCCTTCAGGCAGGGCGAGGATATCCATGCCCGGACCGCTTCCGAGGTCTTTGGGGTGCCCCGGGAGGAGGTCTCCCCGGAACTGAGGCGCCGGGCTAAAGGGGTAAACTTCGGGATTGTATACGGGATCACCGACTTTGGGTTGGCCAGGGATATCGGAGTGAGCCGCGAGGAGGCAGCGCTCTATATCGATAATTACTTCAACCAGCACCCCGGTGTCCGGCGTTTCAGACAGGAAACCATCGCCACCGCCAGGAACCAGGGTTGGGTGGAGACCCTGTTCAAGCGGCGTCGCTACCTGCCGGACCTGCTGAGCAGCAACCGCCAGGTCCGGTCTTTCGGAGAGCGTACCGCGGTGAACACCCCGATTCAGGGAACCGCTGCCGATATCATCAAACTGGCCATGCTGCGCATCGACCGTGCCATCCATGAACAGGGCCTGCGGGCGCGGATGCTCCTGCAGGTGCATGATGAGCTGGTCTTCGAATTCCCGAAACAGGAACAGCTCGCCCTGATCGATCTGGTGCGCACCGGGATGGAGCAGGCAGTCAAGCTGGATGTGCCGCTGGATGTCGACATCAAGACCGGGCCGAACTGGTACGACCTGGCAAAGGTGGATCGCGATGCCTGAACTGCCGGAAGTACAAACCGTGTTGACAACCCTGAAGCCCAGGATCCTGGGAGTGCGGATCGAGGGCGTAGAAGTATTTTTGGAAAAGATCATCAAGTCGCCTGGCCCAAAGGAGTTTGTGGCTTTGATAAAGGAGCGCTCCATCACTGGACTGGCCCGGCGCGGCAAGTACCTGTTGTTAGAGTTGGACGCCTCCTACCTGTTGGCAATCCACCTGCGGATGACCGGACAACTGGTTTACTCCAGATCGGACAAGCCCCGGGACAGGCACACCCACCTGGTGTTCTACCTGAGCGATGGTGCCGAGTTGCGCTTTCAGGACATGCGTCAGTTTGGCACCATGAACCTGATGCTCTTGGGCCAACTGGACCTGTTCTGCTCCCAGAAAGGCCTGGGGCCTGATGCCCTGGACCCGGCCCTGACCAGGGAACTGTTCAAGCAACGGATCGGTGACCGGCGAGGCCAGATCAAGCCACTGCTGCTGGATCAATCTCTGGTGGCTGGGATCGGCAATATCTACGCCAACGAGATCCTCTGGCGGGCGCGGATACATCCGGAGCGGCCGGTGTCATCGTTGACCCCCGGCGAGCTGGCCAAGCTGTACCAGGCGATGCGGCAGGTGCTCACAGAGGCAGTGGAGCATCGGGGGACCACGCTGCGGGATTACGTCGACGGCGACGGCAACCCCGGCGACTTTCAGTCACTGCTGGCTGTTCACGGGCGGGAGGGTGAGCCCTGCCCCCAGTGCGGCCAGAAAATCGCCAGGATGAAGACCGGCGGGCGTAGTTCTTTTGTCTGTACCCGCTGCCAGGAATGAGGGGATATTGGACGTGCGCGTGATTGGCCTGACGGGCGGTATTGCCAGCGGCAAGAGCCTGGTTGCCCAGCAGTTGCAGAAGCTGGGGGCTGTGGTGATCGATGCCGACCGGATCGCCCATGACCTGACGGCACCAGGTGGGCCAGCTCTCGAGCAGATCATCGGGGAATTTGGCAGAGGCTGCCTCGACAGTACCGGCAACCTGGACCGGAAAGCTCTGGGGCGAATGGTTTTCAACAACCCCGGGGAATTGGACAAACTGGACCGGATCACCCATCCCCTGATTCTGGCTGAGATAGTCAGGCTTTTACAATCATACCGGTCCTCAGACTGTGGCATGGTGGTACTGGATGCGCCCCTGCTGTTCGAGACTGGACTGGACAAATTCGTCGATGAAGTCTGGGTTGTTCTGGTCGACTTCCCGACCCAACTCCAGCGCCTCATGGAGCGGGACCAATTGACAGAGCAAGAGGCTAGGCGCCGGATCTCCCTGCAGCTGCCGCTGGAGGAAAAAGCCCGACGGGCTGACCGGGTGATCGATAACCAGGGCGCGCCAGCGGAGACGGAACGGCAGGTAAAGTTGGCCTGGCAGCATCTGAAGCTGGATGCCGGAAAAGGGGATCCTTACACCAGCCTCTAATTGAATTCTTTTTCCGACCTCCGACCTCTTGCCTCTGACTTCTAATTTAGGTGGGTTAAATCTGTGTTTTTTATCAAATTCCGGCAGTTGCGGCTGCTTGTTGTCACGCTGGCAATCATATTTTCTGTCTTGTATCTGTTTCAGGCCAAGTGGTTCTGGAGGATCTTCTATCCCTGGCCCTACCGTACGGAGATCACCCAGGAGGCCAAGCGTTTGGAGATAGATCCGTATCTCTTGGTGGCTCTGGTCCGGGTGGAGAGCAGGTTTAACACCAACGCCCAATCGGCAGTCGGCGCCAGGGGATTGATGCAGGTAATGCCGGAGACCGCCTCCTGGGCGGCCCAGCAGATCGGCCTGCAGAATTTTCATGAAAACCAGCTTTATCAGCCCGAGATCAATTTGCAGATTGGGACCTGGTACCTGAACCACCTGTTCGAGGAGTTTAAGGGGAACAAAATAACCGGACTGGCCGCCTACAATGCCGGGTACGGCAATGTGCACGCCTGGGTAGGGACCGGACAGTGGAGCGGAACCATGGCCGATCTCCAGCGCATTCCCTTTCCGGAAACCCAGTTGTACCTACGAGCAGTCATGAGAGACTATGAGATTTACAAGTATTTGTATCAGGACGAGAACCAGTAGCCCCCCTGGAGGAGCTCCAGGACCGGACAGCGAAATTGTATAACCAATCAAATAATAATGTTGAAAGAGGGTCCCTGGATGGTGTTGGAAATTGTCTCTCTGGCTGATATTAACAAGCTGCAGATCGATCCGAAGAGAAGATTATTATCGGCCACCCATGAGGAGATCCTGGGCGGCGCCACCACGGATGTCTATTTCGTGAGGACCTTTGAGGTCCTGGAGAGTATGGGCCTGCTGGACACGCCGGTCACGGCCGAAATCTTCTGCCATCGGGACGGACTGCTGGCCGGAGTGGACGAGGTCATGGGCCTACTCGAGGGCAAGGGGGTTGAGGTCTGGGCATTGCCGGAAGGCAGCCAGATGAGGAGCAAGGAAGTGGTGATGCGCATCAGGGGCGGCTATCGGGAATTCGGC
>JBEKKU010000073.1:0-11375 GCA_050010575.1 Thermacetogeniaceae bacterium | reverse complement strand
AGGCGATGGCCAACTCCTTCTTTCAGCAGGTAGTGGCTACCAAAACTACAACTTTGCCCTGGGTCGGGCACCCCTGGCCGCGTTTTCTGATCAACAAGAACCGGCTGCTATTCCGGTATAGTGGGGCGAACGGCATCAAGACCGGCTATACTAAAAAGGCGGGAAACTGCGTCATCGGGGCGGCACGGCGCGGGTCCCTGGGCCTGATCGCTGTGGTGCTCGATTCTCCCGATGTCTACGGTGATCAGGAGCAACTGCTCAATTACGGTTTTAACGATTATCAAGCCTTTGCGCTGGATGATAGCAGCCTGCACGACCTTCAAGTACGGGTCTTGAACGGGCTGGCGACTTCGGTGGAGGCCCTGCCGGACCGCCAGGTGGTCGCCGCCGTGCTCCCTGGTGAAGAGAAAGACCTGAGCTGTAAAACCACAGCCTTACCCAGCATCACTGCTCCGGTAAAAAAAGGAACTGTCTTGGGAACTGTGCAGATCTATTTGAAGGAGAACGTCATCGGCGCCGTCGACCTGGTGGCGGCCAGCGACGTTTTGGCCAGGCCAACTTTCTGGTCGGAACTGCTGGGCGTTTTCAGGCTGATCTTGAACCGGGTGCTGGGATAACCAGCAACCGGGTATTTAGGGCCACAGGGTTGGTCTAATTGCTTTACCTCCTACATAAAGGTGAAATAGCAGGGGCTGGAGGAAAAAGCATGCTCAACCTGATATGGCTTTTTTTAATTTTAGGCGGCATTGCGGTTGCTGCCTGCAACGGCAGGATCGACCTGGTAACAGAAACCTTTTTTTCAGCCGCCAATGATGGGGTCAGGGTTTGCCTTGACCTGATCGGCCTGATGACCCTCTGGATGGGCATGTTGGAGGTAGCCAGACAGGCTGGTCTGATCAGGCTACTCGCCCGCCTGGTGCGGCCCCTGACTGTCATCCTATTCCCGGACATCCCCCCCCAGCATCCGGCCCTGGGCGCGATTATCATGAATATCAGCGCCAACATCCTCGGTCTGGGCAACGCTGCTACTCCTTTTGGCCTTAAGGCGATGCAGGAGTTGCAGCAGCTAAACCCCAGACCCGACACCGCTTCGAATGCCATGTGCACCTTTCTGGCCCTCAACACCTCTTGTGTCGTTCTGATCCCGGCTACCATCATCGGGGTACGGGTAGCGGCGGGTTCCGTCAACGCCACCGAGATCGTCGCTCCCACCATTTTTGCTACCGGATTTTCCATGATCTTTGTGATCATGCTGGACATTATCTGGCGTGCCTACCTGAAAGCCAGGCACCGGAGGCGGCGCAAGTGGTAGCCCTGGCCCTGGAAGCGGTTTCCCGCTGGTCGATACCGGTCCTGATCTTCTTCTTTTTACTGCTCGGATGGGTGCGCCGGGTGCCGGTGTACGAGGCTTTTATCCAGGGCGCCGGAGAAGGATTTCAGACTGCCATCCGCATCATCCCATACCTGGTAGCCATGTTCGTGGCCATCAAAGTCTTTCGGGTTTCCGGTTCACTGGAGATCATAGCCCATGCCTGCACGCCCATCTTGCGATTTTTTGGAGCGCCTGCTGAGATCCTGCCCCTGGCGATCATGAGGCCACTATCCGGAAGCAGTGCACTGGGGCTCGCCACCGAACTGGTCAAAACCTATGGCCCGGATTCCTTTATCGGCAGATTGGCCTCTGTGATGCAGGGTTCTACCGACACCACCTTCTTTGTGCTGACCGTTTATTTTGGTTCAGTGGGTATCAGGCGTTACCGGCATGCGGTCACACTCGGACTGCTGGCGGACCTGTCCGGCCTGTTCGCCTCCATCTGGATCTGCAACTATCTGTTTAGATAGGAAAAAGGTGTCACTCTGGCAGGAATCGCTGGAGTAATGTCTAATTATCTGGTAACAAGAGGGCAGACGGGAGGAGACCGGGCTGTGCGGGAACGGCTCCATAAGGTGTTGGCAAGGGCGGGAATCGGCTCACGCCGCGCCTGTGAGGAGTTGATCCGGGCCGGCAGGGTCCTGGTGGACGGAGAACTGGCCAGCATCGGCATGCTGGTTGATCCGGAAAAGCAGGATATCTGTGTGGATGGCCAAAGAGTGCCCTTGGCCGGTCAGAGCTATTATTTTTTGGTGTACAAGCCTAAGGGATATGTCTCTACAGTCCGTGACCCCCAGGGAAGGCCGAAGGTGACCGACCTCGTGCCGTTACCGGGGGTGCGTCTTTTTCCAGTAGGACGGCTTGACTTGCAAACCAGCGGACTGTTGCTCCTGACTAACGACGGTGAACTGACCTTTCTGCTGACCCATCCGAAGCATGATATCTGGAAAACTTATCAGGCAGTGGTGGAAGGGGCGCCCTCTGCGGAAGAGATGGCAAGGCTGCAGCAGGGGGTGGATCTTCCAGAAGGCAGAACCGCTCCGGCGAAGGTAAAAGTATTAACAGAACTGCCGGGGGGGGCGCTGCTGGAGATCGCCTTGCAGGAGGGCAAGAAGCGTCAGGTGCGCCGGATGTGCGAGGCGATAGGACATCCGGTGATCGCCCTCAGGCGAACCAGCCTGGCTTTTCTGACCCTGAGTGGACTGCACTCCGGACAGTATCGCCAGCTTACCCCTGAAGAAGTGCGGTCCCTGAAAGAAATGGCCCACGGATGCAAGGGATAGGGTCAACGGTGAAAGAATAGTGATAAAAATACCCCGGGGAGACAAATGATGAACAGACCACGGCTGCAAAAGGGATTGATTCAGGTATATACGGGAGACAGCAAGGGCAAGACGACCTCTGCTCTGGGGCTGGCCCTGCGAGCCATTGGGCATGGTTTTTATGCCTGCATGATCCAATTTCTCAAGGGTGGCGCCTATACTGGTGAATTGTTTGCAGTCCAGAGGCTTTATCCCAACTTCACTATCCGCCAGTACGGCATTACCTGCCCCTACAGCGCTCTGATCAGGCAGGGTGAGATGGAATGTCAGGGCTGTGGCAAGTGTTTCGCAGAAAAAGGGAAGGCTACTGAAGAGAACATGAAGATGGCCAGGCTGGCTTTTAAGGCTGCCGAAGAGGCGATCTGCTCGGGTGCTTACGACATCGTGATTCTGGATGAGATCAACCATGCTTTTTATTATGATCTGCTTCCGGTTGCAGATGTGTTGGACCTGCTGTCCAAGAAACCCGGCCACGTGGAGGTAGTTCTGACGGGGCGCCATGCTCCGCCTGAGATCATTGCCGTGGCCGACCTGGTTACAGAGATGACCATAGTCAAGCATCCCTTTAAAAACGGAATTAAGAGCCGCCGGGGGATCGAATATTAGGATAGTAGGAGGATTTTAACATGTTCGTAGCGAAAATAGCGGAAAAGTTTACTAATTCCTGGGGGAGGCCAATATGGATATAGAAGCCGGGAAAAACGACAGGAGAATGAAGGTTAAAGGGCGCTTTGATTACCGTGGCGAAGGCAAACAGGGGCGCGTCTTTGCAAGGGGTAAGGAAGGAGAGCAGGTGGCTGAAGAGATCAGGGAACAGAAGGCCATTCTGTTGCGCAATCTGCCTATTCAGGGGGTACGCATCGAGGAGATCAACACAGACAGCGAGATCTATACGGTCAGAGACGAGATATCGGGTAAAGAGGTTGCCTATGCGCCGATTGAATTTGTCCTGGACACCGATTCTATCGAGGACCTGATTCCTTTTTTACTAAGAGAGGAATTCCGGAAGATCGAAGTGGTGGCGCCGAATGAGCTTGTCATGAACAAGCATGATGTCGAGCGGATTATCTACCGGATCGGTGAAGAGATGAGAAACTACCAACTATACCTGGAGCGGCGTTATGCTGCCAGATAGCGGTGCTGAGTGGCAAACAACCCTGCGCCGGTGCTGATCGTGCATCCTCAATGTAGTTCAAATAACCAATAGACTAGATCTTTGAGGTGATTGTTCTGGATGGTTACGGAAGCCGGCAGGTTGCAGCAACAGCCGTGAGGATGGCGATTACGGAAACCAGGGAAGAAGAGACCAGAAAGAAACAGGAGTTTCAGGAGCTGGGTATCCGGACCGCGGCTGTGGACTGTGGCGGGGAATATGTGAACTCCCTGAAGAAGTTTATCGAGAGGGCGATCGTTGCTGCCAAACGGGAGGGAGTGATCCGGGAAACGCACAGCGAGGAGGGGGCAATTGCCGGAGCTACCCGTGAGGCCCTGAGCCAGATCGGACTGAAAGCGGTTGGCTTTAGCGTAGGCGGAAAGATTGGAATTGCTCGCTACCATGATCATATCAGTGTGGCCGTTTTTTTTGGCTTTGGCCTGCTGCACCTGGATGACGTGGCCATCGGGCTGGGACACCGGGCTGTTTCCTGAGGAGGAAATATGGTGGATAAGGCTTGGATACGGGGAATCCGCGGTGCGGCCACGGTAACTGAAAACAGCAGGCAGGCAATCATCACAGCCACGGAGCAGCTCCTAACCTTGATGACCCGGGAGAACGAGATCTGCAGCGAGGATATCATCAGCATCATCTTCTCCCTGACCGCCGATCTCGATGCTGCTTTTCCAGCGGAGGCAGCTCGCCAGATGGGATGGAACCTGGTACCGCTGCTCTGCACGACAGAGATACCGGTGGCGGGATCCATGTCCAAATGCATCCGGGTGCTGATGCATGTCTATACCGACAGGAAGCAGGCAGCAGTGCGGCATGTTTACCTGGGAGAGGCCGCCCGGCTAAGACCTGACCTGAACCCTGGAGTATCCTAAAAAAGGGTTGACAGATCTCGCCGAGGCTTGTATCATCTAGGCGAAATCTGATTTATACTAATAAGGGAGATGAGAAACAATGCCACCGAAGGTAGATCTTGGAAAGTGTACTGGTTGTGGGACGTGTGCGGATGTCTGTCCGAGTGAAGTGTTCGAAATCGAGAACGAGAAGTCCAAGGTTGCCCGTCCGGACGATTGCACCGCTTGTGAAACCTGTGTAGAGGAATGCCCGGAAGAGGCCATCGCCCTCGAGGAGTAATCTGCGTTATATCATTACGGCCGGCGTTGTCTGACGCCGGTTTTTTTGTTGCCGCTCTGAGAATAAATATGATAGAATAGCACCAGCCAGAATGGTAAACGGTAGGTTAGAGTGGTTGATCCGGCAGGCAAAAAAATACTTGATTACGGCAGGACAGCAGGACGGGAGTGAGTCGGCTAGTTTGAGGGTACTCCTGGCGCGAGTACCCTTTTGTCTTCTGTTTTTGCTGTCTGACGCCAACAGAAGGAGGATGACGAATTGATCATTGTGATGGGTGCTTCGGCGAGCGAGAAGGAAGTCGAGGCGATGCGCGCCAGACTGACACGAGAGGGATTTTCGGTCCATCTCTCCCAGGGGGTATCCAGGACCATTATCGGGGTGATCGGGGACCGCACCAGGGCTCTCATGCTGTCCCTGGAAGCAATGCCCGGCGTGGAAAAAGTAATCCCGATCCTCAATCCGTTCAAGCTGGCCAGCCGAGATTTTCAACCGGAAGATACCACCATCCAGGTAGGCCCGCACCTAATCGGAGGCAAGGTGGTACACCTGATCGCAGGCCCCTGCGCCGTGGAAAGCCGGGAGCAGCTTCTGGAAACCGCCTTTGCAGTCAAGGAGGCCGGGGCCACGATGTTGCGGGGCGGCGCCTATAAGCCCCGGACCTCACCCTACTCTTTTCAGGGGTTGGAAGAGAAGGGCTTGGAGATATTGGCGGAGGCCCGGGAGCGGACCGGCCTGCTGGTGACGACCGAAGTGATGGACACCAAGTTCGTGCCACTGGTTTCTCAGTATGCTGATATCCTGCAGATTGGCGCCCGTAACATGCAGAACTTCTTTCTGCTGCGAGAGGTGGCCAAAACAGACAAGCCGGTGCTGCTCAAACGAGGGCCTTCCGCCACTATCGAGGAATGGCTGATGGCCGCCGAGTATATCATAGCGGGCGGCAATAACCGGGTGATCATGTGCGAGCGCGGCATTAGGACTTTTGAGAATTATACCAGGAACACCCTTGATCTTAGTGCGGTTGCGGTGATCAAGAGGCTTTCCCACCTGCCGGTGATCGTGGATCCCAGCCATGGCACCGGTAAGTGGTGGCTGGTCCAGCCCATGGCGCGGGCGGCTATTGCTGCCGGAGCCGACGGTTTGATGGTGGAGGTGCATCCCTCTCCCGGCGAGGCCTTGTCAGACGGGCAACAATCATTGACACCGGAGAATTTCCGGTCGCTGGTTGCCGGGGTGAGAGAGCTTACCAGGGCTGTCGGGCGCTGTCTGCCGGATGATTCATTCGATAGGCAGGCTGAGAGGATTGTATCTGAGGAATGAACAGGGATCGACAGGACCGGATCGCCATTATTGGCCTGGGAGTTATCGGCGGCTCTCTGGGAATGGGGCTGAAATCCCTTGGCAGATACTATATAGTGGGCATAGACCAGGATGAGCAGACGCTGCGTACGGCCAGAGAAACAGGCGCCATTGACGAGGGCACCAGTGACTATCGCCGAGGGGTGGCGGATGCCCGGGTCGTGATCCTGTCCGTGCCGGTAACCAGTATCATGCGGATAGCCACCCAGATCCAGGATGTGGTGCCGCTTGATGCTGTGGTTACCGACGTAGGCAGCACCAAGGCGCAACTGGTGGCCACCCTGGAGGAGCTTTTCCTGGGACGTTTTGTAGGAGGGCACCCGATGACTGGATCCGAACACGCGGGCATCGGGGGCGCCGATCAGTACCTGTTTGAAAACGCCATCTACGTATTGACTCCCACGGAGCGCACCGCTCCCGGGGCGCTCAGCACTGTAGAGGGACTGGTCCGGGAACTGGGCGCCATTCCTATCTGCCTGCCGCCACGGGAGCATGACCAGATCGTTGCCGCAGTGAGCCACCAGCCCTATCTGCTGGCGGTTGCCCTGATGAATCTGACCTCAGCCCTGGAGGCAGACCACCCGGCTGCCATAATGCTAGCCGCCGGCGGCTTTAGGGATGTAACCAGGGTAGCCTCAGGCGATCCCGCCATGTGGATGGATATCTTTGACAGCAATCGGGAATTTATCCTGCAGACGAGCAGGCAGTTTCGAGCCCGATTAACCGACATGGAGGGGTACCTGGAACGCGGTGACACCGCTGCTCTGGCCGAAGCGCTGGCCAAGGCCCGCCAGGGGCGCCAGAGGATACCCGTGGCCATCAGAGGGTTTCTACCAGCGGTCTTCGAGGTGCTGGTCATGCTTCCGGATCGCCCTGGAAGCATTGCCGAAATCGCTGGCATTCTGGGCCATAGTGGCATCAATATCGTCGATATCGAGATATTGAGGGTCAGAGAAGGGGAGGGGGGCACCCTCAGGCTGGCTTTCAAGACAGAGGAGGATGCCACAGCGGCCCTGGGCGCCCTGCGTTATCAGGGAGTTGTGGCCAAAAGACGTTAAGGATCGGGTGGTGTTATGCAGGTCATTAAAGTCGAGCCGGGCGCCCGGTTGGCAGGAGAGTGCCGCGTCCCCGGCGATAAGTCCATCTCGCACCGGGCGGCGTTACTGGGCGCCATCGCCGAGGGGCAGACCGAGATCGAGAACTTCCTATGCGGTGCTGATTGCCTGAGCACGTTGCGCTGCCTCGAGTCTATGGGGGTTGGCATCAAACAGGATGGCGGTCACGTCCGGATCTACGGGGGTGGCCTGCGAGGCCTCAAAGAGCCGAGTCATATTCTAGATGCAGGCAATTCCGGTACCACCATGCGGCTGTTGCTGGGGATTCTGAGCGGACAGAGTTTCTTTTCGGTGCTCACCGGTGACGACTCCTTGAATGAGCGCCCCATGGGCCGGGTGATCAAACCGCTGTGTCAGATGGGGGCTCAAATCTGGGGCCGGAAGTCCGGACTCAAGGCCCCGCTGGCAGTCATGGGCAAGGGACAGCTGGAGCCGATGGCCTACCGGCTTCCGGTTCCCAGCGCCCAGGTGAAGTCAGCGCTGTTATTGGCCGGTCTCTATGCCCGGGGGGAGACCACGGTTATCCAGCCATTACCCAGCAGGGACCACACGGAGCGCATGCTGCAAGCCTTCGGGGCTTGTCTGCAGGTTGAACCGGATGGTTCTGCGCGCATCGCCGGAGGCAGTTCTTTGCGCGGGAGACTGGTCCAGGTGCCAGGCGACATCTCTGCAGCGGCCTTTCTGATCGTGGCGGCCACCCTGATACCCGGCAGCGACATTCTGATCAGGGACGTGGGGACCAATCCTACCAGGACTGGTGTGCTGGATGTCCTGGTACAGATGGGGGCGGATTGCGCCCTGCTCAATGAACGCTGCTGGAGTGGGGAACCAGTTGCCGATCTCCGGGTGCGTTCCTCCCGCCTGAGAGGAGTGGAGATCGGGGGACCGCTGATCCCGAGGCTGATCGACGAGATTCCTATTATTGCGGTTGCTGCTGCCATGGCCGAGGGCGTAACGGTGATCAGGGACGCTGCTGAATTGCGGGTAAAGGAGACGGACCGCATCGAAGCGATCGTCAAAGAACTGCGCAAGCTGGGCGCAGAACTGGTAGGCCTGCCGGATGGCCTCTCCATACAAGGAGGCCAGGCACTGCAGGGGGCGTCAGTGGACTCCTGGGGTGATCATCGCCTGGCCATGGCCCTGGCGGTTGCCGGACTGGTGACTGCAGTGAGCGCTACAGTTATCGGCGATACCGGCTGCACCGACGTTTCTTTTCCCGGATTCTCAAGCTTACTCTCCGGTCTGGGAGCCGTTATCGAACAGTCCGAAGCCTGAGAGGAAAGACGGGCTCTGCTCCGGCAGCGGTCTAGCCAGTATTAGCAAATTGTGCTAGAATAGGTGCGGGAGTGATGCCCTGTTGTCTCGATTACCGAATATTGCTATTGACGGCCCGGCCGGTTCTGGGAAAAGCACGGTGGCCAGGGCGGTTGCCCAGAGACTGGGTTATTTATATGTGGACACCGGCGCCATGTATCGTGCCGTTACCTATCTGGCATTAAAACAGCAGATCGATCTGGATAATCAGTTAGCTCTGGGGGCGCTGGCAAAAGGCACAAGGTTTTCTATCGTGCACTTTTGCCAAAGTGGCTCCATTTCCTTGTGGTGCAACGGTGAGGATGTCAATCCTTACCTGCGAAATTGGGACGTGACCAGCGAGGTATCCCGCGTGGCGGCAGTGGCTGCAGTTCGATGCTATCTTGTACGCAGCCAGCGGGTGTTCGCCCGCAGTGGCGGAGTGGTCATGGAGGGGCGGGATATCGGCACGGTCGTCATTCCTGACGCCGAGTTCAAATTCTTTTTAACCGCTGACCTGGAAACCAGAATCAAGCGGAGAGCGTTGGAACTTTGCGGCAATGGGCGGTCAGTTGACACTGAGGAATTGCGCCGCCAGCTCATTTATAGAGATGAAACGGACCGCAATAGGACTGTTGGGCCCTTGAAGATTGGTCCGGATACCATAGTGATCGACGGCACCAAATTGACAGCGGATGATACTGTGGATCGAATTGTAGCCCTGTGCCAAGGGAGGGTGACCTGATTAGTTACCGGATATGCCGTGCCCTGATGCGTTTTTTGTTGTTTTCAATCTGGCGCTGGGATGTCGAGGGACTGGAAAATATCCCGGCCGACGGGCCTGTGATCATAGTATCCAATCATATTAGCTACTGGGATCCGGTGGTGATCGCCGCGGCCGTTTCCCGTCAAGTATTTTTTATGAGCAAGAAAGAGCTGTTTGCGATCCCGGTGTTTGGCCTTCTTATAAAGAGCTGGGGTGTTTTTCCGGTGGACCGCGGTCATCCGGACCGCAGCGCCATCAGACGGGCACTGGATCTCTTGAAGGGCGGGCAGATCGTCGGCATCTTTCCCGAAGGTACCAGGAACAAGACCGGGTCGCTGTTGCCTCCCAGTACCGGGGCCGCTTATTTTGCCATCAGAACCGGGGCGCCGGTCTGCCCTGCGGCTATCATCGAGGTCAGGGGCAGGTCCTCCTGGGGGCTGTTTCGCAGGCTGTCGTTGCGCCTGGGTCCAATAATGAGTTTTACCGGCCATAACAAGGAGCAGGCAGACGAGGTAGCCAGGCACATGATGTTTAAGATCCAAGAATTAATTGACTGGCAAGGTTAGCAGGAAATTTGCATTTTATAACGAAAAATCTATAATTGATCTAAATAATCAGGGCATTTTAAAGCGTTACAGAGGGAGTTGATTTGTCGGTTTGAAGATCAGCCTCGCCAGATCGGCAGGATTCTGTTTTGGTGTCCGCAGGGCGTTGCAGCTTGCTGACCAGGCCATAGAAAAACAAGCGCCGATCTGCTCTCTAGGGGAATTGATTCACAACCCCAGCGTTGTAGCGAGCCTACACCTCAGAGGGGTGGATGTGATCAATGACCTGAGCGAGGCCGGGGGAAGACCCGTGTTGATCAGGTCGCACGGGGTGGCGCCGGAGATTTTTAAGGTTGCCCAAGAACAGGGAATAAAGATTATCGACGCTACCTGCCCCTTTGTCAGAAGAGTGCAGAAGCTGGCGGAAGATATGACGGATCAGGGCTACCAGGTAGTGGTGATTGGGTCTGCAGAGCATCCCGAAGTGAGGGCGATTCTGGGTTGGACCGGATATAGAGCGGTCGTGGTTTATGAGTTGAAGGACCTGGAACAGTTACCGTCAAGCAAAAAGATCGGTGTTCTGTCGCAGACCACCCAGACCAGGGATCGCTTTTATACAATTGCCCGGGAACTGGTCGGCAAGGCCCAAGAAGTTAGATGCTACGACACCATCTGCAAGGCCAGCCTGGACAGACAGGAAGAAGCCGCTGCCATAGCAGCAAATGTCGGGACGATGATCGTGATTGGCGGCAGGAATAGCGCCAACACTTGCAAACTGACAGAAATATGTGCGGCCTACGTTCCCGCTCACCATATTGAGAGCGTGACCGAACTGGATCCGGCCTGGTTCAGGGGAATCGGTTCAGTCGGGGTAACCGCTGGGGCTTCGACCCCAGATTGGATAATCGAGGAGGTCATTAGGGGCATGACGATGTTTGATGAAGAAGAGTTAAAGGCAACGCAGGGAGAACCGCAGGAGGTATCGCCGGAGACTGCACCAGAGGTTGCACCAGAGATCGTAGCAGAGGCTGCACCAGAAGCTGCACCAGAGATCGTAGCAGAGGCTGCACCAGAGGTTGCACTAGAGATCGTAGCAGAGGCTGCACCAGCGATCGTAGCAGAGATTGTAGCAGAGATTGTAGCAGAGATTGTAGCAGAGATCGTAGCAGAGGTTGCGCCAGAGGTTGCACCAGAGATCGTAGCAGAAGCTCCAGCAGGCATAGCAGGCGACGAATCCGAGCAGGCTTTGGCCAAGACGCCATCTGAACCAGGACAGGAGGAGATGATGAATCTCGGTTTCGCCG
>JBEKKU010000072.1:0-11744 GCA_050010575.1 Thermacetogeniaceae bacterium | reverse complement strand
CCTGGGGTTGAATATGTTGCATCCAGGCGGCTATAAGGCTTCGTCCGAATTAGCCGGCTTATGCGGCATGGGCGGCAATTCCTTGGTTTTGGATATCGCCTGTGGAAAGGGGACGAACAGCCGCTTTTTTGCCAAAAAGTTTGGCTGCGATGTCACTGGAATCGAGATTGATGAGGATCGTTTACAATCAGCCAAAGCTTTCTCTGAAAAGGATAGAGCAATACGGAGCAAAGTAAAATTCATGTGTGCAAATGCAGAAAACCTGCCATTTGCAGACAACGCATTCGATATAGTGATCATTCAAGCGGCTCTATATCTGATGGAGAATGCAGAGAAGGCGATGAAGGAAGCGGCGAGGGTTGCCAAACCCGGAGGACGGGTCGGATTATTAGAATTGACCTGGCTCAAGGAGCCATCAAACGAAATCATAGAAGAGGCCAAAGGGATCTTCGGTCGTTATTTAACGAAAGCCAAGTCGAGTGCATGGCAAAATTTAATCGTAAATTCCGGTTTAGAGATAGCAGAAATCAAATTGTATAACTATGAAGCAACCACAATAAAGGATGAGACTGTATTCACTTTTATAAAAGTATTATGGAAAATGGCGACTAACTCAGCGATCAGAAATAGGACCAGGAAGAATAGCAGCTTTTTCATCAAGCATCCTGGGTACATGGGTTATGGGCTGTATGTCGGTGAAAAAAAGAGATAGAGGACGGATTGTTGAGCCAGAGGAGATGATGCCATGCTTGATAGCCTTGATTTATCTTCAGCTCCAGGCGCAGACCTCGCCATTGAAGTGGCCGGTCTTTGCAAGAGTTACGGCGCGGTCAGGGCGGTTGACGGGCTGAGTTTCAGCGTGCCCGCCGGGGAGATCTTTGGCATGTTGGGGCCAAACGGCGCCGGCAAGTCTACCACTGTCGAGATCCTGATCGGGCTGCGGCAGAGGGATGGCGGGGAGGTCAGGGTGCTCGGCCGCGACCCCAAGCGCCACCCGACTGCTATCAAGCGTCGCATCGGTGTGCAGTTGCAGATCACCGCCCTCTACCCGCGGCTGACCGTGAAAGAAACGGTCAGGCTGTTTGCCAGTTTCTTTCCGAAGACACTGCCGATAGCAGAGGCCATCGCCAGGGTCGGCCTGGAAGAGAAGGCCGACGACCGGGTGGACCGGCTGTCCGGCGGACAGGCACAGCGGTTGTCCGTGGCCCTCGCCATGATCAATGACGGCGATATCATCTTCCTGGACGAGCCCACCACCGGGCTTGACCCGCAGGCCCGGCGCAGCCTCTGGGATGTGATCCTGGAGCTCAAGGAAGCGGGCAAGACAGTCTTTCTGACCACACACTACATGGACGAGGCGGAACGCTTGTGCGACCGGGTGGCAGTGGTGGATCACGGGCAGATCATCGCCATGGGCTCCCCGGCCAAGTTGATCAGGGATAACTTTCATGAACAGGCGCTGGAATTCAATCAGCCCGCTCTGGGCAACCATGTTGATTTACAGACTCTTCCAGGCGTGATTCGCATGCAGCAGGAAGGGGAGAGCACCACGCTCTACACCGATCAGGCTCCCCGGACGATTGCAGCCCTGATGGAGGCGTCGGCGAACGCCAACCTGCCTGTCAGCGATATGACCGTTCGCCAGGCCACCCTCGAGGACGTCTTCTTAAAACTGACCGGGAGGCGGATACGCGAATGAAAGCCTTTATCCAACTGGTGATCGCCAATATCAAGGAACTGCTCCGGGACCGCATGTCGATGTTCTGGTTCATCGCTTTCCCGATCTTCTTTATCCTGCTGTTCGGGGCCATCTTTTCAGGTTCGGAGGATACAGCCAGCTTCGCGGTGGGAGTCGTACAGCAGGATAACGGGCCGATCGCGAAAGGGCTGGATGCGGCCCTGGCGTCGGTGCCGGTCGTCAAGCTGCATATCGGTGCTCAGGATGCAGAACTCGCCGCCCTCCGGAAGGGCTCCCGCGACCTGGTGGTCATCCTGCCCGCCGGTCTGTCATCTGCCGTCAAGAGTCAGCACAGGGTGGAGATCCCCGTCTACTACGACGGCACAAAACAGATGAGCAGCCAGGTGGGGATTCCATTGGTGGAACAGGTATTGAACCAGGTGGAAGCCCAGGCAACTGGGCACCCCCTGTTGCTGGAGGCCAGGCCGCAGGCCGTGCAGGCAGTTACATTGAAGGAGATAGATTACCTGCTGCCGGGGATTCTGGCCATGGCCCTAATGCAGCTCGGGTTGTTCAGCGCCCTGCGGCTGGTCAGCCTGCGAGAGCGCAAGATCCTGAAGCGCCTGGGCGCCACACCCCTGCCGCGCGGCCTGCTGATTGCCAGCGAGGTGACAGTGCGCCTGCTCCTGGCCATGATGCAAGCACTGCTCATCGTCATCATCGGACGCCTGGTTTTTGGGGTCACGATCGTCAGCAGCTGGTATCTGGTTGCCGCATGGGTGCTCCTGGGCGCCTGCACCTTTGTCTCGCTGGGATACATGCTGGTCTCATTCGCCCGCACCGTGGAAAGCGGCCAGGGAATCGTCCAACTGGTCCAGTTCCCCATGATGTTCCTGGCCGGGACGTTTTTTCCGATCAGCTTCATTCCCGGCTTTCTGCAACCTTTTGTGAAAGCCATGCCGCTCACTTACCTGGCGGACGCCCTGCGTCAGGTCATGACCGGCAACCCGCCCCTATTCAGCATCGGCGCCGACCTGGGGATATTGCTGGCCTGGTTCACCGGCAGCCTGCTTTTGGGCATCCGGTTTTTCCGGTGGGAATAGGGCGAAGTTACGTCATCGATAACGCTTAAAAATCAAGGAGGACTGATCATTAGCGCTTCACCATTCCGGGCGGGTCCTTCGGAGAGAAAGTTTCTGATCGTTCGCCAGTAAATTATATAGATTGAATGCAGGGGGGATTTAGATGATGGACCAGGAAAACCTGGCCGTCACGATCAGAAACAAGGCCCTGGAATTGGGATTCGCTTCATGCGGGATCATTAAAGTGGATGCCGTCCGGGATTATGCCGATCGCCTGGAGGAGCGCATGAAACTATGTCCGGAATCAAGGCCGTTTTATGAAAACTCTTTTAGGTATGCATATCCCCGGCAGACTTACGACTGGGCCAGATCGATCATCGTCTGCGCCTTCAGATACGGAAAGTACAGGATCCCGGAGGGCGTGGGCGGTTTGATCAGCAAGTTTTACCTATATGACTACCATTTTCAG
This sequence comes from Thermacetogeniaceae bacterium, assembly GCA_050010575.1. Taxonomy (GTDB): domain Bacteria; phylum Bacillota; class DSM-12270; order Thermacetogeniales; family Thermacetogeniaceae; genus Palsa-1188. Next base: position 8,515 of record JBEKKU010000072.1, on the reverse strand, counting down.
AACTATTCCCAGGAGTTTGCTGCTGCAGCTTTATTTGAGTCTTATCTTCAAGAGGCGGGCCTTAAAACGGTAAGAAACGAGATTGCCGGTATTGCCGCCGCCCGGTGGGCGGCTTTCAAGGCCGGGCTGGGCATGATCAGAAAGAACAATTTCTTTTACACCAGACACGGCTCCTGGATCATGTTTGAAACATGGTTGACTGATCAGGAGATGGAGTGCTATGAAACGGAAGTATTGCCCCCCTGCCCGGACAACTGCACCAAGTGCATCGACGCCTGTCCGACCGGCGCTTTGCGCGGTCCGTACGAGATGAACGCCGTAGAGTGCATGACTTTCCTCACCTGTTGGGTAAAAGATTCGGCGCCGGAGCATTTAAGAGATAAGATGGGTACATGGTTGTACGGATGCGATGCCTGCCAGGATGCCTGCCCCATGAACAAAGACAAGTGGGATGAGGAAGAGGATTATCCGAATCTTGATGAACTGGTCAACTATATAGGTATAGAAAAAATGTTCCAGATGGACGAGGAGACGTTTTCAAAGCATATTCAGCCCAAGTTCTGGTATATCAACCAGGACCGGGCCTGGTTGTGGAAGTGCAATGCCATCAGGGCCATGGCCAACAGCTATGAGGCCAAATACGGTGACTATATCAAGCAAGCCTGCCATGACAGCAACGAGAATGTCAGGGAAATGGCTGTCTGGGCGTGTGAGAAGCTGGGATTGTAAAGAGCCGGAAGATCGTAAAATACGTCAAGATTGCGATATTACACTATACTGCCTCAAGCGCTAGAGGGTTGCCATGAAAATAGACGCCCACGTTCACATCCTGTCGCCGGAGTTTATCCAGGAGATCAAGCAGAACATGGAGCGGGACGCTCACTTTAAAATGCTGCACGAAAGCCCTAAATCGAAGTTTGCAACCGCCGAAACCTTGCTTGAGAACATGGACAAGACTGGAATCGACAAATCAGTGGTGTTCGGCTTTCCCTACCTCGATCTGGGAATGTGCCGTGAAAGCAATGATTACATCATTGATGCAATAAGGCACTACCCGGACCGTCTGATCGGTTTCGCCGTGGTTCCTCCCCTGGACCCGGGCATGGAACAGGAACTGGTCCGCTGCAGCGAGGCTGGCCTCAAAGGGGCGGGAGAGATCATCCCTGCCGCGGTGCACATTGACATTGCCGACCAGAGCCAGGTGGGGCGTTTCACTGTCCTCTGCCGGGAACTGAACTTTCCCATCCTGATGCATACCAATGAACTGGTTGGCCGTTATTACCCCGGTAAAGGTAAGATGAGGCCTGAGCAGGCTTATCTGTTCGCGACTCAGAACCCGTATAACAAGATTATCTTCGCCCACTGGGGCGGCGGATTGTTCTTCTACGAACTGATGTCCGAGCTACGCACACCGCTACGCCACGTCTATTACGACACGGCAGCCTCGCCGTTTCTCTTCCGCCCCGACATCTACCGAGTCGCCCGGGTGGCGGGAGCGCTCGATAAAGTGCTGCTGGGCAGCGATTTCCCACTACTCTCCCTCGCCCGCTACTACAAAGAATGGGCAGCCGCTAACATCACCGAAGAGGAAAAGGTCGGCATCTGGGGCAACAATGCTGCCCGGTTTGGGTTGTAAAACCTTATTCGCGCTTATAAAGGGTGCCTATCTGACAGTTGGTGCTCATAATAATTAGATGAAATTCTCAATAAAATTCCCCTTTCAATTAACAATATAGTCAGGAACTTCCACCCCCTGAAATATGATCGCATCTATATCAACGCATACGAGACGCCCAGAGATCTGAGAGGTATACTGAACGAATACAGGGAGGCCTATAATACCTTCCGGCCGCACTCTTCGCTGGCTGGGGCCTGCCCCGCAAACTACTATCTGAAGAGCAAGCTCACTGAAGCTGCTTGATACAACAAATAACAATTTTCAAATCCAAGGAGAGACGATATTGTCTGAGAATCACGAATATCCAGTACCTTATTTCCCTGATCGGATTCGCCGCAATCTACGAGCCGACTGCGAAAACTGTTTTGGCTTGTGCTGTGTCGCACTGAACTTTTCAGCTTCGGAAGGCTTCCCCCTCGACAAAGATGCGGGTCAGCCTTGCCCCAACCTGCAATCAGATTTTCGCTGCAGTGTTCACAAAACTCTCTGGAAAAAGGGCCTTAAAGGTTGCACTGCTTATGACTGTTTAGGAGCAGGCCAAAAAGTTGCCCAAGTAACCTTCGGCGGACACGACTGGCAGCAAGCTCCAGGATTCGCAAAGCAAATGTGCGAGGTATTCCTGATTATGCGGCAACTACATGAACTGCTCTGGTATCTAACCGAAGCGCTGACATTGCAACCAACTCATCCGATCCACGGTGCGCTCAGCTCCATGCTTGACGAGACTGAACGCCTTACTCACCTCAGTCTTGACTCTTTCGTAAAATTGGACGTAGCGGCACACCGAGCAGATGTTAATGCACTGCTCCTACAGACTAGCGAACTCGTACGAGCCGAAGTCCGTCGTGGGCAGAATACATATCCAGAACATCAGAAGACCCTCGGCCGAGGAGCTGATCTGATTGCGGCTGACCTCAGAAAAGCCAACCTCAGAGGCGCAAACTTGAGAGGGGCCTACCTGATTGCGGCTGACCTCAGAGGAGCCGACCTGAGTGGGACAGATCTCATTGGAGCTGATTTCCGAAATGCTGACCTCAGAGGAGCAGACCTGACCAAGAGTATCTTTCTCACTCAATCCCAGATCAACGTGGCGAAGGGCAATGCCAGTACAAAGTTGCCGTCGCCAATCACCCGCCCAACTCACTGGTCCAACTTCAAAGCATAAAGCCGTTGACCGCGGGAGGAATCTCACTAAAGCTGCTTGATACAACATATAACGCGGAAGGGTCTCTCCGTACCGCCCTCGTGCACAGCCTGTTAGGCATCGTTTGCCGCCGCCCGCAATGCGATATCGAACAACTGCAGCACGGGATGAACACCCGCCTGCCTGAGCATGGATTGCAACTAGACTATGGCAATCGCGATCTTTCAACACCAGTGAAAGGGGGAGCGGATCAGGATGAGCAATGCTGTACCCAGCACGCTTAACGCCCGGCAAGTCAAGGAAGCGGCATTCTCCCCCGGGGCAGACCTCTGCGGCATCTCCTCAACTGAAAGGTTTGCCGGAGCGCCGGAGGGCTTCAGACCAACAGACATTTTCCCAAAATGCAGGTCGGTCATCGTGTTTGCCAGGAGGATACCTGCCGGAATTATCTTTGCGGCAAGCCTGGTTCCTTACACCCAGGTCAAAGACCTGTCCGTAAAAGAACTGGATGGCATCGGGATGCGCCTCAGCCTATTCTTGGAGGAGAGAGGGGTCCTGGCGGTGCCCGTGCCCTCCGATGACCCCTACGAGTACTGGGAACCCGATCGGTTGTACGGGCGCGGCATCCTGTCGATGAGGCATGCAGGCTATCTCGCCGGGCTGGGGATATTGGGAAAGAACACCCTGCTGCTGAATGAAGACTATGGCAACATGATCCACATCGGGGCAGTCCTGGCAAGCGCCGAACTGGAGCAGGACCCGCTATCTACCCTCAAGAACTGCCCGGACAAATGCACCATCTGCATCGAGGCCTGCCCCCAGAAGGCCCTGGACGGCATTACCGTCGAACAGAAGTTGTGCCGTCCAACCTCTTTTTACACGAACAAGAAAGGCTACGGGCTTTTTAGCTGCAACCTGTGCCGGAGATCGTGCCCGAGAGCGCTGGGGAAAAAACGGAAACAGCTTCAAAAGCAGATCTGATCGGGATCAGACCACTGCCGGGAAAAATCGATCAATCGTTGCCTGCACTTCCTCCAGCCATTGCAGTCGCTGCTCTAAGGTGCTGGTGACGATCACCCCGAACATCTGCCGGTAAAATTGCCTGACTCCGCAGAGACCGAAGATGCAGTGGCGCCAGATAGCGTCCAGGGGATCCCCAAACACTTGCGATTCTCTCTCTTCCTGAGTGTTCGAGGTATTGAACACGATTGCCGTGGCTGTTTTCAGCAAACCGATCGGCACCCCTTCACCATCGTCGCCCTCAAGAAACTCATAGGCAATTCCGGGGCGCAAGACCCTGTCCACCCAGCCCTTCAACATCGCCGGCGGCATCCCCCACCAGTTGGGGTGAATGATCACGATGCCATCTGCCGCCGCTATCTCAGCGCAGTGCCTCTCTATATCCGGTTCCAGCACCGCCCCCCTGGGAATCTCCTCGCACGGCAGGATCGGGCCGAACCGCTCTTGATACAGGTCGTGATAGATCACTTCGTGCCCGTTCCCCCGTAGTGCCTGGATACATTGATCCGCTATTGCATGGTTGAAACTTTCAGTGCTCGGATGGCCAAGGATGACTGATATTTTCAATCCCCCACCTCCCCTATGATAATTTGTAAAGCCTTTCCCCTTCCGGCTCTGCTAGATGAGCCCATAACCGCTGGACTGCAGCATCTTCGTGATGAACCAGCCCTTTTGCCGTTGACAGTGAACTGCTCCACAACGAATCTTTCTGTTGCCGTCGGGTTAGGCGGTGCTGAGGTTATTTCGGGAAAAATTACCGTAAATTCGGTGGCTGTTTCGCTGAGCTTCTTTTCCTCCTGTACCGTGATCGGCCCGACCCAGGGGCTGGAACCTCCGGTCACCCAACCCGCTTCACGGATGCGCTGGTCCGCCTGTTGGCACAGCTCCGGCGACAGAACCGTATATTGCATGGAACCGCAGCGAGTCTGCTCGCCCCGGCCCCATAACTGCATCGCTTCCTCCGGTGTGGTCGGAATCAGAGCATCCTCGATCGCATGAAATAATCATAGGTTCTCAGGGTAATTCTGCCTATTTGAAGGCTCTGAACAGCACAGCGGCCGCCTCGGCACGGCTGACTGGCTGCTCCGGTTTGAGCAGGGAGCCCTCCTCCTTGATGATGCCCAGGCCCCAGGCCAGGGCCACGTAGCCGGCAGCATCCGGTGATATGGCAGCGGCATCGTCAAACGGTAGTCGATAGATCCCCCTCGCCTCGGCAGCCCGTTCCAGGCCCAGCATCCGCACCACGATCCTGCACAACTCCTCCCTGGCCACCCTGCCTTCCGGCGGCAGATCCTCCCTGAGCCAACCCCTATCCCGGGCCTGCTTCATCAGATCCTGGCCGGACATCTGTGCATAATTACCGGGGCCTTCATGCAGTTGCAGCATGGCCCGCAGGAGCGCTGCTGCCGTGATTGGCTCGTTCGGGTGAAAGGCATCTCCATACTCGCCGAACAGGCCGGCCTGCCCCAGCAGTTCGATCTCCCTAGCTTGGGGGACACCGGCGAGATCAGTAAAACGGCGCGGTGCAGTAAGAGGAGCCGCCATACGGCCATTGCCATCGAGCGGCGCTCCGGTCCTGGCATCCAACAGGCCGGTCGCCGGCATCCCGGGCTGGGCCTGGGGCTGGTAAACCAGGCTGATGATGCCGGTCTGATCGTTTCGGACATATATGAGGGCCTGTGGCTGATTCTTGAGAAAGGCATCGTACGCCTGCTTGAGCCCTAGAGTCCCCTGGAACGCTGGAAAATTGAGATCGGTCCAGTTCAACTCGTATTGCACCAGGCGCCTGGCATGGGTATCCACCTCCACGGCCATATAGTTGTCCGGAAAGGGGATACCATTGACCATCCGCTGGAAATTGAAATGCTGGGCGGGCGGATAGCCGATTCTCAGAGGCGGGCCGGGATTCAAAACGGGCTCCAGCTTTACCTCTTGAAACCGTTGCGGCTGTACCTTTTTTAAGAACTCCTCGGCTGCTTTCCGGGCGCTGTCTCGGTTGAGGTATCCGATCTGCCATGGCCAGGCCGCAGAGGTAGGATCGAAATAGTTAAATCCGATCAATTCTCCGGTAAGAGCGTTCACCCGGGCACTCAGCCCGTCCTGTCTGCCAGGCGCGGCTGCCCTGAAACCCAGTTCCCAAATATATGCGCCCGTCTGATTGTCAATAGTAAGATTGGCGCTCTGCAGAACGAGGTTGGCGGCGGCCGGCAACCATTTTCTAGCCGCAGCCGCGGCCCCGTCCTGACTGAGAAAGCCAGCGATCTTACGCACTTCCTTGATTTCTTCCGGGCTGAGAGCAGGGACAGCATCTGGCAACGACAATCTCAAGGCGCCGTTTAAAGTCAAGGACGGATCCCCTTTAGGCATGACGTTGACATTACTTACTAGCGGCACCCCGGCAATGGCATCGATGACCCCATCGGATGAGTGGACCAGCCTGTAGACCAGAAGCACCGGCTGCTTTGTACCGGCAGTCGCCGTCGGGCTGCCTGGCTGGTAATACTGCAGTTCCAGCATTCCTGCGTTTTCGAAAACCTCCCGCGCCCGCTCCGGAGAGATGGCCTTAGCAGCATCCGGAAATGTCGCCTGCATCCAGCTCAGGTAGTAGCCGGAGACCCTCCCGTCCGCTCCGCTGACCTGGATGCTCACCCCGTTGGCCGGAAAAGGCACACCGTTGACAACCCGCTCCCAGTGAAAGGTGTAGCTCACCGGCCCGCCCTGGATATTGACTTCATCCTGGGCCGGGCGGAGTTCGGCCAGGTGGCGGACGGCAACCAGGCTTAACAGATGGGAGGCGATCACCCGGGCCTGCTCCATAGAAACAGCGGGTTCCCTCAGAGAAATGCCGGAGCCGTTTACGCCCGGCATGCCGCTATTGAAACTCAGCACCTCACCAGTGGCGGCGTCTACCTGTGCATTGCAGCCCAGGTCCTGCCTCCCGGGTGCGGTCCACTGCAGCGTCCAGGACTGGGCAGCAAGATCGCCGTTATATCCGGAGGTGAAATCTGTACATTCGACAGGAATATTAAAATAGGTTTTAATAATGCGAATCGCCGCTTCCAGGGGCACGACCGGCTTGACAACTGTGCCGCCGGGACCGGCGGTCCTGACGCCGGGGTTCCCGAAAAAGACACTGACCAGGGTGAATAGCAAAAAAACGATAGCTATTCCCCAAGCAATGGTTCTCCTGCTTAGCACTTGTTTCACCAGATCTCCTCCTCATGGTGGCATTGCCGGGCCAATCCCTGCCGGCTATACACTCCTATTAGCTATTACTAGTTATTTTCCCTCGATCTTACACTGCGCATCATAATGCCAGTAAAAACTAGATAACCACACGAGAAGAGCGCTAAATAACCTTTCCAAACAATTCGGATTAATTGATATACTGAATGTGATCAACTCATCGGCACTTAAAAAGCATGTTTTGAAAGAATTCAATATAGAGGGGTGCGTATAGAGTGAACAGCCTTTTTGCCAGCAGGATGGGCAAGGTGCAAAAATCCTTTATCCGTGAGATCCTCAAAGTTACGGTCAACCCCGAGGTGATCTCCTTCGCTGGAGGGCTGCCCAACCCCAAGCTCTTTCCCGTCAAGGAGATCGGGGAGGCCGCTGTCAAGGTGCTCGCCGAGCACGGCGACAGTGTCCTGCAATACAGCACTACCGAAGGCTTCCTACCGCTACGGCAGTACCTGGCCGACCGGTACTTGCAGCACCGGGGACTGGCGGTAGACCCGGAGGAGATTCTGATCACCAATGGCTCGCAACAGGGCCTCGATCTGATCGGAAAGGTGTTCCTCGACCGGGGTGACGGCCTGGCCATCGAGCGTCCCGGCTACCTGGGAGCGATCCAGGCGTTCTCCATGTTCGAGCCGCAATTTCATCCCATCCCCCTGCTCGATGACGGGGTGGATACAGAATCGCTGGCGGCCACCCTGCAGCAACACCGGATCAAACTGTTCTATGGGGTGCCGAACTTCCAGAATCCATCCGGCATCACTTATTCCGAAAAGAAGCGGATCGAGGCAGCAAACATCCTGCGGCGGCACGAGGCCTTTTTCGTGGAGGACGACCCTTACGGAGAGCTGAGATTCATCGGCCAGGACCTGCCCTTCCTGAAAACATATCTAGGCGAGCAAGGGATCCTACTGGGCTCCTTCTCGAAGATCGTGTCACCCGGGATGAGGCTGGGCTGGGTCTGCGCCGCCAGGGAGATCATGGAGAAGCTCATCGTGGCCAAGCAGGCTGCAGATTTGCATTCCAACAACTTCGCCCAGTGCGTGATCTACCAATTTCTAAAAGATAACGACATCGACGGTCACATCGCCAGAATCAGAGAGGCCTACAAGAAGCAACGGGAGGCGATGGTCTCGGCGATCGAACGGCACTTCCCGGATGGAGTGCAATGCACGAGGCCGGAAGGAGGCATGTTCCTATGGGTGACCCTGCCCGAGGGAATCTCCTCGCTGGAACTATTCGAGCAGGCTGCCCGGGAGAAGGTAGCCTTCGTGCCCGGCGCTCCCTTCTATACGGACGGAGGCGGCAACAATACCCTGAGATTGAACTACTCCTGCTCCGACGAGGCAACCATCGAGGAGGGGATTGCACGGCTGGCAGCAGTAATCAAGAGGCTCTTGCAATAGCGTAACGGCTATGGTAAGGATTCTGAAAAA
>JBEKKU010000071.1:0-11775 GCA_050010575.1 Thermacetogeniaceae bacterium | reverse complement strand
CTGGGGAGCCAGGCGCATTCATGAACTGCTGGTGGGGGAGCGGTTGCTGACTCTGCTGGCCTCCGGCAACGGGGAGGTCAGGATCGTCGAGTTGGAGGTGCCGCACCGGCTCATCGGCAGGATGGTTCGGGATGTGGCGGTGCCGGGCGAGCTTATGGTTGTCTGTCTGATCCGCAACGGACAGGCCATGGTTCCTTACATGGGTACGGTCTTCAGTGATCATGACCTGATTCAGGTGGTGGTGAGCGATCAGGCCATGCCCAGGCTGGAAAGCCTACTTGATTAGCAATAGCGTTCTCAAGGAGGAGTCAAGATGTATGTCCTGATCATCGGTGCGGGCAAGGTGGGCTTTAATCTGGCTCAGATCCTCGTCCTGGACGGGGTGGAGGTAGCCATGGTGGACAAAAAGCAGTCGGCCCTGAATAAGTTCGGCAAGCTGCCAGCGGTTAAAACAGTGCTGGGAGACGGTACCGATCCCCGTGTTCTGGAAGCCGTGGGGATCACCAGGGCCCAGGCGGTGGTCGCTGTGACCGGGAGCGATGTGGACAACCTGGCCTTTGCAATGCTCGCCAAGAGGCAATTCGGCGTACAGCGGGTGATCGCCCGGGTCAACAATCTCAACAACGAGTGGCTGTTCACCAAGGAACACGGGGTTGATTTCGCTGTCAACGGCGCTCTCTTCATTGCCAGGGTGATTCAGGAGGAGGTCAGCCTGGGTGAACTGATCACGTTGTTAAAACTGGAGGGAGGGAAGGTCTCTCTGGTGGAGGAGGAGGTGCTTCCCGCTTCCCGGGTGATCGGGAAAAATATCGGAGACCTGAACCTGCCCGGGGGCATAGTCCTGACGGCGATCCTGCGCCAGGGTGAGATTGTCATTCCCCGGGGAGACACCCTGATCGCCTCAGGCGACCGGGTCCTGGCCCTAGCCAGGACCGAGCAGGCTCACATTTTAGAAGAGATTCTGGCCTGATATAAAAAAGAACCCCGCCAGATGGGGGTCCTTAACTGTTCGGTCGTAAGCTGCCGGTCACTGGTCCTGGTCGTTATGGATGGTGGTAACGGGCAACTCCTGGTAGGAGATGCTCCGGGTGTGCTGGGTGTGGTTCCAGTTCCGGTTGCTCTGCGTGGCAAAGCCGCTGTAGGCTACAGGCAGCCAGGTCAGGGCGAAGATCGGGTAGTAGAAGAGCCAGGCGTAAACATTGGGGCTGATCTCCTCGAGCAATAGGGCGATGCTGAAATACAGGAATTGTCCGACGAAGCCGATGATGATGATCGGATTGTGTATGAGTATTTGCAGGATCGGCAACCCCTGGAAGATCTGATAGAGGATCCCGAAACCGCAGAGCATCAGGAAGAAGGGATTGCAGCAATAGATGGCTCCGTCCAGGAGGGCGGGGTTCCGCTGTTTGAAACCCTGCCACAGCAGTTTCCCCAGGTAGTGGCTGGCTACCGTGCAGTGTCCCTGCATCCAGCGCTGGCGCTGGTTCATGGACTGTTTGAGGGTCAGCGGCTTCTCGTCAAAAACCTTGGCCTCATGCGCCCAGGACACTTTGATGCCCACCAGCAGGGCCTTGATCTGGAACTCCAGGTCCTCGGTGAGGGAATTGGCGCCCCAGCCGAACTCCTTCAGCACATCGACTGCGATGCACATGCCGGTGCCACCGAGAGCGCAACTCAGGCCGATGTTGTACTTGGCCAGTTGCCAGAAGCGGTTGGTGATCACGTAGCCCACGTGAATGCAACGGGTCACCCAGGTGTCGTCCGGGTTTTTGGAATCCAGATAACCCTGGATGATCTTCTCACCCTGCAGTAGCCGGTTGTTCATGATCTTCAAGAAGTTGAGGGAGACCAGGTTGTCGGCGTCAATGACCACTACGGCGTCATATTCCTTGGGAAGGGTGTAGAGGCGGTTGAATGCCCACTCCATGGCGTAGCCCTTGCCCCGCTCCTGGTCGTTGGTTCTTATCCAGACGTTCGCCCCGGCTTCTTTGGCCACCTGGACCGTGTTGTCGGTGCAGTTATCGGCGATCACGAAGGTGTCGTACAGTTCCTGGGGATAGTCCAATTGCTTGCAGTTGGCCACCAGGGCGGCGACCACGCTCTCCTCATTATGAGCGGCGATGATGACAGCAAACCGGTTGACCGGGTCGGCGATATTGGTCTCTTTCTTGTATTTGAAGCCGAAGAAAGAGACTGAGAAATAATACACGGCAATGAAAATCAGGAGATAACTCAAGGGAGCAATGATTTTTTCCATCTAGACCTTCCTAATGTAAGTTATTTCGAAGACATTGCCTGGCAGGGCCTGTCCGTTATCAACCCTCTTGCATCTGTAAACCCAGGCACAAATTCCCATACTGATATCTATTATAATATTTATCCCCTTAAAATAATACCCTCTCTGGTTAATATTGTGCGTTTTTAACAGCTAATTATGTTCTGCTGAAAAAAAGAGCCCTCACTCCTTCCGGTCACGACCGGCAATTGGCCTGTGGCCTGGGTGCATGTTCTGCACAGGCTGGCTCGGGATTGGCAGCTGCCCATGAAAATGGATCCCTTGTGCAACCTCATACATTTTAGTGAAAAACTGCGGCGTCGTAAAACTGCAAATATGTTTCTATGATTCACCTGCTTCTCAACCTGGGTTGCTGGGGGCTGTGGTAGGAGCAGTTTATTTCTTTTACTGAAGCTTTTGCGTATTTACCGGGTATATCTTTATTGGAAAAATATTTTTATAATATAGCTAAGGATTAGCTATCGCCATAGGCAGGGGGAGACTCCGTTTGGACAGGAGCAGCAGCCTGGCGGGTAGCTCCGGGGAGCGAATAGATGGGCATTTATAAGGAAGAGGCCATCGTGCTGCGCAGCATGGCGTATGGCGAGGCTGACCGGATTCTCACCCTGTTCACCAGGGGGATGGGCAAAGTGGCGGCCATCGCCAAGGGTGTTCGCAAGCCCTCCAGCCGCCTGCGGGGGGCGGTGCAGTTGTTCAGCCACACGCACCTCGTTCTCTATGCCGGAAAGACTCTGGATACCATCACCCAGGGGGATGCCGATGAGACCTTTGGCTTTATCGAGCAGGACCTGGACCGGCTGGCTGCAGCCAGTTGTTTTGCGGAACTGATCGACCGCCTGACCATGGAAAAACAACCCTTGCCAAAGCTGTTTCAACTGTTGCTGGCCGCTCTGAGGAGCCTGGAGGAGGCGGATCCGGAGCTGCTTGGCTGCATCTTTGAGGCCAAGCTCCTGGCGGCTTTGGGCTACCAGCCACAGCTCGCTGGGTGCGTGATGGGCCACCACGACGGCTGGCAGGCGCCGGAACCCGGAGTGATAGACACACGTCCGGTCTGGTTCAGCATCGAACGGGGCGGCGTCCTCTGTCCCGACTGTGCTGCCAGTTGTTCCGGAGCGCTGCCGCTCTCTCCCGCTACCGTGGCGGCTCTGGCCTACTTCCTGCGGACCCCTCTGGACCGGGCGGTGCGGGCCAGGGTCGAGCAAAGGAACCGGTCGGAGTTGGCCTCCTTCCTGCGCTCCTTTATAACCTATCATGGAGATGTCAGGCCTCGTTCCTGGCAGTTTACCGGAGCCTGTGAGGCTCTTGCAGGCGGGTGGCTCCCAGGACAGCCTTCAGGATAAAAAAGTATAAAAAGTATAAAAGGGTATGGTCAGGGTAAATTAACACTAATTAAGGAGGTCAGACCATGGACGGTAACGAACTGCTCGAAAAGATCGACTTGATCCGGGACCGCTTGGGCGTCAGCTATAAGGAGGCCAGGGAGGCGCTGGAAAAAGCCGGGGGTGACCTGGTCGAGGCACTGGTGCTGTTGGAAGAGGAATTGGAATTGGAATTAGAACCGGAGCGCCTTAAGGAAAGGTGGACGCGGCGGTTCCAGGGCAAGAGCGAAGAGGTGCTGGCCCGGCTCAGGACAATTATGGAGAAGGGCACAGCTAGTAAGATCCGGATCAAGCAGGACGATAAGACCATCCTGGAGATCCCGGCCAGCATTGGTGTGCTCGGGGCGATCGGCATGCTCATGAGCACGGAGCTGGCGGTGCTCGGGGCTGTGGGCACGGTGGCCGCCATGTTCAACCGGTGCACCTTGGAGGTCGAGGGTTTCGGCAAACCACCGGAGGACGGGCCTGAAGATGAGCCGGGGAACCAGCCGTCAGCCTGAAATTGCCGGCCCTGAACCCTTGACAGAAGGCCTGCGAATTGGTAACATGAAACAAAAAATATCAGCAATGATGGAGAAAAGTAGCCGTCGAGAGTGCATGGCAGCGAGCCGGGAAGGGTGAAAACCGGCTGACTCGGGCGGCGAATGGCGCTTCGGAGCACGGTTGCCGCCTCTTTTAAGGGCGGCAGGGTTAAAGTACTGAAGAGAGGGTGCCTGTAAGAAGGCGCCAAGCAGGGTGGAACCGCGGTTAACACCGTCCCTGCAGCTATCACGGCTGCAGAGACGGTGTTATTTTGTGTGGGGGCGGTGAGTGTGGTTTGCCAACTACCGACGACTGACGACTAATAAGGGGGTTGAAGAGATGGCTTGCTGGACTTTTCAAGAGATCATCCATGCCCTGAACGAATACTGGGGCCGGTATTGCCTTTTGCAGCAGCCGTATGACGTGGAGAAGGGGGCGGGCACCATGAACCCGGCCACCTTCCTGCGAGCATTGGGGCCCGAGCCCTGGAACGTGGCCTACGTGGAACCGTCACGCCGGCCAACCGACGGCCGGTACGGGGATAATCCCAACCGGCTGCAGCACTACTACCAGTACCAGGTGATTCTGAAGCCGTCGCCGGAAGATGTGATCGACCGCTACCTGAACAGCTTGACCTATCTGGGTCTCGACCTGCGCACCCACGACGTGCGCTTCGTGGAGGACAACTGGGAATCGCCGACCCTTGGCGCCTGGGGCCTGGGCTGGGAGGTCTGGTTGGACGGGAATGAGATCTCCCAGTTCACCTACTTCCAGCAGTGCGGCGGGGTTGACTGCCACCCCGTCAGTGCTGAGATCACCTACGGTATCGAGCGGATTGCCACGTACATCCAGGGAGTGGACAGCATTTACGACCTGATCTGGAGCGGGAACACCACCTACGGAGATGTTCACCACCAGGGAGAGGTAGATTACTCCCATTATAACTTCGAGGTGGCGGATACCAAAATGCTGTTCACCCTGTTCGACATGTTCGAGCAGGAGGCCGCCAGGGTGGTCGCCGAGGGGCTGGTGCAGCCTGCCTACGATTATGTCCTGAAGTGTTCCCACACCTTCAACCTGCTGGATGCCCGCAGCGCTATCGGTGTCTCCGAGCGCACCTCCTATATCGGCCGGGTGCGGCGTCTCGCCCGGCTCTGCGCCGAGGCCTATCTCGCTCAGCGGGAGCGCCTGGGCTACCCGCTGATCAAAGAGGATGCCGCAAGGGAAGCCCGGGGGTTGCTGCCCCTGAAAATTGCAACCAGAGAGCGACCGCCGGTACCGGATGCCGAAAGCAAGCAGCAGGCGCAGCGGAGCGGAGCGAACAGCGCACCCGCACTGAAGGAGGGGTAGGAGATGGACTTTCTACTGGAGATCGGAACCGAGGAACTGCCGGCTCGCTTTATCACCCCAGCGGTAGCCCAGTTCGAGGAACTCGGCGAGAGCGTGCTCCGGAGCAACCGGATTGCTTTCAAGCAGCTGGCCACTTTCGCCACTCCCCGCAGGCTGGCCCTCTATGTATGGGGGGTTGGCAAGCAGCAGGCGGACCTGGTGGATGAGGTCAAGGGACCGTCCCGCAAGGCTGCCTTTGACGAACAGGGCCAGCCTACCAGGGCGGCGGAGGGTTTTGCCCGCAGCCAGGGAGTGCCAGTCGCAGAGCTGGTGGTGCAGGTAACACCGGGCGGCGAGTATGTGTTTGCCAAGAAGCGCCTGACTGGCCGGGAGACCAAGCAGGTGCTGGCGGAGCTGGCCCCAGAGCTCATCGGCAGCCTGTCTTTTCCCAAGCCGATGCGCTGGGGTGACCGGGAGATCAAGTTTGCCCGGCCGATCCGCTGGCTGGTATGCCTGCTGGGCCAGGACGTGGTCGATTTCGAGTTCGACCAGCTGCATCCAGGCCGGCTCACCTACGGGATCCGTAATTTTTCCCGGTCACCGGTGGTCCTCGCCAGGCCTGCAGATTACCTTAAAAAGCTGTCCCGGGTTGGAGTGATCGTCGATCAGTCCGAGCGCCGGCAGTTGATCTGGCAGCAGGCCCAGGAGGCGGCTGCGGCGGTCGGTGGCCAGGTGCTGCCGAACGAATCGCTGCTGGAGGAGGTGACCAACCTGGTGGAATACCCGACCCCGATCTGTGGCAGCTTTGACCCCCGCTTTCTCAAACTGCCACCGGAGGTGGTGATCACTCCGATGCAGGACCACCAGCGCTACTTCCCGGTCTGGAGCGAGGACGGCCAACTGCTGCCCCGATTCCTGGCCTTTGCCAACGGTCCGGTGAACCCGGATCTGGTCAGGGCCGGCAACGAGAAGGTGCTGCGGGCGCGGCTGTACGACGCGGAGTTCTTTTACCAGGAAGATATTAAGAGTCCATTGGCGGATAAGGTGGAGAGGCTGCAGGGGATTGTCTTTCTGGAGGGCCTGGGGACGATCTACGACAAGGCCCAGCGCATCCAGCTTTTGACCCGTTATCTGGGCAACATATTGAAGCTCACCGCCAGGCAGCGGCAGGATGCGGAGCGGGCAGCCCTGCTGGCCAAGGCCGACCTGGTGACCAGCATGGTCTACGAATTTCCCGAACTGCAGGGTGTCATGGGGGCCGCTTACGCCGCCGTGGATAAGGAGAAAAAAGAAGTTTGCCAGGCGATCCGGGAGCATTATCAGCCCCGGTTTGCAGGGGACGAGCCACCGGCCAGCAATCCGGGGGCGGTAGTGGCCATCGCCGACAAGATCGACAGCCTGGTAGGGTGTTTCGCCCTGAAGCTGGAGCCTACCGGTTCTCAGGACCCGTATGCCCTGCGGCGTCAGGCCCTGGGCATCTGTCACATCGTCCTGGCCCACCGGTTCAACTTCTCCCTGCAAAGGCTGATCGAGCAGGCCTATCAGGGGTTCAGCCACGCCGCACCGGCGCCGCAGCTGCAGGCCTCCCTGGAGGATGTTGCCGACCACCTGGAGGAGTTCTTTCGAGCCCGGTTGCGGAACCTGTTCATGGACCAGGACTACAGCTACGATCTGGTAGAGGCTGCCCTGGGCAGCAGCAGCGACCGGATCATCGCCGCAGACAAGCGCCTGCAGGCCCTCAAGGCGCAGCGCCACACTCCGGAGTTCGAGGCCCTGCTGACAGCCTACACCCGGGCGGCCAACCTGGCCCGCCACGCCAGTACCAGCAGGATCGATCCGGCCCTGTTTGTTGAGGACGGAGAACGCAGCCTTTATCAGACCTGGTCTCAAATCAAAAAGGCGATCGTGCGCCTGGTGCAGCATGATCAGATCGAGCGCTCCCTGCTGGCGGCCGCTGCCTTGCTGGAACCGATGGGCCGTTTTTTCGAAGAGGTGCTGGTGATGGTCGATGATACTGCTGTTCGGGCCAACCGCCTGGCATTATTGAAGGATATTGCCTCCACCCTGAGGTTATTCGGCGATCTGGATAAAATCGTGCGTTGAAACTCTTCTTACTGTTATTGACAATGTACTCAACCAAGAGCTGATCAGCTGTTTAAAATATTTTTTCCGATAGCTAACCGCCCCTAATACCCCCGCTTCTGCAAGCGGTGGGATAAGGGGCGCTAAGCTCCTGGATTGGCTCAACTAAGCATCAGGTGAGGTCAAAACTCATCTGATGCAAGTTTCGCCTTATCTGGCCAGGGAGATGTAAAAATAGTAGCAGGAAAATCTCCAATAAAAAAGAAATATAATACACACTTTATAGTGTAAAATGGTTAATAGTATAGCACATTGAATGCAGATGATAAAAGCCCCCGGGGAAGGGGATGATCGGCTATCGAACTTACGGCGCGCCAGGCGCAGATTATTCGGATCGTCGAGAGCAATTCTCCGATCACCGGAGAGCATATTGCCGCTCTGCTCAATGTACGGCGGGCTACGTTGCGGCCGGACCTGGCCGTTCTGACGATGGCAGGACTGCTGGATGCGCGCCCCCGGGTGGGATATTTCTGCAGCGGCAGGAAACCCGGCCTGATGGCGGTTGAGGAGGTTCACCGCCTGACCGTTGACACTGTGAAGGCGGTGCCGGTGGTGGTTAAGGGGGATACCTCTATTTACGATTGCATCGTGGCCATGTTTACGGAGGACACCGGAACACTGTTTATCGTCAGTGAGACCGGCCACCTGGAAGGAGTGGTCTCCCGCAAAGACCTGCTCAAGGTGGCCATGGGCAAGGGCGACCTTTATAAGATCCCGGTCCGCGTGGTGATGACCCGCGTGCCGAACGTCGTCACTATCAGGGGCGATGAATATGTCTATGAAGCGGCACACCGGCTGATGGAACACGAGATCGATTCACTTCCTGTTGTCGAGCCGGAGACGGAGAACGGTAAAGAATTACTGAAGGTGTCCGGGCGGTTCACCAAGACCACGGTGACCCGCATTTTTGTAGAATTAGGGGAGTCAAGCAAGCCCTTATGAGAGGAGATTATCTGTGAACCCTGTGATATTTATCATTTCCGATTCCCTGGGCGAAACCGCGGAATTCGTGGCCCGTGCGGCAGCCAGCCAGTTCAACCACGGCCGGTTCGATGTCCGGAGGATCCCCTACGTGAGTGACCACAGTGTGCTTGAGCAGGTGATCGCCGAGGCGAGCACCGTTCCCAGCATTATTGCCTACACCCTGGTGGTCTCGGGCCTGCGTGACGACCTGGAGGCGTTGGCTGCTGCCAAGGGGATACCCACCGTGGACATCCTGGGACCCCTGATGGATGTGCTGAGCAAGGTTACGGGCACGGCGCCGAAGATGCAGGCCGGCCTGATCCACCGCCTGGACGAGCAGTACTTCAACCGGATCGAGGCGATCGAGTTCGCCATCAAGTATGACGACGGCAAGGACCCTAGGGGACTGCTGCATGCAGACGTGGTGCTGATCGGCGTCTCCCGGACCTCCAAGACTCCGGTCAGTATGTATCTGGCCAACAAGCGGCTCAAGGCTGCCAATGTGCCGATCGTCCCCGAGGTGGAGCCGCCGGCCGAGTTGTTCAAGATCCCGCAGCGCAAGATCATCGGCCTGAGCATCAGGCCGCAGCCACTGACCCATATCCGCCAGGAGCGCCTGAAGACCCTGGGCCTGACCACCGATGCGGAGTATGCCAGCCTGGAGCGGATCAATAAGGAGATCCAGTATGCCGACCGGTTGATGGCCCAGATCGGGTGCCCGGTCATCGACGTGACGAACAAGGCTGTCGAAGAGACGGCCAGCAAGGTTTTAGAGATCTATTACAAGAAAACGCATGAAGTTGAGTAGCAGGACGCTGGGGAGCAGGGAGAGATCGATCATAATCTAGGGGGAGGAGACTATGGCTAAAAAGTACGTTTATCTGTTTGATGAAGGCAAGGCTGATATGAAGGGACTGCTTGGTGGCAAGGGAGCTGGACTGGCGGAGATGACCAACCTCGGCCTGCCGGTGCCGCCCGGTTTTATCATTACCACCGAGGCCTGCATCGAATACAGCAGCGCCCCGGTGAGGGACTTTCCACCCGGTCTCGCAGATCAGATTGCGGAAGCCCTGCGCAAACTGGAACAGCAGGTGGGCAAGAGCTTCGGCGATCCCGAAAACCCGCTGCTGGTTTCGGTGCGCTCCGGGGCCAAGGTCTCCATGCCGGGGATGATGGATACGGTATTGAACCTCGGATTGAACGACGAGACAATGAACACCCTGGCCACTGCTACCGGGGACGAACGCTTTGCCCTGGACTGCTACCGCCGCTTCATCCAGATGTTCAGCGACATCGTGTTAGGGATCGAACACGACCGGTTCGAGGAGGTGCTGGTGCGCTTCAAGGCCTGCCATGACCTGCGCTACGACTACCTGCTGACCCCGGATTTATTGAAGGAGATCATCAAGGAGTACAAGGCGATCGTCAAGGATGAGACCGGGGCGGACTTCCCGCAGAACCCGCCCGACCAGCTCAGGTTGGCGGTCAAGGCGGTGTTCGATTCCTGGAACAACGATCGGGCTGTCTACTACCGGAAGTTCAACCAGATCCCGGATGACCTCGGCACCGCCGTCAGCGTCCAGGCGATGGTCTTCGGCAACATGGGCCAGAACAGCGGCACCGGCGTGGCCTTTACCCGCAACCCGGCCACCGGTGAGAAGGCGCTCTACGGCGAATATTTGATGAACGCTCAGGGAGAGGACGTGGTAGCGGGCATCAGGACGCCCCACCCGATCTCCATGCTCAAGGAGGAGATGCCGGAGACCTACCAGGAGTTTGAACGGGTCGCCGGCCTGTTGGAGCAGCACTACCGGGACATGCAGGACCTGGAGTTCACCATTGAGTGCGGCAAGCTGTACATGCTGCAGACCCGGTCCGGCAAGCGGACCGCCGCCGCTGCTGTCAAGGCGGCGGTGGACATGGTCAACGAGGGCCTGATCACCAGGGAGGAGGCCATTACCCGGGTTGATGCCTCCCAGATCGATCAACTGTTGCATCAGCGTATAGATCCGGATGCCAAGATCGAGGTGATCGCCAAGGGTCTGCCGGCTTCACCGGGAGCTGCTTCCGGCAAGGTGGTCTTCGATGCCGACGACGCCGCAGCAAAAGACCGGGACGGGGAGAAGGTCATCCTGGTGCGCACCGAGACCACCCCTGACGACATCCACGGGATCGTGGCCGCTCAGGGCATTCTCACCAGCCGCGGCGGCATGACCAGCCATGCGGCAGTGGTCGCCCGGGGTATGGGTAAGCCCTGTGTGTGCGGCTGTGAGGCCCTACGCATCGACTATAACGCCAAGAAGTTCCGGGCGGGCAGTGTCGAGGTCAAAGAGGGCGACATCCTCTCCATCGACGGCACCACCGGCAACGTGATGCTGGGCGTGGTCAAGATGATCGCCCCGGAACTGAGCGCGGAATTTCGCTCTCTCTTAGGGTGGGCTGACGAGATCCGGCGGTTGGGTGTGCGGGCGAACGCCGATACCCCGCTGGACGCCCAGCGCTCCAGAGATTTCGGAGCGGAGGGGGTCGGCCTCTGCCGCACCGAGCATATGTTCATGGACAAGGACCGCATTCCCATCGTCCAGGAGATGATCATGGCCGAGACGATCGAGGAGCGCACCGTCGCCCTGGACAAGCTCCTGCCGATGCAGCAGGGTGACTTCTACGGCATCCTCAAGGCGATGGACGGCCTGCCGGTGACCATCCGGCTGCTGGACCCGCCGCTGCACGAGTTCCTGCCCAACACCGAGGAACTGGCGATCGAGATCGCCAAGCTGCAGCTGACTAACGGCAGTCCCGAGGAGATCGAGCAGAAAGAGGCGATCTTGCGGAAAGCCCGCCAGCTGCACGAGTTCAACCCGATGCTCGGCCACCGCGGCTGCCGGCTGGGGATCACCCATCCGGAGATCTATGCCATGCAGGTGCGGGCGATCATCCAGGCCACCGCCCAGTTGGTGAAGGAAGGCTTCCATCCGGTGGCGGAGATCATGATCCCGGTGGTCATGAGCGCCAAAGAGCTGCAGATCCTGCGGCCGCTGTGCGAGGAGATCATCCAGTCTATCGAGCAGGAAACCGGTGTACACCTGGAGATTCCGATCGGAACCATGATCGAGCTGCCCCGGGCCTGCGTCACTGCCGACGAGA
>JBEKKU010000070.1:0-12005 GCA_050010575.1 Thermacetogeniaceae bacterium | reverse complement strand
ATTGCATTGATGACACGCCTGCCGCTCTTCAAGCAACCACCCGCCTTCTTTTTTTGGGATCGCTACCCCGATCATTATAACTGTTGCGCAATCAGCGACACAAGCGCAAAACACGAAACACAGTAAACGCGGGGACGGTTGCACGGCTGCCCGGAGCGCCATGGCCAAGCTGCCTGCCTGGGAAAACGTGCACATGCATTAATGCCCCTGAAGTAGTAAACCCGCCTCGGAGGCATTATGGGAGCGATCCTCTGCTCAGCTTATGATCTCTATGACCCTCTAAATCTGGCCAAGGATCTTTCCCGTGTCAGGCTAAGAGCCTGGCTAACGCTTGCGGATCGGTCACCGGCGCCTGGCAGGCGTAGTTGCGGCAGACGTAGGCTGCCGCCCTGCCACTAACAGGTTCCTGTCCTCCTTCCTCTCCCGGAGGCTTCAACAACACGGTCGCTCCGGGCAGGAAAGCCTGCCGCAGCACTTGCAGCAGCGCCCCGGTATCGACGGTGCCCCGCTGTCCTGCGACGACAATCTCCAGCGGCTCGCTCAGGGCAAAATCCAGGGCACAGAGGTAGAAAGCATAGCCGGCCGGGTAGCCGGAGACTGTCCCGGCAAAAGCCTCTAACTGCTCCTTGGCCTGTCCCTCCAGGGCGGGGTCGCCGGTCAGGCGCGCCAGGCGCAGCAAGTTCAGGGCAGCCACCGAGTTGCCGGAGGGCATGGCGCCGTCATAGACCTCCTTGGGGCGGGCCGGCAATTGCTCGCTGTCCCTGCCGGTGAAGAAGAGGCCACCATTCTGTTGGTCATGGAACAGATCCCCCGTCTGCCGGGTCAGGGCCAGGGATTGTTCCAGATATCTGATGTCGAAGGTAGCGCGGTAAAGCTCCAGCAATCCCCACGCCAGGAAGGCATAGTCATCCAGATAGGCCGGGTAGGCCACCTGGCCGTCCCGATAGCGGGCCAATAGGCGCCCGCTACCATCTTTGAGGCGCCTCTGCAGAAAATTAGCTGCTTTGGCGGCGGCTTGGCTGTATTCTTCCTCACCCAGTACCCAGGCGCCCCGGGCAAGGGCGGCGATCATCAGTCCATTCCAGGCGGTGAGCACTTTATCGTCCTTGTAGGGGTGAATGCGGGATGACCGGGCGGCAAACAGCCTCCGGCGTGCTTCCAGCAATCGCTCGTCATCCCAGGGAGACTTGCTGCCGGGGCCACCGCCAAAAAGCGCCGCCCGGTCATGCACCAGATTGGGGATGCTGCGGCCCTCAAAGTTGCCGGCCTCACTGATATCATAATGCCGGCAGAAGAACTCGCCCTCTTCATCTCCCAGCACCTGCCGTACCTGCTCCAGCGTCCACAGGTAGAACCTGCCCTCCTCACCCTCGGAGTCAGCATCCTCCGCTGAGTAAAAGCATCCCTCCGGTGCGGTCATGTCCCGCAGCACATAGGTGAAGACCTCGCCGGCGACCTGGCCGTAAAAGGAGTTGCGCGTCGCTTGACAGGCCTCCAGATAGGCCAGGGCCAGCAGGGCATTGTCGTAAAGCATCTTCTCGAAGTGAGGCGCCAGCCAGTAGCGGTCGGTGGAGTAGCGAGAGAAGCCGCCGCCGACATGGTCGTAGATACCCCCGCAGTACATGGCCTGCAGGGTGGTCTCCACCATCTTCAGGGCCTGGGCCTCGCCGGTGCGCTTCCAGGAGCGCAGCAAGAACAGCAGTTGGTGCGGGGATGGAAACTTGGGGGCCGAGCCAAAACCACCGTATTCCGGATCGAAGTTCTTGGCTAACAGGCCGTAGCCCTGATCCAGCAGCGCCGGCCCGGGCTCCCCCGCCTGCGCCGCTCCCAGGCGCGGCCCCAGCAGGCGCAGAATCTCTGCGCCGGCGTCCAGCAAACGTTGCTTATCAGTCAGCCACTGTTTCCTGATGGAGGCCAGCACCTCCAGCAGTCCAGGGTGGCCATAGCGACTGCTCTTAGGGAAGTAAGTCCCGGCAAAAAAGGGCTGCTTGCCGGGTGTCAGAAAAACAGTCAGCGGCCACCCCCCGCTCCCGGTCAGGCTCTGACACACCTCCATATAGACATGGTCAATGTCAGGGCGCTCCTCCCGGTCGACCTTGATGGCGACAAACCCCTCGTTTAGAGCCCGGGCGACATCATCATCCTCAAAAGACTCCCGCTCCATCACATGGCACCAGTGGCAGGTCGAATACCCGATAGATAGAAATACAGGCTTGTCCTCAACCCTGGCCTTGGCAAACGCATCCTCCCCCCAGGGGTACCAATCCACCGGGTTGTGGGCGTGCTGCAGCAGGTAGGGGCTTTTCTCATTGATCAGCCTATTTCCTTGATTGCGGCCCGCAGGGTCGCGAGACCCACCCAGCGTTTCACATGCATTCGCTGGGTTTGTGTATTGATGCTCCATGCCATCACCCCACATCTAATTGATATCATTATGATACCCATAAAATAGTACAGACAATAGTCGGCGAGCCAGGTCGATGTTAGTTTTTTTAATGTGCTCCGGAACAGGCTGGATAGCACAAAAAGGGCTGTCCCCAAACTGGCAGGAACAGCCCTTTTATCGAAAACGTATCTTTATTTTAATCCTTCGAAGTAGCTCGGCAGCGCCGACAGCAGTGGGAAGCTCTCGGTTCCCGAGGGTCCACCGTGTAAGCCACCCGCATAGGTGAACTTATCGGCGCTGCTCGTAGGGCTGGTGCCTGCGGGAGCCACCACGGTCACATCCACCGTCGTGCCGGCTGTTCCTGCGGGAGTAGTTACCCAAAGAATTACCGGAGCTAGCTTAACTGATAATATTTCATCATTGCCCACTCGAAGATCGAGTACGGCAATAGCTTCTTTAAAATAACTGCCGCTTTTTCGGAGGCCGGACCTACCATATAGCGCAGCTTTGGGGATGAAGAATTGATGATATGCTCTACCAGGTAAGCGATCTTAATTGGCGCCGGGCCATTCATTTCATCATGTTCCATGACCTTCAGCGATCGCATAAAATCGCTCGAGTAAACCGTGTTTGCTTGCGACTGAGCGGTTTTGCAACGGTGGGTGGTAAACCCGGTTTTAAAATCTCCCGGTTCTACCATAACCACGTTTATTCCGAACTTCTTAACTTCCATTCGCAAGGCCTCGCTCAAACCCTCAACCGCGTGCTTGCTGGCGCTGTACAAACCCTGAAACGGAATCCCGATCAGGCCGCCAATGGAGCTGATGTTGATGATGCACCCCGACTGCTTCTCCCTCATCAGTGGCAGCACCTCACGGCACAACCGGAACATACCGAAAAAATTTGTCTCTAACTGCGCCTTGGCCTCATCGACCGAGGTGTCTTCAACCGAGCCAGCAATCCCAAAACCAGCGTTATTCACTAAAACGTCCAGCTTGCCTTCCTTTGCGAGTACGTACGCCACGCCTTTTTTAACAGCAACATCATCGTTAACATCCATTTGCACCATCTCAAATGGCTGGGGTCGGTCCTGGATGCGGCGGCTGGCACCGTATACCCGATAGCCTTTTTGACCGAGGAATGTGGCACAGGCCTCACCTATACCAGAAGATGCGCCGGTTATTAGCACAACTTTATCAACACTGTTCAAGCGGATACCTCCCTACGATAATGCAATTTAGCAGCTTATAAGCGCTGACGCCGCGGGCACCCTTGGCCTTGAATAGCCGCACTAATACGGCCTCTCGTCTATGAACATTGAGAGAAGACCCGATTGAAGGCTTCAAGCGCAAAGTCAAGCTGCTCTTTTTTGTGCGTAGCCGTATAACTTGTTCTGAGGAGCGCCTGGCCCGGGTTTACTGCAGGTGCGATTACCGGATTTACATAGACACCCTCGTCCAGCAGCTTCTTGGTTATCAGGAGCGTCCTGAAGTCTTCATAAGTCATGACCGGGATAATCGGCGTTTCTGTCGGCCCGATCGGTATCCCCATCTTTTCAAGATTCTTTTTCATATATTCGGCGTTATCCCACAATTTTTTGATACGCTGGGGTTCGTTCTCCAGAATGCTCAACGCTTCCATGGCCGCCGCCGCGCTTGCAGGCGGGATGGACGCGCTAAACATAAACGGCCTGGAGTGATGCTTGACAAAGTGGATCACGTCCTCACTGGCGGCGATAAAGCCTCCCAGGCTGGCCAGGGATTTACTGAAGGTCCCCATGATGATATCAACTTCATCAGTGAGCCCGAAATATTCTGCAGTTCCCCTTCCCCTCTCACCGAGGACGCCGAGGGCATGAGCGTCGTCAACCATTACCCTGGCTCCATATTTCCGGGCTAACCTGACTATGTCAGGAAGCTTGCAGATATCCCCTTCCATGCTGAAGACACCATCGGTGACAATCAGCCGGCCCGAGTCATCCGGGATATTACCAAGCATTCTTTCTAAGTCCTCCATGTCGTTGTGTTTGTATTTAAGCAGCTTTGCAAAACTTAGCCTGCAGCCATCCACGATGCTGGCGTGGTTTTGCCTGTCTGCTATCAAGTAGTCCCGGTGTCCGGCAATAGCTGAAAGGGTTCCCAAGTTGGTTTGGAAACCCGTGCTGAACACCAGGGCGGTCTCTTTTTGCACAAAGTCTGCCAACTTTTTTTCAAGCGCAACATGAAGGCTTAGAGTACCGTTCATAAATCTGGAACCCGAGCAGCCCGTCCCGAATTCTTGTACAGCTTTTTCCGCAGCCTTTTTTACCCTTTCGTCTGACGTTAAACCCAAGTAATTGTTGGATCCGATCATTATTACCCTTTTGCCGTACATAGTTACTTCTGTATCCTGTCCGGAATCTAAAACATGAAAATATGGGTAGACTCCTGCCTTCATGGCCTCTTTAGCATCCTTATAGTTGAAACACTTCTCGAAGATGTCATTCATCCTGACATGCCTCCTTTAAAAACAGATCTCCGAAAAAGTCTTCTGCATCTAATGCTAATTTCGCCACTAGTTTACTATTTCCTGTATTATTAACCATATTTAGAGGTCAAGATTGGCGGCTTTCTGGCTGTTTAATTTCAATGGCTGGCTCCTTTCTCTATCTGATCGAAATGGTTTTTCCTAGACCATACCAATAGAGAGACAGTAATTTCTCGGGTCGCTTGTCCCTCAATTTGTCACATTAGCTTTCTAATTAATTCTAATAAACTACTAATGTTACCTATAAAGGTAACTATAACCGTATCCAGCAATGGGCAGATTGTTCTGCTTCCGCATGTCAGGGGAAAGGCATCTTTTAAACAGGGGGTTGTTTTGCTGATAAACCTGGCGGGAAATAAGATCATCATTGAGCCTCTAATCATACCTGAGCGGAAAGAATGCGAAAGAATTATCAAGGAAGCAGCAGGAGCATGGAAGGATATTGCCCCGGATCATGTGGATGAACAGAGGGGGCGGCTTCTGCAACCCCCAGCAAGAGCTATTTAAACAGGAACAAGTACCGGCCATAGCCTTCCCTCTCTAAATCTTCCTTGGGAATGAAGCGCAGAGAGGCGGAATTGATGCAGTAGCGCAGGCCCGTCGGGCCTGGCCCATCATTGAAGAGATGGCCGAGGTGGGCATCCGATTCCTTGCTGCGCACCTCAGTGCGAACCATGGAGTGGCTCCGGTCCTCTTGCTCAGTAATATTCTCAGGATGCACAAGCCTGGAGAAGCTCGGCCAACCGCAGCCTGAGTCAAACTTATCCCTAGAACTGAACAGCGCTTCGCCGGATACGATATCAACGTAGAGGCCCTCCTGCCTGTTGTCCCAATAATCGTTCCGGAAGGGAGGCTCCGTGGCGTTCTGCTGTGTCACCTCATACTGCAACTTCGTCAGCCTGTTCTGCAACTGCTCCTGGCCCGAAATTAGCCTGTCCCAATGCTTGGCGACAAAGGAGTCCCGTCCGGAGCCTTTTTTGTAAAGACCATACCGAACGGGTTCCTTTTTATGGTACTGTCGGTGGTACTCCTCGGCTGGATAGAATTCTGCAGCAGGAAGAATCTGCGTGACTATAGGCTTGGAAAACCGTCCGCTGGCTTCCAGGGCCTGCTTCGAGGCTAGCGCCTTCTGTTTCTGATTGGCGCTATGATAGAAAATGGCGGTCCGGTACGAAGACCCCCGGTCATGAAACTGGCCACCCTCGTCGGTAGGGTCAATCTGGCGCCAGTAGTATTCCAGCAACCTCTCGTACGGTATTACCGCGGGGTCATAAACAACCTGCACCGCCTCATAATGACCTGTGGCGCCTGAACAGACCTCTTCGTAAGTTGGGCTCGCCTGATGGCCTCCCGTGTAGCCAGGAATCACCCCGATCACACCATCCTGGTTATCGAAGGCTGACTCCATACACCAGAAACAGCCTCCGGCAAAAGTAGCTGTCTCGTATCGGGTTTCATGCGCAGCATCAGTCATCACAGTGCCCCTCGTAATTGCGGTTAGAGCTTCCGCTCATTTCAACCATAGCATGCCCGGCTCTGCACCAGACAAACACAATAATAGAGTGGCAACAGTTGCCTATCCCTGGCCCCCGCGTTTCGTTAGGAAACGGCGGCGCCGCTGAACGCTTTCCCGTGATCGATCGCCTCCCGAACCAGGCGCAGCAGATCAGCGGCTGTATATGGTTTGGGCAGGAAGACCAGCCCATCCCGCTGGATCTGGTCCAGGTTGGCCCGCTCGTCGCCGTAGCCGCTGAACAGGATCACCTCCAGATCAGGCTGCTTCAGGCGCAATTGGCGGACCAGGTTGATCCCCCCGTCGTCCGGTAGGACCACATCGCTCAGCACCAGCTTCCAACTGGCTCCCGGCTGCTGAAAGACCCTTAAGGCCTCGGCCGCCGTCCGGCACGCCTGCACAGCGTAACCATGCTCCGCCAGCAGGCTCATGGTCAGGGCCGCCACATCCGGATCGTCCTCCACCAGCAGGACGCTCTCGCCGCTGCCCCGGAGAAAATCTGGGTCGGTCAACAAGTCGATATCCGGGCCTTCCGACTCGTCCAGCAGGACTTCCGCCGGGATATAGATCTTAAAAGTGCTTCCGGCGCCGGCAATGCTCTCCACCTCGATCCAGCCCCTGTGAGCATCTACAATCCCATAGGCTACCGACAGCCCCAGCCCGGTCCCCTTGCCCGGTTCCTTGGTGGTGAAGAAAGGCTCGAAGATATGCGGCAGATGCTGCTTCTCGATTCCTGCGCCCGTATCGCTTACCGATAGGCAGACAAATTTGCCGGTTGCGTCGGGACGTTCGGGCAAGATGCCTTTTTCGAACTCCACATTGCCGGTTCTGATGGTGATCGCCCCGCCGTGAGGCATGGCATCCCGGGCATTGATGACCAGGTTGAGGATCACCTGGTCGATGTTGGTGGCGTCAGCCCGCACCGCCCAGAGATCCGGCGCCAGGACCAGATGCACAGCCACGTCCTCCCCGATCAGGCGCTCCAGCATCTCCTTAAGCTCGCTGATGTTCTGGTTAAGTTCAATCAGCACCTTGAACTGGGGATGCTTGCGTCCGAACAGCAGCAGTTGCCTGATCAGGTTGGCTGACCTCTCCGAGGCCTGCCGGATCCTCCGGAAGGCTTTATTGTAAAGGCTGCTTTCGGGCGCCTTGTTCAGACTCAAGTCAACGCTCGCCTGGATCACTGTCAACTGGTTGTTCAGGTCGTGGGCGATGCCTCCAGCCAACTGGCCGACCGCCTCCATCTTCTGAGACTGCAGGAGCTGTTGCTGTATACTGTTGATTCTTTCAAAGGCCTGCTGCACCTCACCGAACAGGCGGGCATTTTCCATGGCGGTGGAGATGTAGAAGGCCAGGGTGTCGGCCATGCCCCGCTGCTGCTGGGTAAATCCATTGACCCGGTCAGATAACAGGGCGTACGCTCCAAACAGAGTTTCTCCGTAATGAAGCGGCACAATGTAACAGGATAGCATCTCCGGTTTCATCTTCACCCAGTGGGGATCGTTCAACGTCTCAGGCACGTATAATGACCGGCGCTGACGGTCTACCTGGTTGACCACCCCCCGCTCCTCGTCCAGGGTGAACCGTAGCCACTCCCCGGCCTGCCGGAGAAACTCGGGGGGCATGCCGGCGCTGCTGGTTAAACTGAACATCTGATCATCCGCATCATAAGAAAAGTACTCCACCCCAGCGGCGCCGGTGGCCTCCCGGGCCACCTCGATGACCCGGGAGGCCACAACATCCTCATAACCGCCCACCTGCAGGGAGGAGGCCAGTTCGACCAGCGCAGGCTCTTTTTTCAAGCGCTGCCCCGGTCGGAAGAGTTCCTGCAGGGCGCTGTGCATCGCCTCGTAGATCCGGCTCTGGGCACTGAGTTCGCTCTCTTTTGTTTTTAAAGACGTGACATCCTCGCAGACGGCGATCTTGTGCTGGGGTACCCCCTGCTGATCACAAATCACCGAGGTATTCAAACGGCCCCAGACAATCTCGCCGTCTTTGTGTATGAATCGCTGTTCCAGCACATAGCTGTGGTAATCGTTTCTGATCGGGGCCTCTTTCAGGGCCACCTCTCCCGGATGCATGAACTGCTCCAGCCTATTGCCCAGGATCTCCTCCCTCGGGTAGCCCAAAATATTGCAGAAAGCATCGTTAACCATCATAAAAACAGAGTCCCGGTCAAGCATGGCCACCCCTACAGAGGCGTTTTCAAATATGGACCGGAAACGGGCCTCGCTCTCCCGCAGCAGCACTTCTGCCTGCCAGCGCTCTCTGATCTTTTCCTTCAGTTTCCGGTTGGCCAGAGCCAGCTCCCGCGTCCGCTCCGAGATCATCCGCTCCAACTCCTGGTTGAGATCTGCCAGGCTCAACCGGGCGCTCTTTTCCGCATCGGCGAACCCCCCTACCAGCCAGGCAACGAGCAGGATCACCCCGGCATAGATGCTATTCAATTGGAAAAGCAGGCTCGGATAGCTGTGATCCGTGAGCAGGCTGCTGACCAGCAGGTAGGCTGCAAGCGCCACGGCAGTCGCCAGGCCCCACCTTTTGTCCAGGGCAGCGGACATGATGATCACCGGAATCAGCAGCAGCACCCGCACCGGACTGTTAGCATTGCCCGTGTAAAAAACTAAGCCCAGGATCAGGATCAGCAGCAGGATTATATAAGTCGTATCCAGCAGCCGGCGGTACTGAAAATTTTCCAATTTTTTATTGAAAAAAACCACCACGGCCCCATAGGCGATAAATAGTGAAGTGGCCAGAACGAGGGCAACGGCTGGAGAGAATGATTCACCCCGCGGCACTCCCAGGGCCAGAAATGTCCAGATACAGATCAGCAGGCTGATCAGGTGAGTGGCGGTAATGCTCTCGATGGTGCTGTTGTAGATTTTTGACTGCCAGTCCGGTTTCACGCGTATCCTCCCCCGCGACAATGAAAATCCACCGGCACAACCTATCGCTCTTTACTAGTCAGTGTCGAACTGATCGCTGTCACTGGCGACTTTTTATCCGATAGCTAACCGCCCCTAATACCCCCGCTTCTGCGAGCGGCGGAATAAGGGGGCGCTAAGCCGGGTGCCCCGACCCGGGTACCCTCCCTGGGTGGGGCGGGATCGGCTCAACTAAGCATCAGGTGGGGTTAAAACCCCATCTGATGCAAGTTTCGCCTTATATAAATGCTGGTAGCGATAGATCCCCAGGGTGATTATGAACAGGGCAACTACTTGTGGCAGACCGAGCAGCGACCACAGCAGGGGATGTTGTTTGGCCACGACCGCGTTGGTGTGCAGCAACTGAAAACTGATAGTACCGCTCAGCGCTTCCAGCAGGGCCAGGATCGCAGTCCCGGCCACTACAGTAAAAAGAACCCTCGTATAGCTGTGTTGCCTGGTCAGACAACTGAAGGCGGCCGCATTCAAAAAGATCAGGATGATCATCGATTCGCCCGGCACCAGGGGCAACAGCCTCAACAGGTAGGCCGCCGCTGCCAACCCCGCGCCCAATGGAACGATCTTCCTCCACTCCAGCTTCATCCCGAGCAGGACAAAGAATAGAGCGTAGAGGCTGATCGCTTCCGGAATCCCTTGAATGAACAGGGTGATCACAGGCATGGTAATGTCCACCGGCAGAAATCTCCCAACCAGGATAACGTCGCTATACAAAATGGCCGAAATAATCACGGTGGTCATAACTGTATATTTCGCTGTTTTATTACAATTTCCTGCCATAGGTTGGGTATAACAACATAAAAAAACAGATTTTGGCATCAGCTTATATTTACAAATCATTTCAGGCCCCCGGATCAGGCGCCCATCTGTACAGTTTTATTTTAGTGATCACTGGTAAGCAGGTATACCGAGCATCTGGGACAGGGTCCAAAAGCTGTATCCCCGAGCCTGCAGCCCGGTGATCACCTCCGGCAGGGCATCCACCGTGGCCTGCCGGCCGGCGTTGCAATGCATCAGGATGATGTCTCCCGGCCTGACATTGTCCAGCACGTTCCGGGCAATGTTCTCCTTATCCTTCTGGGACCAGTCCAGGGTATCGATCGACCAGATGACGATTTTGTAGTTGGCGCCTTGCAGGTCGTTGATCACCCGGCCGTTGACCGCTCCGTACGGCGGGCGCACGATGGCCGGGTGTTTCCCGATCACACTGGCAATCTCGTCGCCGGTCCGGGTGATCTCCTTCCTGATCCCCTGGTCGCTGAGGCGGCTCAGGTCAGCGTGGTCCCACGTATGGCTCAGCACTAGGCTGCCATCCCGGTCAACCCGCCGGATGACTCCGGGGAACCGCGGCACATTTTGGCCGATACAGAAGAAACTGCCATGCACACCATACTGCTCGAGGGTATCCAGCACCTTCGGGGTGAATACCCCATCCGGTCCATCGTCAAAGGTCAGGCAGACCGCCCGCTGGTCTGGAGGCCCGTTCAGGAACAGCTCTCCGGAGTTTTGGGCGGCCAGTCTGACCATATCATCCCGCCATCTGTTCATGCTGAGCAGTTCTTTGGTATTCATGCGGTTGGATACGCCCATAATCCGGTACGGCACAATGTCTTTCCGGCTGGCGCCGGCTGCAGGCTGCCCGGAAGTGCCGCTGCCTTGCTGTACCGCAAGCGGCTGCTGCTCCGAGGAAACGCTTCCCGAAGCCGGTTGCTGGTAAACCCCCCGGCCAGAAAGGGATCTGCAACCGGCTGCAGCCATGGCCAGAGACAGCACCAGGCACAGCAATAACATGAACGATGAGTGCTTTTTCAACTTCCCCACATCCAAAATACCACTCCATCCAGGAAAGCTACGGCCTAAGAAAGCTATGACAGGGCGATGCCGCTGATCGGAACCAGGGGTGGGCTAGAGCAGTTTGAGGCTGTCCAGGACCACCGCCAGCATCTCCCGGGTCACTGTGCCCTGGGGTTGGGTTCCGTCAAAGACCCCTCTGTTCACCGCCTTTTCCCACGCTGCTCTGGCCCAATCACTCACGTGGGAATCCCGGTCTCCTAAAGGGATCGTCTTGATCGCCTCGCACATGGCGCCCGTGGCGTGCTGCCAGCTCCAGAAGCTGATCCCCGGCACCCGGGACGACTCGGCGATGTTCCCGAAGGTGAGGATCTCCGCCTGGGTTACCGCCCCGTAGCTCTGCCCCACCGGGGCTACCGGCAGTCCATAACCGGCATGTGCCGACAGGCAGCGCTTGAGGGCAGCATCCGGCGCCATGCCCATGTCTCCCCAGTAGACCTGGGGTAGGGCCACCTGGCAGTGCCTGGAGAAGAGATCATAGGGAAACTGCGGATGATACTCCGGCAGAGCGAAGGTGGTGTAGGCGAGCAGGCAGTTGGACAATGAGGCTGCCTCCAGGGCATCAAACAGAGCGGTTGCCGCAGCCCTCCCGGTGGCGCTCTCGTACTCGATCTCGGCGTCGATCACCAGCCAGTCGGGGCCAGCGGCGACCGCCCGCTGCATGGCTCCGGCCTCCCCCTGGATATTCTGTCCATAGCTGTAACCCCAGGCGCCCACCGCCAGGCCTGCCTTCCGGGCCGGCCCCACAATCCTCTCGATCTGGCTCCAGTAGTTGGAGCCGTCCCAG
>JBEKKU010000069.1:0-12043 GCA_050010575.1 Thermacetogeniaceae bacterium | reverse complement strand
CAACCTGGCCCCACAAAGCAGCTAGATGGTCAACCAGGGGGATCTTTTGCAACCTTAGAGTCATCATCATCCCTCCATATATTAACAGTCATAAACTATTTCCCTGGCAATGCCTAATATTCCTGCTAATATTTACCACTTTATTTCTACCCAGTCTGCCATAATATAGAGCTTTGCCGGTTCTTGTCATAAAGTGAAACTAAGCATCAGATGGGGTTTTAACCCCATCTGATGCTTAGTTGAGCCGATCCCGCCCCACCCAAAGGGTACCCGGGCACCCGGCTTAGCGCCACTTATACCACCGCTCTCAGAAGCGGGGGTATAAGTGGCGCTAAGCTATCGGATAAAAATGATCACCCTGCCGTGAAGACAGGGTGATCATGCAATGTTTGCTTTTTAATTAATCCTGGCGCTGACAACCTTCACAGTATCCATAAAACTTCAACTGGTGGTCGGCAATCTTGAAGCCGGTTTTTTTGGAGACCCATGTCTCCAGGCTTTCCAGCAGATCGTCATTGAACTCGGTTACTTTGCCGCAGTTGATGCAGATCAGGTGGTGGTGGCGATGGGCCTCTTCCTTGGCAAACTCGTACCGGGTACAGCCGTCTCCAAATTCGATCTCGTGTAATATTTCCAGGTTGGCGCAGATCTCCAGAGTACGGTATATGGTCGCCAGCCCGATCTCCGGATGTTGCTCCCTGACAATGGCGTACACTTCCTCGGCACTCAGGTGCTGACGGTGATTATCGAGCAGCGCTTGTAATATTATTTGGCGCTGTGGTGTTATTTTATAAGCTTTCTGCTGCAGCTTCTCACATAGAGAATTAAAAGTTGGATTGTACAATGCTTGACCCCCATCCTCGTGTGCTCAAATACTCCCAGGCACTGTTAAGGCTCTGTTCCCTACAGCTTCAAAACTTTGATCTGGCCAGCCATAATCGCTTTTTTAAGTGTTCAGACAAGATATTTAGCACTATTTGATTATAATCCTTTAATCATTTTAGTGCCAGTCAACAATAGCAATATTAGGCATATAATTCTTTTTCTACTAATAAAGTAAGGTGAATAACTCTCTTATCCAAAGGAGTGATGAAAGTGATTGCAGACAAAAATATGTTTATCAGGCTGATCACGCATCCAGTGGCCCAGGGTACGGTTATCGCCCTGGCTGTCAGTCTGCTGGGCACCCTCTTGCTCTCCCTGATTTGCTATGTAACGCCTCTTTCCGAAACCTACCTCCAGCTCGCGGGCAACGTCCTGTATCTAGCCGGCGCCTTTTTTGGAGGCTTTGTGGGGGCTAATAAAGCGGGTCGAAAGGGAATGCAGTTCGGAGCGGGAACAGGGTTATGTTACTTTGTAGTGTTCACCATCATCGTTATGGTCTTGGCGCCGGAAACTTTTACCGGGCTGGCTTTTGGCCTTAAGGGACTCTATGCCCTGATCGTCGCTGCAGTGGGAGGCGTCTTCGGCATTGCCTTTGCGGAATAAAAAAAGGCAGTCGCAGCTGCCTCCCTACTTAATAAACTTTTTTAAAAACTCACGTAAAAAGACCGGCAACCGAAAATAATAGACTCGCATGGCAATCACCTCGCGATAAACTATTCTTAACTTATTATATTCAGGGTTGGGCGAAAGGTGTCTGTCTACACCGGATGATCCAGTTGTTTCCTGAGTTCGAATACCACTGTTCCGGCAATCACGGCGCAATCTTCCAGGGGCAGGTAATTTGGCGCGGACTCGTCAAAAAGGATATTCCCGTTAGGTTCGAACTCCTCATCACCTTCCCAGATCACATAGGTTACCGGCACCATTGGAAAGACCGGGATCGCCACACTGGCATCTCCCAGCTCTTCTGCTTTGCCCCCCAGAGCCAGCCCTGCCTTGAGCAGACCCTGTGGATCCCGGCCGAACATTTTCACTAACGGGCGGACTGCCCGGTTATGAAAAGGGTTGATGTAGATCTGACCACCGGGAATTTCTTTAAAGGAGATCCACTTATGGTGTAGTGGCACTCCTTCCGCATGTACCAGGTAGTGCAGGATCAGAATTCTATTTACGATGGGCACTTCGACCCCGTCGGGCAGATTGACTCCGCCAGTGGGATACTTAACCCGGTGTTCCTTATTTAAAAAAGGGACAACGAACTCCTGTGTTCTGTCATCATACCGTACTGCCGCCCGCTCGGCGATTTTTTGCGGTTCGCTCTCGCCAAGCTTTTCTTGGGCTAACCCCAGGGGCACATCCCAGTTCATGTAGCTCTGATTGGCAAATCTATCTTTCGATGCTGTTTCCACGAAGCTTTACCTCCGACACGTTTTTAAACATTATTCGATGGCAGGAGGCTAGCATCCTGCATGATGCATACATGAAGATGTCGTTCACGGGGTCCATCAAACTCACAAAAGAATATTCCCTGCCAGGTTCCAAGCAATAGTTGGCTGTTTTTTATAATCAGATTGGCCGAGCAACCCATGAGGCTCGCTTTAATATGAGCGTCGGCATTACCCTCCCTGTGAGCATATCCGCCTGCAACCGGCACAATTCGTTCCAGGCTCCTAGCAAGGTCATGAATCACATCCGGGTCGGCATTCTCGTTGATCGTCAGGCCTGCGGTTGTGTGCGGCACATAAAGGTTACAAACCCCCTGCTGCACCCCTGATGCATGGACAGC
Source organism: Thermacetogeniaceae bacterium (assembly GCA_050010575.1). GTDB lineage: Bacteria > Bacillota > DSM-12270 > Thermacetogeniales > Thermacetogeniaceae > Palsa-1188. The sequence continues at coordinate 9,372 of JBEKKU010000069.1, read as the reverse complement.
ATTCTTGATCGCTTTTGTCACATCCACAAAAACCACCTGCTGCTCGGTGCTGATGACCAAGGAACGGAACAATTGATTCCCTCCAAATTCGCAGTGTCCACGTATTGCCGCTGTTGTTTGACAATTATCCAGGCGGGGATTACAATATCCATGTAAACGCGCCCGTAGCTCAGGGGATAGAGCGCTGGCCTCCGGAGCCAGATGCGCAGGTTCGATTCCTGCCGGGCGCGCCATTATTTTTTTATTAACACATTCTTGAACAAACATAGCCCGCGGTTTTCCTCAAGAACTCTTCCTGCTCACCTTTGCATCCCGAACTGAGCGTTAAAAGTAAAACTAGCAAGAGTCATCGTCCTGACGCGTTAATAATGCGCCCACAAGTTCCACCGCTCTGGGCACTGACCGTGATCACGACGTCTCATCCACTTTTTAGGTTAAGGCTTGATATTTCTACTATTTTTCAATAATTGAGGCTCTTCATTTTACGCTCGGGATTCCAACCAAACAGCGAGCACAGAGCAAGAGCGAACCGCACCAGTTTGTTGGAGATCTTTTTCTCTAGAATACTGTTCTGAAGAGTGAGCTTCTCAATTTTTTTCTGCAGCGATACGTTGGTTGTATTTAGCATGTCCAGCTCCAGCTCCAGGTTTTCATTGACGCGCTGGATATCTTGATGGGATTTTTTAAGATCTGTCACATCCTTGCCCAAGCGCATAATCTCCTGATGCTTTGCCTTGACCTCGTTCCGCAGGCTTTCCAGGGAACGGGTATATTTTTTCTCCAGCTCCAAACGCTCCGGTCCCACCTGGTTCAGTTCACGATCAAGCCCCTTAACCTTCTCCTCCAACAAGGTGATAGTATCACGCAACTGGTTGTTGCTGCGTTGAACATCCTTATTTTCCTTATTCAGCAGAATATTCTCCTGGGTTCTGGATTTCAACTGGCTGGTGAGGTTGCGCAGATCCTCCTCGTTCTGGGTCAACCGGTCCTGCAGCCCGGCTATCTCCTTGGTGTAATCTTCGATTTTGCCGAGGTACTGCCTTCTTTCGCCCTCCAATTGGTGCAGGTTTGCCTCCATGGTTTTAATCAAGATATCGAGCTCGTGCGTTTTTCGCTCCTTTTCCTCCAAAGCCCTTAACGTGTCTTCAAGCTGCTTGCGCTGGTTATTGATCAGTCTATTTTTCTCCGTACTTTCATTTTCCAACTGATTGATTCTGTCTTTCAGCAGCTTGATTTTTTTAGATTCATCCACGCTCAAGTCATGGTCATCCGGAAATTCCCATAATGGCTCATCCTCTTTGCCCTGAATAAAATTTGCGGCAAAATCGTCCAGAATCTTCCGTTCCGGTTTTACCTTGCTCACAAAATCGCACCCCCTTGTTGGTTATTGATTGGGGTATGCATTCGCTAATACCAATCTGGTATCCTTTAGATATAATGGTTTATAATGTCGATATTTTCTTTTTCTCATTATTTTTAAAAACAAATTCAGGGGAATTCCCCCTGAATATTTAGTCTTATCCGATCGGTTTCTTGGGTTTATTGTACTCTCCAGCCTCATACTGTACTTTGGACAGGCAGAGATCACAGATGTAGATGGTCTTGGGGTTCTTCACAATCTTCTCATAGTCCTTGTGGACATCGGAAATTGCCTCTTTTCTGCCGCACAGTGAGCAGCGAACCTCCAAATATACCCCTCCTATACAAATTTCAAGATCCTTTCAATAGTTTGAACAAATCGCAGGTTCTGGTCAGCAGTTCCGATCGTAACTCTGATGTAGTTCGGTAAACCAAATATGTCTCCAGTGCGTACAATTATACCCTCTTTAAGCAGTATCGGGAATATCTTCCGTGAATCAACACCGATATCGACAAAAATGAAGTTGGCCTGGGTGCGAACATACTTTAGCCCGATCCGATCAAAGGCTTCGTAGAGAAAACTGATTCCCGATGCTACTAGTTCCCTGCTCCGGCGTAGGTGCTCAAAATCGTGCAAGGCCGCTCTGGCAGCGATCTGGGCCAGGCAATTGACGTTGAATGGCTCCTTTACCCGATTGATCAGGGCAATAATCTCGGGGCTGGAGACGCCGTAGCCGATTCTCAACCCGGCCAAACCATAGATCTTGGCGAAGGTTCTGAGAGAGATCAGCCTGCTCCCCTTTTTCACGTAAGCAAGGGAATCAGGATAGGCCGGATCGGTAACATATTCATGGTAAGCCTCATCCATAACCACCAACATATGCTCCGGAACCTTATTTAGAAAGGCATCCAGATCATCCCCGGTGATTATGTTGCCTGTCGGGTTGTTGGGGTTGCAGATGAAGATAATCTTGGTTCGATTGTTGATCCTGTCTGCCATTGCCTGCAGGTCATGGCCAAAGTCACTGGCCACCGGAACCCCCACCGGAACCGCATCCATCACCCTGCAGACGAACTCGTATTCTGAAAATGTGGGCTGGGCAAAAATAACCTCATCGCCTGGGTTTAGAAAGGTTTCTGCCAACAGTTTCAGAACCTCGTCAGAACCATTGCCGATGATCAGCTGGTCCTCGGCACAGCCTAAATTAGCCGCCAGTTCCTGCTTTAAATAGTAGCAGTTGCCGTCCGGATAGATATTCACTTTGTCTATGGCATCTTTCAAGGCTTGCAGAGCCAGGGGCGAGGGCCCCAAGGGGTTTTCGTTGGAAGCCATCTTGATCACATCGGTGATGCCGTATTCCCGCTTCACTTCCTCGATCGGCTTGCCCGGGATATACGGACTTATGGAAAAGACCGTCTTTCTTGCCAGGCCATCAATCTCGCTCACCTTTATGCCTCCTTGAAGTTTAGCATGAACAATTTTATTGAATCTGCATCCCGGCCGTAAAAGCCTGCTCGTTGAGCTCTAGATATTTGGGTTGCACGCACTCTTCGATAGCCGACTGCCAATGCTCCCTCGATATATCCAGATACTGGGCCAGACAGCCCAGCAGGATCATATTCACTACCCGGGAATTGCCCAGTTGCTGCGCCTTGGCCGATGCCTTCAGCAACAACAGGCGGGGAGCACTGCTCCGGAAACTGTCTGCAGTGATTTCGGGGTAGGTGATCTGGCCCAACAGAACCGGCAGCGGGGGAATCTCCTGATCGTTGATGATTAGCAACCCATTCTTGTTTAGATAGGGGATGCACCGTACGGCTTCAAGCTTTTCAAAACCGAGCACATAATCAGCCTGCCCAACACTGATCAGGGGTGAGTAGATAGTGCTACCGTATCTCAGGTGAGTGATCACCGAACCGCCCCTCTGGGCCATGCCGTGAGTTTCTGATATCTTAACCTGGTGACCGGCTTTGAGGGCGGCACTGGAAAGTACGCGTGAGGCCAAAAGAATCCCCTGCCCGCCTACGCCGGTAATAATAATGCTGGTGTTCTCACTCATCCTCTTCAGTCTCCCCCTTTACCTGCGGACAGACCTGTTCGCAAACCGCGCAATTATTGCATAATTCTTCGTCTCTCCTCACCCGATCTCCTGCCAGGTAGAGGGCTGGGCATCCCAGTCGCAGACATTTCTTACAACCTGTACATTTATCCTGATGTGTCATCTCTTTTAGCAGGCGTTCCTTGCTGATCATCACACAGGGCCGGTTGGTGATGATTACCGACAGCTCTTCCCGGTCCATCTCCTCCCGGATAACCTGTTCAGTAGCCTTCAGATCGTAGGGGTCAACGGTGCGCACGCTCCTGACCCCCAGGCTCCGGACCAGAGCGACAAGATCCAGCTTGGCCGTCTCCTGCCCACTCAGGGTCAGACCTGTTGCCGGGTGATCCTGGTGCCCGGTCATGGCCGTGGTGCGGTTGTCCAGAATGATGATCGTACCCGTGCTTTGATTATAGATATGATCGATCAGCCCTGTGATACCCGAATGAACAAAGGTAGAATCGCCGATCACCGCCACCAGCCGGCGTGCAAATTCGCTGCCCCGGGCCTTTTCCATGCCCAGGCTTGCTCCGATGCTCGCTCCCATGCAGAGGCAGGTATCCATCGCCTCAAAGGGCGTCATCGCCCCCAGGGTATAGCAGCCAATATCTCCGGTAACCCTGGCCTTCAGTTTATGCAATACATAAAATACACTCCGGTGCGGGCAGCCGGGGCACATGATTGGCGGCCTCCCAGGAAGACCGTCCGGGATCTGGTAATAAGCTTCAAAGCGGGAGGCGCCGCGTATGCCCTGCTCGATCAAAACCGGGTCAAGCTCACCAACTCTGGGAAATAGGGACTTCCCCTCCACAGCTATACCGGCTGCTTTTATCTGGTCCTCCAAGAACGGCTCCAGTTCTTCCACCACGATCAGGCGCTCCACCTGGCTGGCAAATGCCGAGATCAACTGCAACGGCAGGGGATAAGTCAACCCTAACTTAAGGTAAGACGCATCTTCTCCAAGCGCTTCCCGGGCGAAGTTGAAAACAACGCCGCTGGCGATAATGCCGATGCTCCGGCTGCCCCACACAACCTGATTAAGGCCGGAGGTCTCGGCATACTCCTGCAGGCGGAGCCTGCGCTCCTCTACTACCAGGTGGCGTTTTCGAGCGTAACCCGGCAACATCACGAACTTGGAAATATTCTTTTGCCAATCCCTCACCACCGGCCCGGACGAATCCTCTCCGATAAGCACTGGCGTTCTGGTATGGGAGAGCCTGGTAGTTAGGCGAAACAGCACTGGGGTATCGAATTGCTCGCTGATCAGGTAGGCCTCCTTTAAAAAATCTTTAGCCTCCTGGCTATCGCTCGGCTCCAGCAGCGGGATCTTGGCAAAACGGGCATAGAAACGGTTATCCTGTTCATTTTGAGAGCTGTACATGCCGGGATCGTCTGCCGATATCAGTACCAGCCCCCCGTTGACACCGGTATAGCTCATGGTCATAAAGGGATCCGCAGCCACATTGAGGCCCACATGTTTCATGGTCACCAGGGCGCGGGCTCCGGCCAGAGATGCCCCGAAACCCACCTCCAGAGCCACCTTTTCATTGGGCGCCCACTCGGCATAGACCCCCGGGTAGTTCACAAAGTTTTCCAGGATCTCCGTACTGGGGGTACCGGGATAACCGGCGCCCACTCCCACCCCAAACTCGAAAGCGCCGCGGGCTATAGCCTCGTTTCCGGTAAGCAGCACTTTGTGCATGATGATTCTCCTCGAGTGTTATTTTGCTATTCATCCATTTATTTTTGTTTTTAAAAAAATAAAGCAAGCGTTAGGGTCGAAGTAAGCCTTGAATTCGGGCCATGCCCTGATACCGGCTTTTTAAACGCTTAAAATACCAGGATTCACATCGTGCATCTTTACCGTCCGACTATAATGCGCACTAATAAACCTTTTTCTGTTGTCAACAGCGCCTCGGAACTATTCCACCTGTTTGACCTTCGCCTGGCTCTTTAAATGCCTGATGTCCTTAGTCACAGTGAGCCGGTAAATGCGGCACATCTGTACGATCCGGGAGGTGGTGCGCTCTCCGAGGTATTCGTCGAGTTCAGACATTTTAAGATTGGTGGTGATGATCACCGGCAGTTGGTAGTTCAGCCGATAGTTGAGGAGAGAATAGAGCTTGTTGCAGGTCCACGGGGTATAGTTGTGGGCGCCCAAATCGTCAAGAACCAGAACATCCACCTGGCGAATGCTTCCCAGCAGGGCTACATCATCAGCTTCATGGGAATACCCGTTGTTGTGCAACAAAGCAGCCCTTAGCTCATCCAAAAATTCTGGCACGACCAGGAATTGCGCCAACACCCCCTGGGCCAGCAAGTCATTGGCAATAGCCGCAGCAAGGTATGTTTTACCTGCGCCCACGTCTCCTGTAAGCATGATCCCCTGTGATGATCTTTTAAGAATGTAGTCGTGAGAAAATTGACGCGCTGCAAGTTGCGCGGCCAAGGCTCTTTCCCGATGCCGCCCATCATAATAATCGGCCCTGAAGCCTTCAAAGCTACAGTCTCTCAGCTCGGGCGCCATTTTCTCCTGCTGCTGCAGCCTCAGCGCCTGGCGCTGGCAACTGCAAATCCAGGCCACATCCCCGGAGGAGATGATGCCCGTGTCTCCGCACCTGGTGCAGCGTGCAGTTTTACCCGTAGTATCCTGCAACGCTGGCTGTTTCTGTGCTCGAATGCTCTGTTGCAGCTTGCGAATTTGCGCTTCTATTCCAGTCATCGCCATCAACCCGTCATGATATGTAGATATCCTTGTATTTATCTTCCTTATCCTTGATCCTGGCCTCACGGTCTGACTGGCCCTTCTCTTTGTTCAACAGGCGGGAGGAGAGATACTGTTCCTCGTGTTTATCGACCTCCTGGGTGGTACGCAGGTTCTTTTTAGACCACTGGCCGAGTATGCGATCGATGTATGTCAGGTTAAGAATCCCCCGCAGCACGGCTCTTTTCAAAGCTTCTAAAATAATCAATTCTGAATATCCCTTGTCCTTATGCCAGCTGAAGATGGTCGCACACTCGATCTGGGAAAGCGCCCTGCCAAACTCCCGTTCAAAAGCCTGGAGCAGGGCATGAAAGTGCTGCGACTGCGTCTCGCCATCGGATATCTGCTCTCCGGAAGTTGCTACTTCCTGATGGGCCTCCTGCATAATGTTATCTACTGCCCAAATGTCGGATATTTTTTCAAACAAACCGCAGAGATCATAGCCGTTTTCCGACATGAGACCCCTTGCGGTCATGGACTCAATAGAGGTTTTGACACCTTTTTCAGGCATATTGAGCAAGCGGGTAAAGTCCTTGTTTTTCAGTTCATTCTTGCCCTGCTGCTGAAAATAAAAACAGGCCAGCAGAACCAGAATATCGTTGCTGCTTAAGTTTAAACGAGAGCTATACTTCAAGATGAGGTTGGGCACTAGGGTAAACCCTGTGGAACATAACTCATTGCAGAAACGAAAAGGAAAACTGTTGCAGCCTTCCATTGGCACCATCCTTCAACGGACTAGCGGTTAATATAATATTAGCCACATCTTGTTAAATACCTGCCAGTTGCTGGCCAGCAAGGAACAATTATTTAAAAGAATAAAATGCTTCAGGACGGAAAAGAGAAGGAAGCGCCTATTGGCGGTCAGTCATCAGGAGGCAAAGGTCTATGTCCTTCTGACACAATAAAAGAGAAAAAGAGAGACCCGGGGTCTCTTTGAATGATACATATGCTTATTATATATAATCATTTGCTTATAGATGCCGCTCTTGGCAATTGATAGCGCCTCACAAAAGCATCGATCCGTTCCAGGGCTTCTTCCAGCTTATCCCTGGAGGTGGCATAACAACATCTGATAAAGCCTTCTCCGCTCTCTCCAAAGGCATTACCGGGCACTACCGCCACCTTGTCCTCAAAAAGCAGGCGTTCGCTGAATTCATCCGAACTTAGACCCGTGTGTTTGATACTCGGAAAGGCATAAAAAGCACCTTGTGGCTCGAAACAAGGAAGCCCGATCTCTCGCAATCCGTCTACCAAGAGCCTGCGGCGCTGGTTATAGCCATCTACCATCTCCCTGATGAACCCATAGCCATTTCTCAAACCCTGGAGAACGGCTTGCTGGCTGATAGATGGGGCGCACAGCATGGTGTATTGATGTATTTTCAGCATGGCATCGATCAGTTCCTCTGGTCCTGCGGCAAAACCCAGGCGCCATCCAGTCATGGCAAACATCTTGGAAAAACCGTTGAGGATGATGGTTCGGTCCTTCATGCCAGGGATGTTGGCGATGGAGATATGCTTGGTATCGTAAGTCAGCTCTGCATAGGCCTCATCAGAGATCACTAACAGGTCGTAAGCCTCGGCAACCTGGGCAATCTCTTCCAGATCGGCGCGGGTCATGATAGCACCGGTGGGATTATTGGGATATGAAAGCATAATTGCCTTTGTCCTCTCTGTCATCCGGGCGATCAGGTGTTTTTTTCGCAGACGAAATTCGTCTTCCACCTTTGTGGTTACCATCACCGGTTTTCCTCCCGCCAGAGTGACACAGGGTTCATAAGAAACGTAACAAGGTTCGCCGATCAAGATCTCGTCTCCCGGATTGATGATTGCTCTGAAGGCTAAATCAACAGCCTCACTGACACCGACAGTGATCAAAATGTCCGATTCATCATAATGAAGATTTAGCCTGTCTTGCAGGTAGGATGCTATGGCACTGCGAAGCTCCGGCATACCACAATTTGATGTGTATCTGGTAAGATCGCGGTTCAATGCTTCTTTGCAGGCATCTTTGATCACGCCAGGAGTTGCACAATCAGGCTCGCCGATCCCCAGTGAGATAATGCCCTCAGTCTGGGCAATGAGATCAAAAAATTTGCGTATCCCCGAATAGGGCATGCCCTGTACCGTGCCAGAGAGATATTTACTATACGACCCTGCTTCCTGCCTGATCCTGTTTTGCACTTTCATTACCCCCTGTCTAATCCCCAGCATTGTTCTACTTAAATAATAAAACCCGTCCCATGAGGGACGGGTTTTTACTCCCGCGGTACCACCCTGGTTGACCATTAACGGTCCAACTCCGGTCCCCTTTATCGGCGGGGTGCCGTCCTGGCCTAATCAAGTATTCCCAATCGAATATCTTTCGGCAGGCATCTCTGGGGTGGCTTTCGGTGATTTGCCATGCCGGTTTTCCACCTTGCAACCGGCTCTCTGAAAAGCAGAAATCTCCTACTCTTCCCCTTCATCGACAGCAGCTTTTTAATTAAACTTAATTTTATCGATAATTGATGCTGCTGTCAATAGGCTTAAAACATTTTTCGATGCGTCTAAATGGCTAGCTGTCTTTTGATCTGCCTGGCAATCTCACGATAGCCGGCCATGCTGCTGTCTACCGAGACCACCCGGATCCCATCCTTGCGGCGCAGATACTCTCTGATAGCCTTTTCTTCGCCTTGTCGTAAGCCGTTTTCTGCCACTGCTATCTTCTGTGAGGGGAGATAATAGTCAAAATAAAGGCCATCGTGCCGGTGCTTTTTTAAAACCGTTTCATTGCGAAAAAGGAGATCGAGAGCGCGCTCTACCTGGTCCCGTTTAGCCATGGTTTCAGTCTCAACCTGACAATCGCAACATTCCACCGCAGGATTATCGGTGCTTACTTGCGTGCTCACCTGTTGAAACATGGCTTCCAACAGTGGCTGCAGGTCAAAACTATCCAAAATTCTCTGATCGGGTATTCTCTGAGTGACCATCTCTTTGATTGCAATGTTTCGATACTCGCTCTGCGGCCCAATGATCTGTTCCAATAGGTTGAATAGCTCTGCGATGATCTGGCAGCCCTCTTCAAAATCCCTTTCTGTCTCCTGTGGTTTTTTTAAGGCCACTGCAATAACAATTTCTATCAGGCGATCGATTCTTGCCAGTATCTGCTGC
>JBEKKU010000068.1:0-12253 GCA_050010575.1 Thermacetogeniaceae bacterium | reverse complement strand
GCCTGGAGCGGTGCTGGCCTGGGGATCTGAGGCCGTAGTGGTCAGGGATACAGATAGGAAGGAGGGGACAGAATAATGCAGTGCCCCATTTGCCGGAGCAACCAGACCGGCAAAGTAGGTGCGGATCAATATTATTGCTGGTCCTGTTTTGTGGAGTTCAACACCCAGGGTGCAGGAGAGATCTACGAGATCGACGAAGACGGGAGCCTGATGGCTTTAGCTGTTCCTGTTGAAGAACAAATTCAATAGTCGAAGGAGTGATCCAGTTGAACAACCGCAGCTATTGGAGCGGACTGCTTGCAGGCGGGCTGGTGGGGGCAATCCTGGGCATGGTGGTTTCGTCACGTCAGATGCCGCACCGGAAGCTGATGACGAACTCCGGGGAGATGAGTGACCGGGCGAGAAAGGTCATGCGAGGGATCTCGAGAGGGATGGGGGGCATGCTGCGCCGCTAGGTCGGGCCGCCGCGTAGCTGCGCTCAAGGAGGCCGGTGCATGAAGCGGCAAACTTATCGCATCATTGTTCTCTGCCTCATGGGACTGGCTGCGGCAGCCTTCATCTATCTGGTGCGATCATTGCTGGCGCCCTTTGTGATCGCCATTCTGCTGGCGTATCTGATCTACCCCCTGGTGCGTACTCTGGAACCCCGGGGTGTGAGCCGGGCCAATGCTATTCTGACCGTCTATGCCGCGGGGATCATCCTCGCGGGCATTTTTTTGCTACTGGTCGTGCCCACCCTGTTCAACGAGACGAGGGCATTTGAAAATATCCTGCCGGTTTACAGCAACGCCTGGATGGAGGCCCAGGGCTACTTGAACCACCTTTCTGAACGGGTACTGCTGCCTCCCGAGGGCCGGCAGATCCTGCTGGATATGTCCATACACATCCGCAGCGGCCTGTATGAGCGGTTGCGCAGCTTTGCCGAAGGCCTGCTCGGGTTGATTGCCCTGTTGCCGAGCTTCCTTCTGGCGCCTTTTATTGCATACTATATGATCAAGGATTTTGAGCATTTCAAAAAGCGGTTGCTGGCCATGCTGCCTTCGGAATCCCGGGGCAATCTGATCAACTTTCTGCAAGAGGCGGACCTGATCTTTAGCAAATTCCTGCGGGGACATGTGCTGGTATCGATCATAGTGGGCTTTCTGACGGGGCTGGGCGCCGCCCTGATCGGGCTGCAGTTTTTTCTGCTGATCGGCATCTTTACCGCTATGGCAGACCTGATTCCCTTTTTCGGGCCGATCATCGCCGCTTTTCCGGTGGTCGGGCTGGCCCTGGTGGAGAGTCGCACGAAAGGGGTCCTGATGCTGCTGGTATTTCTGGTGGTGCAGCAGATTGAGGGCGCTGTCCTGGCGCCCCGCCTGCTGGGAGAACGCATGGGTTTGCACCCGCTGGCGGTGGTCCTGGTTTTGCTGATCGGCGGCTATTACTTCGGCCCCCTGGGGATGATCTTTGCGGTTCCTGTCACCTGCTTGCTGCGGGTGGGAGTGCAGGCGCTGTGGGATCGGCTCATCGGCCTTGCTTTGTGACAGATAATCATCACGGCGCTTGACCCCCCGGATACCGCTGAAAGAGGCCGTAGATGCTCGGTTTTATTGACAATAAATACTCTCAAAGGTATAATGGGCGTAAATTTGTAAACTTTCGGGAGGGTCTGGGTTGCAGAGTGGCGCCGATTTGAGACAAAACTTTCTCGCGTTTTTCAACAGCCGAGACCACCTGGTCCTGCCCAGCGCTTCCCTGATCCCCAAGGATGACCCCTCGCTGTTGCTCACGGTTGCCGGCATGGTTCCCTTCAAGCCCTATTTTCAGGGCAAGGCGGTGCCGCCCCATCCCAGGGTGGCCACTGTACAGAAGTGCCTGCGCACGGCTGACCTGGAAATCGTCGGGAAGACGGCCCGGCACCATACCTTCTTCGAGATGCTCGGCAACTTCTCCTTTGGAGATTACTTCAAGAAAGAGGCTATCGCCTGGGCCTGGGAGTATTTGACCAGGGAGCTGGGGCTGGATCCGGCGGACCTGTGGATCACCGTCTACACCGACGACGATGAGGCGGCACAACTCTGGCAGCAGATTACCGGCCGGCCGCGGGAGCGGATCGTGCGCCTGGGGGATGAGACCAACTTCTGGACGGCGGGTCCGGTGGGCCCCTGCGGGCCCTGTTCCGAGATCATGATCGACCTGGGGCCGGATCGGGGTTGCGGCAGGCCGGACTGCGGTGTGGACTGTGACTGCGGCCGCTATCTGGAAGTCTGGAACCTCGTGTTCACGCAGTATTACCGGCATGAGGACGGCCGGTTCACCAACCTGCCGCGCCAGAATATCGACACCGGCATGGGCCTGGAACGGATTGCGTCAGTGATCCAGGGTGTGCCCAACAATTTTGAAACCGATCTCATCTTTCCCCTGATCACCGAAGCTGCCAGGATCGCCGGCATCGAGTACGGCGCTGCCCCCAGGGATGATGTCGCCCTGAAAGTGATCGCCGATCACGCCAGGGCCGTGGCTTTCCTGATCGCCGACGGCGTTTCCCCTTCCAATGAGGGCCGGGGCTACGTATTGCGGCGCATCCTGCGCCGGGCAGTCCGCTACGGCAGGCTGCTGGGCATCGAGGGCGCCTTCTTGGGCCGGATCACCAGCCGGGTGATCGCTCTGTATGGGGATATCTACAGCGAGTTGCAGGAACGCCAGGATTACACCCAGCGTATCGTGGCCCTGGAGGAAGAGCGCTTTGGCGAGACCCTGGAGCAGGGACTGCAGATCCTGACGGATTACCTGGAGCACGCGGAAGAGGGCGCCTCCGGACAACTCCCGGGCCAGATCGCCTTCAGGCTGTACGACACCTTTGGTTTTCCCCTGGAACTGACCCAGGAGATCTTGGATGAGCGCGGACTGTCGGTGGACCTGGCAGGATTTCAGGCAGCCATGGAGGGGCAGCGGGCGCGGGCGCGGGCTGCCCGGCTGGAAGCGGCCAGTGTGGCGGATTATGGCGCCTGGAGCGCTTACCGGGAGGCGATCACCGAATTCCAGGGCTACAGCAGTATGTCCGGCCGGTCGCAGATCAAAGCGATCATTAGCGCCAAGGCGGAACTGGAAGAGGCTGCCGCGGGCGATAGAGTGCAGATATTGTTGGACACCACCCCCTTTTACCCGGAAGGCGGCGGTCAGGTCGGCGACCGGGGAAGGATCGAGGGGCCGGACGGCATAGCGGTAATAGAGGATACCAAGAAGGTCGGCAACCTGATCATCCACCAGGGCCGCCTCGAACAGGGGATCCTGCGACGGGGAGACCTGGCGCTGGCCGAGGTGGATGAAGAGCGGCGCCGGGCCACAACCCGGAACCATACGGCCACTCACCTGCTGCAGAAGGCCCTGCGGACGGTGCTGGGCGATCACGTGCACCAGACAGGTTCCTACGTGGGGCCGGAGCGGCTGCGCTTTGACTTCTCCCACTTTGCCCCACTGACAGCGGAGGAGCTGCAAAAGGTCGAGGAGATCGTCAACAGGGAGATCCTCGCCGACCTGTTGGTCAAGGTCACTGTAACCGACCGGGACCAGGCCATGGAACAAGGCGCCATGGCCCTGTTCGGTGAAAAATATGGTGAACAGGTGCGCCTGGTGGCTGTAGGCGACTTTAGCCTGGAGCTGTGCGGCGGGACACACGTGCGCCATAGCAGCGAACTGGCCCTGTTTAAAATTCTTTCCGACACCGGCATCGGCACCGGGACCAGGCGCATCGAGGCCCTGACCGGTGCGGAATTGCTGAGATACTGGCAGAGCCAGGAACGACTGAGCGCACAGGCGGCAGATCTATTGAAGGTAGCGCCGGACAATCTGCTGGCCAGGCTGGAACAGTTGCAGGACCAGCTCAGAACTGCTGAAAAAGACCTGGAGTCACTGCGGGGCAAGGCGATGCTGAACGAGATGGATACCCTGCTGAGCAACATTTTGGAAGTGGATGGAGTGAAGCTGCTGGCGGTCAAGGTGCAGGCCTTTGATCTGGATGCCCTCCGCAACCTCGGCGATCTCCTGAAAGAGAAGCTGGGCTCGGGAGTGATCGTCCTGGGCAGCGTTATTGCCGGCAAGGTCGGGCTGGCCAGCTTTGTCACCGGCGACCTGATCAAGCGGGAGGGCCTGCACGCAGGCGCCATCATCCAGGAGGTGGCCCGGCTGGTGGGCGGTGGGGGCGGAGGCAGGCCGGATATGGCCCAGGCCGGCGGCAAGGAGCCGGCCCGGCTGGACGAGGCACTCAGGGCCGTGGCGCAGATCGTGCAGCGCCAACTGACTGCCAAGCGGGAAGGGGCCACCCTTAAACGGTAACTGACAATGTTCTCCCGGGTGATTTCTCAGCGGTGGGAGGAATATGCCATCACAGGGAGAATAGTGTTTACTATAGAGCAGTGAGCTGTCTATATGCATATCGGGAGGTGAAAACTATTGCCGGATGAACCGTTGGACCAAACCATGACCTTCAAGTTCAGAGATGAGGCTAATACCCCGACGCGGGAGGTTCTGGGCACGGTATACCAGGCTTTGAAAGAAAAGGGCTACAACCCGATCAGCCAGTTAGTCGGTTACCTGCTGTCGGGAGACCCGGCATACATCACCAGCCATCGAAATGCCCGTAACCTGATCAGGAATTTCGAGCGCGACGAACTGCTGGAGACGTTGATCAAGAGTTACCTGGGAAAAGACGAATAGGCAGGACTTGATTTCCATGGAGTACCGCGCTCTGGGAAAAACCGGTCTCAGCGTATCCCGCCTCTGCTTTGGAGTGCTGACTATAGGCCCCCTTCAAGCAAATTTACCCCTTGCAGAGGGTGTTGCGTTGCTGGAATATGCCGCAGCACAGGGGGTTAATTTTTTTGACACCGCCGAAGACTACAGCACCTACCCGTATCTCCGATCCTTACTGCGGAAAGTTACAGATAGACAGCTGATCATCGCCAGCAAGTCCTACGCCGTGACGGCACAGGAGATGTCAGCCAGCCTTGACCAGGCGCGACGGGAACTAGATCGCGACTACGTGGATATCTTCCTGCTGCACGAACAGGAATCTGCGCTTACCCTACAGGGCCATCACCAGGCCCTGGAGAGGCTTATAGAGGCCAAGGCCAAGGGGATTGTCAGGGCTGTCGGACTCTCTACCCATACGGTGGCGGGAGTGCAGGCGGTGCTGGACAGGCCTGAGATTGACGTGGTGCACCCGCTGTTCAACATCAGGGGTCTGGGTATTCATGACGGCTCCCGGGAGACGATGCTGATGGCGATCAGGAGCGCCTGGAGCCAGGGAAAAGGGATCTATCTGATGAAAGCCCTGGGAGGCGGTCACCTGCTGCATCAGGCAGAGCAAGCCCTGAATTACGCTTTCCACCAGGAATGTGCGGCAGCTGTGGCCGTGGGTATGCAGACCCGGGCGGAGATCGATTTTAACGTCAGGCTGGCCAGCGGCCTCCCGATTGCAGAGGAGTTGCAAGTAGCCGCTGCTCGCCAGGACCGGAGCCTGCACATCGAAGACTGGTGTGAGGGATGCGGCCAGTGTGCAGAGGTCTGCCCGCAAGAGGCGCTGTCGTTGGGCGACAATGGCAAGATTCAAGTGCAGGAATGCTCCTGCGTGCTCTGCGGTTACTGTGCGGGAGTCTGTCCATATTTTTGCATCAAGGTTTACTAAGACTGGAAGATGTGGAGTGAATGATGAGGATTATCGGGCTCGATCTGGGTAAGAAAAGGATCGGGGTGGCCATCAGCGACGAGTTGGGATTCACCGCCCAGGCTCTGACCACTCTGCAACGCGGCTCTTTTGCGGATGACTGTGCAGCCTTGCGGGAATTGGTGCAGTCGTATGGTGTGGAAGAGATCGTCGTCGGACTGCCGCTCGATATATCCGGCCAACTGGGGCAGGCCGGCGAGGAGTGCCAGGCCTACGGTAAGAGATTGGCCAAAAATCTGGGTGTGACCGTGGTGTTTTGGGACGAGCGACTGTCCACCGTGGCCGCCGAAAAATCTTTGCTGGAGGGGGGTATGCGCAGAAACCGCCGGCGCCGGGTGATCGATCAGGTTGCTGCCTGCTGGATCCTGGGGGGTTATTTGAACAGGTGGCAAGGCAAGCTCTGAAGCTTTCGGTAGACAGCCATGACAGGCTTAAAATGGTATATTATTGCACTACTAGGGTAAAATTGAGTTAGTTCAAAAAAATGGTGGAGGTGTTGGGAATGGATTTTGAAGAGGACGAGGTCATCGTGCTCACGGATGACGAAGGTAAAGAACACGAGTTCAACCTCGTCGATACGATCACTGTCAACGACAAGGAGTATGCTATACTGCAGCCCGTAGACGAGGATGAGGCGATCATCCTGAGGTTTGGCATCGACGATGAAGGCAATGAGGTCCTTTTTGATATCGAGGACGATGAGGAATGGGAAAAGGTTGCCGATGCCTGGCAGGAAATGGCCGAAGAGGATGAGGTTTAAGAGCGGCTATATTTACTGTAATCAATAGCATCCATCAGGAGTATAAATTAATGTAAAACATGAGGCGTGGAAGAAGGGACTCCCTTGTCCAGGAGGCTGTTCGCCAGGTTGTTTTTTGTTTTGGCCGTACTGGTGGTCGGAATTGCCCTGGTCGGTGCTTTTATGTGGAACCGGACCTGGCAGGGACGCATTTACCCGGGCGTACGGATCGATGGGATCGGGCTCGGGGGCTTGACAGAGCAAGAGGCGGAACAGAAACTGGATCAGGTCAGGGATGAGTTTCTCGCCTCTAAGGTGAAACTGGTTTTAGGGGAGCATGCCTGGCAGATATCCAGGAGAGATCTGGGGTTTACCGTTAACCCCAACGAAAATGCGTATCTGGCCCTGATGATAGGCAGGAGCGGGCCCGCCTGGAAACAGGCACGGGATCTCTGGCAGGCTTTCAATGCCAATACTGACCTCCCGCTCAAGGCCTCTCTTGATGCCAATAAGGCCAGGTCTGCGATGCAGTCCTTGGCCAAAGACCTGTATTCCCCTCCGCAAAATGCCCACCTGGTTGTGAGCGATGACTATGGGGTCAAGGTAATCGAGGGCAAACCCGGCAAGGTGCTCGACCTCGACGCCTCCACTAAGGCCCTGGAGCAGAGCAGCTACCCCTTTAACGGAGCGCTGTCACTGCACCTGGAGGACCAGCAGCCCCAGGTGACTACCCAGGATGTGCTGGCCATGAAGGTCGCCGGGTTGCTCGCAGCCTACACCACATACTACGATCCCTCCAACGTGAACCGGTCCTATAACGTCTGTGTGGCGGCGGATGCCCTGGATAACAACCTGATCAAGCCTGGAGAGGTCTTCTCCTTCAACCGCATAGTTGGGCCCCGCAGCGAGGAGACCGGCTACAAGGAAGCCCTGATCATCGAGCATAATAAGTTCACACCGGGAATTGGCGGAGGCGTTTGCCAGGTTTCCTCAACCCTATATAACTCGGTCCTGCTATCGGGGCTGGAAATAGTCGAGCGCAGCAATCATTCCCTGCCGGTGGCTTACGTGCCGCTGGGCCTGGACGCCACCGTCGCCTATGGCTATTACGACCTGCAATTTCGCAACAATACCAGCGGTTACCTGTACATCAAGACCCGGGCGAGGGGCGGGGGGCTGACCATAGCGATCCTGGGCAACACTGCCGAGAAGAAGAAGATTAGCCTGGACTCGGTGGTGGACAAGGTGCTGGACTTCAAGGTGGTCAACCAGGACGACCCCTCCATTGCCCAGGGCAAGACCCTGGTGGAAACAAAGGGCGTCCAGGGTTATCAGGCGCGGGCCTTCAGGGTAATCAACGGGGTGAGGACATTACTCTCGAATGATGTTTACGCTCCAGTAGACGAGATAGTCCACGTAGGAACGATGCCGGTGCCCGAGACACCGCCACCCGGTGACCAGAAACCGCAGGCTGTGGCCCCCGATACTGCAGTTCCGGCGCCGCCTGCCCCTGCAAATAGCAGCACACCCGAATCCGGGACACCAGTCCCGGTGCAGTGACAACTCGATGATCAGATAGGGATTGTTTTGCGGCGCTGGCTGAAGGTATAATGAAGTTATACTGGAAAGCAGAAAGCCGGAGGCGGGATGGCTAAACCTAAAGGTTGGTTCGATCCTTTCAACCCGGTCCATTGGGGGG
This sequence comes from Thermacetogeniaceae bacterium, assembly GCA_050010575.1. GTDB lineage: Bacteria > Bacillota > DSM-12270 > Thermacetogeniales > Thermacetogeniaceae > Palsa-1188. Next base: position 4,108 of record JBEKKU010000068.1, on the reverse strand, counting down.
CCATTTTATTTGTAGTAGGCTGCCTCTGGATCGGGGCGCAGCTCTATGTGGATCGCCTGACCATCCCGGTCGGTGTGCTCACCCATAACACCAAGACATCCGTCATCAGCATCAAGAAGGGCGAGTCGCTGAGGGAACTCGGGGATACGCTGCAGGGCGAGAATATGATCGCCAGCAGTACCTTATTTGTGCTTTACGCCCGTCTGACAGGAGTGGAAACGCAGATCAAGGCGGGCTCCTACCGGATCACCAATACCCTGTCCATGAAAGAGATTCTGAGGCGCATAGTTGGTGGCGAGGTGCTCCGCTACCGGGTGGCCATTCCAGAGGGCTACACCGACGACCAGATCGCCAGGTTGCTGGTCAGCAAGGGGATCGTGACGAACGATGGTTGGCAGGCTGCGCTGAAGACGGAGCAGTTTGCCTACCCGTTCTTGAAGGATGCGCCTGCCGGCCCGAAGCGCCTGGAGGGGTTTCTCTTTCCGGCCACCTACGATCTATACGCGGATTTCACCGCCAGCGAGATTCAGCAGACGATGCTGGAGCGCTTCGAGACGGCGTTCACGCCGGACCTGCAGCAACGCGCCTTGCAAGAGGGCCTGAGCGTGAGGCAGGTGGTCATTCTGGCCTCGATCGTGGAGCGAGAGGCCAAGCTGGAGTCGGAGCGCCCGATCATCGCTTCCGTCTTCTTGAACCGGTTGAAGCACGGGATGCGCCTGGAGTCATGTGCCACGGTCCAGTACGTGCTAGGCAAGCCCAAGGAGAAATTGACCAACCAGGATGTACGGATCCCGTCGCCGTATAACACCTACCTGCACGATGGCCTGCCCCCCGGCCCCATCAGCAACCCTGGCCTGGCCTCGATCAGGGCGGTGCTCTACCCCGCCAATTCCAACTACTACTATTTTGTGGCCAAAGGCGACGGCTCTCATGTCTTCAGCACCACCTTCGGACAGCACCAGATGGCGACGCGCCAGTTTGCCCAGTAGCAGGCGACAGGCAACTCTGCTGTTATCCCCCCCCTATTGTAACAACTAACGTTAAGGCACAAGGACGGTTCTCACTGGTTAAACTCTTTGCAGTTTGCGTCTACCCCTACCCCCTTGAAACGTTGGTGCGTCTCAATGGCGGAAAAGTGGGGCTCGTAACCGCTATTAACCAGAATTTGCCGTGCCGCCCTGTAATTACAATGTTGGAGACAGGAGAAACAGTTGATTTAAGCAAGGAACTCTCGGTGGTTATAAAAAGGGCCTTAACGCCAGAAGAGGCAAAGGGCTATTGTTCTGTTCAATTATAGTCAGATTTTGAATGGTACCGCATGATAGCTCCTTTGCTATGAACTTGGCGGGTATACCAAACCGACCTTTGTTTCGCCCAAATATGTAGTAATCAGTAAAAGTGAGACAGGCACCAAATATCGTCAATCCCCATATGATTTAACGGTGACGTAAAAATCCGGAGGGGATTGACGTGCTTCCACAGCTGTTCCTTGCAACAGCTATTTCTTTTCTTCAGGGGCTTGTCTTTTTATCCGGCTATATCAGCAACAATGCGTTTCCCCAGCCGCTTTCCGAGCAGGAAGAATCCCAGTGCCTACAGCGTTTCAAACAAGGAGACGAAGAAGCCCGCAATATCCTGATCGAGCACAATCTGCGCCTGGTAGCCCATATCATCAAGAAGTTTGACGCTACCGGAGAGGGTATCGACGACCTGATCTCCATCGGCACCATCGGGCTGATCAAGGCGATCAACACCTTCAACCTGGATAAGGGCACCAAGCTGGCCACATACGCCTCCAGGTGCATCGAGAACGAGATCCTGATGTTCCTGCGCGCTTCCAAAAAGAACAAGGGCGAGGTGTCGCTCTATGATCCGATCGGGACGGACAAGGAGGGGAACGAGGTGACCCTGCTCGACGTGCTGGGGACCAATTCGGAGGCCGTCTCCGAGATCGTGGAAAACTACTTCGAGGAGCGGCGCCTCCTGGAAAAGGTGAAAAACCTGAACAAACGGGAGCGCAGGGTGCTGGAGCTGCGTTACGGCCTGTTCGGTGGACTGCGCCAGACCCAGCGGGAGATCGCCCGGCTGCTGGGAATATCCAGGAGCTACGTGTCGCGGCTGGAGAAGCGGGCGATCAGGAGACTGCTGATGGAGCTTTCCGAGGGGAACTAGGATGGTCAAGTCTGCCTCAGGATTGCCAAATGTGGGGCGATATGCTAAGGTATTGAGCATAAATGAGTCAATAAGCAGCGGGCGTGGATGAGTTGCAGCGACCTTACTATTCTCTGGGCGATTTTTTACGGGAGCGTTTCGGGTGCCGTGTCATCAAAATTCCGGTGCACGCCGGCTTTGACTGCCCCAACCGGGATGGCCGGGTGGGGCGGGAGGGTTGCAGCTTTTGCTGTAATTCGAGTTTCAGCCCGGCGCTGCGAGAACCATTGAGGCTGTTGTCAGACCAGATCAGGGCCGGCAAGGCGGCGATTAAGGGCTCAGCCCGGCACAAATTCCTGGTTTATTTCCAATCATACACGAACACCTATGCCCCGCTTGCCAGGTTGCGGGCCCTCTATGATACGGCCCTGGCCGAACCTGACGTCGTCGGGCTGTGCATCGCCACACGCCCTGATTGTGTGCCTGCGCCGGTGGTGGACATGCTGGCGGATTATGCCCGGCAATGGCACCTGTGGCTGGAACTGGGGCTGCAGTCAGCACATGACCGCACCCTGGCCGTGATCAATCGGGGACACACCCGGGCCGATTTTGAAGATGTGGTGGCCCGGAGCCGCGACCGGGGGTTTTACGTCTGCGCTCACGTGATCCTGGGCCTGCCCGGCGAGGGGCGCCGGGAGATGTTGGAGACGGCGGACTTTCTCAGCAGCCAGGCGATACAAGGCGTGAAGATCCATCACCTGCAGATCATCGAGGGCACTCCGCTGGCGGAGATGTATCGCCGGGGGCAGGCGCCGCCGCTGGAACTGGAGCAGTACCTGCAACTGGTCTGTGACTTCTTGGAGAGGCTGCGCCCCGATATCATTATTCACCGGTTGCTGGGGGAGGTGCTGGACGACGGGCTGCTGCTGGCCCCCCGCTGGGGGGTGGGGAAGGCGCAGATCATCGGTGCTATAGAACAGGAGATGGGGAGCCGGATCAGCCGCCGGGTATCACTTGGAGAGGACAGGTGCGCGGCGTGGGGAGAATGATCAGCCTCGACCTGTTAAGGCCCGCCTATGCCTATGGCTCCCTGCTGGAGGTGCCCCTGCCGGAGCTATCCGGACTGGGCATCCGGGGTATCATCATCGACATCGACAACACCCTCACGGAATGGCGCAGCCCCCTGCTTTCAGACGTTGCTGCCATCTGGTTGGCGCAGGCGGCGCAGGAGGGCATCCGGGTCTGTCTGGTTTCCAACAACTCGCCCCGGCGTGCCCGGGAGGTGGCGGATAAGGCGGGCATACCCTTCGTCGCCAGGGCCCAGAAGCCGAGGCGCCACAGCTTCAGGCGGGCGATGGAGATCATGGAGACGACCGCCGGGCAGACGGCGGTGATCGGCGACCAGCTGTTCACGGATATCCTGGGGGGCAACCGGATGGGCTTGCTGACCATCCTGGTGACCCCGATCAGCAGCAGGGAGTTTTTCGGGACGCGATTGATGCGCCTGGTAGAGGCCTTTTTTCTCAAGCTGCTCAAGTTGACATAATACAGGCAACAGCAGGGTGTATTAATTGATGGAGGGAATTGATACATGGAACGAGAGCCGGTAGGGAGCAAGAGCTTGATTACGGGCCGTACCAGGGTTTACGGGATTATCGGTGATCCGGTGGCCCATTCGCTATCGCCGCAGATGCATAACAGGGCGTTTACCGCCCACCGGCTGGACTGCTGCTACGTTCCCTTCCCGGTAGCCGCTGCCGATCTGCAGGCCGCTGTGGCTGCCGTGCGCGCTCTCGGTCTGGGTGGAGTCAACGTTACCATCCCCCACAAGCAGCGGGTACTGGCCTACCTGGACGAGATCGACCGGACCGCCGCCCTGATCGGGGCGGTGAACACCATCGTCAACCGTGCTGGGCGCCTCACCGGCTACAATACGGATGGAGCCGGCTGGCTGGCC
>JBEKKU010000067.1:0-12263 GCA_050010575.1 Thermacetogeniaceae bacterium | reverse complement strand
GTATTCGCTGGGGGTGATCATGTCGAAGGTCCGTTGATCAAAGTGGATCTTGCGGCACAGGTAATCCAGCCACTGGGGCCCCTCGAACCACCAGTGCCCGAACAGTTCAGCGTCATATGGCGCCACTACTACCGGCTGGCGGTCGAAGATGGCGGCCAGCCATTCGATCTGCTTCCCCCGGTTGAACATGAAGTTGCCGGCGTGCAGGGCGGCTTTTTCCATGGCGTATTGCCGGACGTAAGGCTCCTTGTAGTCAGACAGGCCGGTGATCCGGTGGTATTTGAACCCGGTATGCGATCTGATATGGCCTTCAGGAAGATAGCGTCCGATATAGTCCAGGCCGAAATCAAAGCCGATGTCCCGGTAGAAATCCCGGTAGTCGAAATCACCGGGGTAGCCCTCCTTGGCGCTCCAGACCTGTTTGGATGATTCCATATCCCTGCCGAAGGCGGCCACCCCTGCCGGGGTATAGACAGGAGCGTAGTAGCCGTATTTGGGCCGTGGCGAAGCGTGCAGCAGCCCGTGGCTTTCCACGAAGAAGTATTTGATGCCAAACCTTCTCAGGATCTGGTCATCGCCAGGGTGGTAGCCGCATTCCGGCAGCCAGAATCCTGATGGGGGACGTCCGAAATTGCGCTCGTAAAACTGCGCCGCTACGGCCACCTGGGCGTATACCGCCTCCCGCTGCACTCCCAGCAGCGGGAAATAGCCGTGGGTCGCCCCGGTGGTGATGATCTCCACCCGGCCGGAATCCTGAAGGCGCCTGAAGGCGCCGGTTAGATCCCAGTGGTATTTTTCCGTAAACAGGTAATGCGCCCGGGAGACCAGATCCCGGTACATCAAGGCGGTGCCCTGAAACTCCGGCTGGTTCCTGGTACGTTCCACCTCCCGCTCGGCCAGCTCGCGCAGCATCTCCAGGTGGCGCACGTAGCGCTGCCTCAGGAGTTCGTCGTTAAACATGGCGATGAGGGTGGGGGAGAGATTGAAGGTGATCCGGAAGTCCACGTTGTCTTCCAGCAGTCTCTCAAAAACCCAGAGCAGGGGCAGGTAGGTTTCGGTGACCGCTTCTTGAAACCATCTCTCCTCCAGGAAGTGCTCGTGCTCCGGGTGGCGTACATAGGGCAGGTGGGCGTGTAAGACCATTGCTAGGTAACCCTGGGCCATTAAGAAACCGATCTCCTTTCAGATGACAGTTGCAAGAAGTCTGATCTTCCTACCAATTCATCGGCGAACTGATCTGTGCGCCGGGGCCTGACAGGCCTGGTGAGCTGGGACCGGGATAGATGCCGTCGATCCGCGCATAGAGCCTGGCTGTGTATTCCGGGAGCAGCAGCCATTCCTCGTCAATCACGTCGGAGATCTGGTCCCGGGGAGTGCTCACGAAGTTGGAACGGGCCAGGAAGATGTATGACCCATCAGGGCGGATCCGGCCCAGTTCCACGCAGAAGGTTCTGTTGGGCTGCCCGGTGCGGATGTACCAGTTATTGGCATAATCGTTGATGGCGATCTCCATCTGCTGCCTGCTGTCAAAAAAATAGAGGTTGGTCGTGTCATAGACCCGTAACACCGGCCGGGACTGATCCCAGTCCCAGTGGCCGAAGTGGCGGGCAATCTCCTCTCGCTTGGCCTCATTGATCTCCCAGTAAACGAACAGCCAGTTCGGGTCCCGGGGCAGGGCGGCGATCTGGCAATCACCGTAGGATGCTGGAATGCCATGCGTGTTCTGACTGGTCATGACACTGGCGCTGGCTGTCTCCGGTTTGTGGGCAGCTGCCGGCCGGGGCAAGACATGAGTAAACTCCTCAGAGGCCTCCTCAAGTAGTGCGGCTTGAGCATCCGTGCTGGAATTTTGAAGCAGAACTCCGGCCTCCGGCCTCCAGCCTTCGGCCTCTGATGTTGCAGGCTTGCTTTCAGCCCCGCCGGGCTCGCCGGGCGCGGCGTCGGGTTCCCTCTGGGTGGGTTGCAGTGGCATGGGCAGGTGCTTAGATAGCCGCTCCCCCGTTTGGGGGTAAGGCCGTTTTAAAAAAGAGAACTGCTTTCTAAATATGAATACGTAGCCTCCTGCGACGATAATTGCCAGCACCGATCCAATTGCTACAAGCAACAACAGATCGATCACGGCCATGATCTGCTCCCTCCTTTCGAGTCGAGTACCCCTATCCGGCGCTGATCAAGATTAAATTTGGTGCTGACCGGAAAGATTAACGACATGCGGCAATCTGGCACTGTTGTATTATGTCCAAAGCCCAGTTTGATTATTTCTTAAGATTATGATCAACGGGAGCGCTATGCGATGCCAAGGGATCTGGTCGTAGGCAACGGGAACGTCCTGATCAATTTTGATCATGGCGTGAACATGCGAGACCTTTATTTTCCTATAGTAGGCATGGATAATCATATCGCCGGTCACCGCTGCAGCATCGGGTTCTGGGAGGACGGCTGCTTTTCCTGGATGGATGAGGGAGTCTGGGACAAGAATCTCGGTTACCAGGAGGATACTCTGGCCACCTCGGTACAGGCCCGCAATTTTGCCCTGGGGTTGACCGTACAGTTGCAGGATGCGGTGCATTACCGCCACAATCTTTTTCTACGCCGGTTGCAGTTGACCAATTTGGAAAACAGGCCGCGGATAATCCGGATCTTCTTCAACCACGATTTTTCCCTCGGTGGCTTTGACGTAGGAGACACCGCCCTGTACGATCCTACCCTGCAGGTGATCTACCACTATAAACGTAACCGTTACTTCCTGATCAACGGTCTGGCGCAGGGCAGGGGAATCTTCCAGTACGCCACCGGTTTGAAGCGATTCGGAACGGCCGAGGGAACCTGGAGGGATGCCGAGGACGGGTGGCTGGAGGGCAATCCGATCGCCCACGGTTCCGTGGACAGTTCCATCAGTTTTGAAATGCACCTGGAACCGGGCGCAGGGGACAGCCTATGGTACTGGATCGCCATGGGAGAGAACTTTCAGGAGGCAAAGGATCTAAACTATCTAGCGCTCGAACGGGCGCCGTCAGTGTTGCTCGAAGAGACGGTCAGCTACTGGCGCCATTGGGTGCACAAGCGGGATTGGGATTTCGCCGATCTGCCGTCCAAAGTCAGCGATCTGTTCAAGCGCAGTTTATTGGTGGTGCGCACCCAGTGCGACAACCGGGGGGCAATCCTGGCCGCCAACGACACCGACATCCTGATGACTGCCCGGGATCATTACAGCTATATGTGGCCCCGGGACGGGGCCATGATTGCCATCGGCCTGGACAAGGCCGGATATCCGGAGATTACACTGCAATTCTTCAGGATGTGCGTTCAGATTATCTCAGAGGGAGGCTATTACTTTCATAAATATAACGCCGATGGCACCCTGGGATCGAGCTGGCTCCCCTGGGTACGCAACGGTGAGCCGCAACTGCCGATCCAGGAGGATGAAACCGCCCTGGTCATCCATGCCATGTGGCATCACTACAGTCTCTACCGGGACTATGAAGAGATGGAGTCTTTCTATCATGGCATGATCCGGAAGGCGGCCAATTTTCTGGAGCGTTACCGCCATCCGGTTTGGAAGCTGCCCCTGGAGAGCTATGACCTCTGGGAGGAACGCCGGGGTGTGTTCAGCTTCACCTCCGCCTCGGTCTACGCCGGACTGACAGCGGCGGCCAATTTTGCGGACCTGTTTGGTGATCTCCGCTCCAGCTCTGCCTACCGCCAGGCGGCCCAGGAGGTGCGGGAGGGCATGGAACAGCTTCTGTACAGCAGCAGCCTCGACCGGTTCCTGCGCGGCGTCTACATCGAGGGAGACGAACTGGTGCCAGACCAGACCCTTGATGCCAGTTTGTACGGTTTATTCTCCTCTGGCGCCTTTACCGCGGATGACCCCCGGGTGGTGCGCACCATGGAGGCGGTTCAGGCCGGCTTGTGGGTTGAAACACGGGTGGGCGGACTGGCTCGCTACACCGGCGACTGGTATTTCCGCCAGAGTGAGGACTCGGCAAAGGTGCCTGGCAACCCCTGGTTTCTGACTACCATCTGGCTCGGCGAATGGTACACTGCCAAGGCCCGGAACCGGGAAGAGCTGGCCTCTGCCCGGGGGCTGCTGGAATGGGTGGCCGACCATCGGATGGAGAGCGGCATCCTGCCGGAGCAGATTCACCCATACTCTGGCCAGCCCCTCTCGGTGGCGCCGCTGACCTGGTCGCACGGGGCCTACATCCTTGCTGTCGTCAACTACCTGGATCGATACCGGGACCTGGGATCTTGACCGCGCCGCACGGCGCAGTGTTTTCCACCGGGATGAGGATTTACAGACCCTTGTCCCTTGATGCTCTTTATGTTAAGATCGGTTTGTCAGTTGAACGGCACCAGATTTCAGCGCCGAATACGGGGAGAGGGTGTCATGGAAACTGTCGCCCGTGAAATCAAGATCGAAGGGGTTGTCCAGGGAGTTGGATTTCGCCCCTTTGTTTTTCGTCTGGCCATGGAATACGGGATCCTAGGCTGGGTGCTGAACTCCTCCGAGGGTGTCACTATCTGGGCGGAGGCCCCGGAAGAGACGGTACTGGCTTTTTATGAGGCGGTGATCAGCAAACCCCCGAAGCTGGCCATGATCGTCGACCAACGGATCATGCTGCGGGAGGTCCAGGGATTCGACCACTTCTTCATTAAACACAGCGAGGCCAGCGACCGCCGGGACGTGATGATCTCGCCGGATGTAGCGGTTTGCGAGGACTGCTTCCGGGAGATCAAAGACAAGAACGACCGGCGTTACCAGTATCCCTTCACCAACTGCACCAACTGCGGCCCCCGGTTCACGATCATCATGGATGTTCCCTATGACCGCATCAAGACAACGATGCGGGATTTCCCCATGTGCCCGGTCTGCGCTCACGAGTTTGAGGACCCCCTGAACCGGCGCTTTCACGCCCAGCCAAACGCCTGTCCGGACTGCGGCCCGCAGGTCACGCTGCGAGACCTCGAGGGCCGGGTCTATCCGGGGCTCGGGCACGAGTTTTTAAAGTCCGGCCATATCCTGGCGGTCAAGGGCCTGGGAGGCTTTCACCTGATCTGTGACGCCCGCTGCCGGGAGGCGGTGGCCAACTTGCGCCGGCGCAAAATCAGGGAGTTCAAACCCTTTGCGGCGATGTGCCGGGACCTGGCGGTTGTCGAGCAATATTGCCATGTATCCCCCGAGGAGGCCGCCCTCCTGGAGAGCCCGGCCCACCCGATCATGATCCTGGACCGGAAGCGGCAGGACGACCTGCCTCCGGAGATAGCCCCGGGGATCAGCACCCTGGGAGTGATGCTGCCCTATACGCCGCTGCATCACCTGCTCTTCGAGAAAGGCCTGGAGATCCTGATCGCCACCAGCGCCAACATCAGCGACGACCCACTGATCATCGACAATGACGAGGCCCTGGTAAAACTGCGGGGGATCGCCGATTACTTTTTGCTGCACAATCGCCAGATCTACAACCGCTGCGACGACTCGGTGGTTACGGTAGTGGACGGGGAGGCCCGGCTATCCCGGCGCGCCCGGGGCTATGTGCCGCTGCCGGTCGACCTGCCGATATCAGAAGTCGGAAGCAGGAAGTCGGAAGTCAGAAACGAAGGCATTGGCAGAGCCAATGCCAACAAGTCGAACCTCGAACCGCGCCCGTTAAAACGGGCACCCACTTCGAACCTCCAAATGCCGGTGATTCTGGGCTGTGGGGGCGAGCTGAAGAGCACCTTCTGCCTGACCAGGGGCAAGGGCGCCTATCTCAGCCAGCACTTGGGCGACCTGAACCATTATGGCAACTATCAACAGTTCCTATATTCCATACCGCGCTTTGAAACGATGCTGGACGTCAAGCCGGAGATCATTGCCTACGACCTGCACCCGGACTATATGGCCACTCGCTGGGCGAAGTCCCAGGAGGGACTGACCAAGATCGGAGTACAGCACCATCACGCCCACATGGCCAGTTGCCTGGCGGAAAACCTGGTGACCGCACCGGCCCTGGGCGTGGTCTGCGACGGCACCGGCTATGGCACCGATGGGGCCATCTGGGGCTTTGAGTTCTTTGCGGGAACCCCCGCCAGACTTGAGCGCATGGCTCACCTGGCCTACATGCCGTTGCCCGGTGAGATCACCATCAAGCATCCGGCACGGATGGCCCTGACCTGCCTCTACGAGCATTTTGGCGCCCCTGGCCTGAGGCGGGGTCGCCAGTACCTGCCCACCCTCGGGAGCGAGGAGCAGCAGGTTTTGGTGCGCCAGTTGGAGAATAGATTCAATACCGTGCCCACCTCTAGTTGCGGTCGGCTGTTCGATGCCGTCTCCGCCCTGCTGGGGATCTGTACCCGGGTGCAATACGAGGGGCAGGCGGCCATCGAGATGGAAACAGTGGCGGACCCGGAGGTGCAGGACTGGTACGAATATGAGTTCAACTACCACAACCGGCCCTATCAATTGGGTACCCGGGGGATCTTCGAAGGAATTGTGAGGGACCTGGAGCGAGGCACACCGACCAGCGTCAGTGCCGGCAGGTTTCATCTGACCGTGGCGGTTATGATCACAGAGGTGCTCCAGAAACTGCGGGATGACACCGGCCTGGGCGCTGTGGCCCTAAGCGGGGGCACGTTCCAGAACAGGCTGCTGTTTCGCCTGCTGCGCCAGAGGTTGGCAGAGGCAGGCTTTCATGTATGGTACCATCGCAAGGTTCCCACCAATGACGGGGGAGTCTCCCTCGGACAAGTCTATATCGCGAGCGAGGTGATCAGAGAAAATGTGCCTAGCCATACCGTCCATGATCTTGAGCATTAAGGGCCATACCGCGGAGATCGACGTGGGTGGCAACACCAAGGAGGTCAACATCACGTTGACCCCGGAGGCCAAGGTCGGTGATTATGTGCTGCTCCATGCAGGATTTGCCATCCAGGTAATGGACGAACAAGCAGCCGAAGAGATATTCGACGCATGGGAGGTCGCTTATGCAGCCCTACAAAAATAAAGACTATGCCCAGCACCTGTTGGACCGGTTGCGGGAGGAGGCGGTCAGGCCGCTGTCGGCCATGGAGGTGTGTGGCACGCACACTGTTGCCATCGCCAGGAGTGGGTTGCGTGATCTGCTGCCGAAGAACATCCGCCTGATCTCAGGCCCCGGTTGCCCGGTCTGCGTGACCGATGACCTGGACCTGGATATCGTGATCGCTCTGGCGCGCCAGCCAGAGATCATCATGGCCACCTTCGGGGACATGATGCGTGTCCCGGGTACTCAGAGCAGCCTGCTGGAGGCCAAAAGCCGGGGAGCTGACGTCAGGGTTGTCTATTCTCCCACCGATGCCGTGGCCCTGGCAGCGGAGCACCCGGACAAGCAGGTCGTATTCCTGGCGGTTGGTTTTGAAACCACCATCCCGACCATCGCAGTTGCCGTCGAGCAGGCAGTGCAGCAAGGACTGCAGAACTTCTCCATCTTCTCCCTGCACAAGTTGGTGCCACCGGTGATGGAAGCCCTGCTGACAGATCCGGAGGTCAAACTGGATGCCTTCATCAACCCCGGGCACGTCTGTACCATCCTGGGGACGGAGCCCTTTCGTTTTATTGCCGAGCAATACGGCAAGCCGTGCGTGGTGACCGGGTTTGAGGCGATCGACATCATGGAGGCCCTGCTGATGATTTTAAACCAGTACAACCAGGGCCGCCCGGCGGTGGAGATCCAGTACAAGCGGGCAGTGCGCCCGGAGGGGAACCCGGTGGCCCGTGCCTTTATCAATAAGTACTTTACTCCTGTGAATGCGCTCTGGCGCGGGATCGGGGAGGTGCCTGGCAGCGGGCTGGTGCTGCGGGATGAATTTGCCCAGCTGGATGCCCAGAAACGCTTTCCGATCACTGTCACCCCTGGCAAGCGGGTGAAGAACTGCTCCTGTGGCCAGGTGCTGAAGGGGTTGAAACTGCCCTATGAGTGCGCCCTGTTTGGCAAAGCCTGCACCCCCATGAAACCGGTAGGCCCCTGCATGGTCTCTACCGAGGGTTCCTGCGCCGCCTATTACCGCTACGGAGCCCAGAAGGTTGGTGGAACTGTATGAGCAAGACACAGCAAGACCAGGTGATCCTGCTCGGCCATGGCAGTGGTGGGACCCTTACCAACCAGCTGATCAGGACCGTATTTCAGGATGCCCTGCACAATCCGATCCTGGATGAGATGTTGGATGCTGCCATCCTGGACCTGGGGCAGGGGCGGGTGGCCTTTACCACCGACTCCTTCGTGGTCGACCCGATCTTCTTTCCGGGCGGCGACATCGGCAAGCTGGCTGTCTGCGGAACGGTCAACGACCTGGCTGTAAGCGGAGCGGTGCCGCTCTATCTCAGCTCTGCCTTCATCATCGAGGAGGGCTTTCCTCTGGCCGACCTGCAGCGGATCGTCAACTCCATGCAGGCGGCGGCCAGTACCGCCGGAGTACGGGTGGTCACCGGGGACACCAAGGTGGTAGGCCGGGGCGCCGCCGACAAGATCTTCATCAACACCGCCGGCATCGGGGTCGTTCCGTCCGGGCGCGACCTGTCGCCGCGCCGGATCCAGCCGGGTGATCTGGTGCTGGTCAGCGGTACCCTGGGAGACCACGGCCTGACCATTCTTGCCCAGCGGGAGGGATTGGCCTTCACCACTCCGGTCATCAGCGACTGCACCCCCCTGAACCGGATCACCTCTGCAGTCATGGAGGCCGGGGGAGAGGCGGTCAGGTGCATGCGCGATCCGACCCGGGGCGGTCTGGCCACCACCCTGAATGAGCTGGCAACTCAGGGTGAGCAGGGTATTCTGGTGCAGGAGACGTTGATTCCGCTGCGCCGGGAAGTGGTCGGAGCCTGCGAGATGCTGGGACTGGACCCGCTGTACCTGGCCAACGAGGGGAAAGTGATCGTGATCGTGGCGCCCGAAGCCGCTGACAAGGTGTTGGAGGCGATGCGCAACCTGCCGGAGGGGCAGGGCGCCGTGGCTGTCGGAAGAGTCACAGGATCGGATCGGAGGCTGGTGCTCTTGGAGACCGAACTGGGAGCCACCCGGATCATGGCCATGCTCGAGGGAGAGCCCCTGCCCCGCATCTGCTAAGGCCGTCGTGGACACGGGGACGGTTCTCGCGTCCACTTTTGAAAGCGGGTGAGTGATGACGGATCGGAGTTGGCGAGACTTCCGGAGCTACTGGGGCCAGGGATGGCCAGCTGAGCGGCCCCCATGGGGCGTGTTCGAGGTGCTGCTGGTGATCATCCTGGTCTTTGTGCTGCTTTTCTCCCTGCGCTGGTTTGGCTCCTACCGGTTGACCGCCCTGGCAACGGCTCTTTTCCCCGGTTACAGCAATGGCGCCCTGTCCCTGCTGCTCCTGTTGAGTCTGGTGCAGACCCTGTTGATGATCGGCCTGGTACTGGGCGCCGTTCGCCTCAGGGGCAGCCATCCTTTCAGACTGCTCGGCCTGCAGAATTTTAACTGGCGGTCGGTCTGGCTCTACGGAATCCTGGGCGGAGTTGCCGTTTTTATCTTTATCGTGGTCGCCATGACTCTGATCAACTCCCTCTGGCATCAGCCGCTACCCCCTCAGGAGGTGGCCTACCTGATCGGCAGGACGAATGGTTGGCGGGCGCAGCTTGGTTCACTGCTGATGTCCTGTGTGCTGGCGCCCTTGAGCGAGGAGTTGTTCTTTCGAGGCTTCGTCTACCCGGTCTTACGCAGTCGTCTTGGTGTCTGGCCGGCGATGCTGATCGTCTCCTGTTTTTTCGGCGCCCTTCATTACGATCTGGCGCGATTTCTCCCGATTGCTCTCGGTGGCGCTTTTTTTGCCTTTTCCTGCGAAAAGACCCGGTCGCTATATCCGGCGATTGCGGCGCATAGCACCTGGAATACCCTGACCACGCTGGTCATTCTCCTCACAGGCAGCCCATCCTGACCCCCCCCTGGGAGCATACCCCCGGCCTCTATACGTGGATTGATTTGGAAAGCCGGCTTGTAGCAGGCCGCTCTGGTCGCTGATCAGGTGCCTGTAACTGGTAATAAATATCATATAATGTAAACGGCAGCTAATCGATAGACTATTTGCAATAAATGTGCTATAATTAACCAAAAGCTTGAAAGCTACTATCATCCATCTGCAAGCCACACGGCCGTCCTTTTGAGTAGCCCACAGTTGGAAAATATCTCATTAATACATTATGTTGTATTTTGGAAACCTACTGACGAGAGTACGGCATCCCGGCTGTCTGTCGCACTATCGGTGTCGTCATGAACGATCTTGTCATGAACGATCTTGTAGAAGGAGGTATTAGCAATGTCTATTATCAATTTGGGCACGTACCCGCCAAAGCAGTGCGGAATTGCCACTTTTTCCAAAGACCTGAGGGACAACCTGGCCAGGGTTGGCGTGAGTATGAAGATAGCGGCTGTTTCGGACACTGAGTATACATATGACTACCCCGAAGAGGTTGCGTATGAGATCCGGCAGAATATAAAAAGAGACTACGTCAAGACCGCCAGGCAGATCAATCAATCTCCAGAGATCGAGCTGGTGATTATCCAGCATGAGTACGGCATCTTTGGAGGAGCGGACGGGGAGTACGTGCTGGACTTCACCGGCAGCCTGGCCAAACCATACATGCTGGTGATGCATACGATCTTGCCCCATCCCTCGACCGGCCAAAAGGCGATCCTGGATCAGCTGTCCCGGAAAGCGGCTGCAGTCGTCTGCATGACCAAGCGCTCGGCGCAATTGCTGGAAGTAGTGCATGCAGTGCCTCCGGAAAAGATCTGCATCATTCACCACGGGGTTCCCGTGTTTCAGCCCAAGGACCGGGAGCAGCTCAAGCAGCAGTATGGCTATGCCGGGAGGCAGGTAATCACCACCTTCGGGCTGATTGGACCGGGCAAGGGCCTGGAGATCGGGATCAGGGCCTTGCAGGAAGTGGTGGTCAAACACCCGGAGGCGCTGTACCTGATCGCTGGCAAGACCCACCCGATGCTGTTGAAAAGGGAAGGCGAACGCTACCGGGAGATGCTGAACGGGCTGGTAACGAGTCTGGGCTTGAACGACCACGTGCGTTTCATTAACCATTACATGGAGCAGGAGGAGCTTGGTGACTACCTGTACATGACCGACATCTATCTGAGCCCATACCCCAACCGGGACCAGGCTGTCAGTGGGACGCTCGCTTTTGCCATCGGGTGCGGGCGGGCGATAGTCTCCACTCCTTACGAATATGCGCTGGCGATGCTGGCCGAAGAGCAGCGCGGGCTGATCGCCGCGGACGCCAGCGTCTCCAATATCGCCACTATCCTCGACCGGGTGCTGTCCAATCCGCTACTCAAGGCGCACCTGGAGCGAAAAACCGCCCGGATCGGGAAGACGATCGGCTGGCCTTACGTGGCCGCACAGTATGCCAACCTGGCTACGAGAATCGTCGATGCGCGGCTGGTCAGTTCCACCTCCTAGCGCATCAGATCGGGAAAGGAATAAAAGCGATGAAAACCGTGTCTATGGATTACCGTCACCTGAAGGGTATGACCGATGCCACCGGGCTGCTGCAGTTCGCCAGGTTGAACACCCCGGACCCAGAGAGCGGTTACACCGGTGATGACAACGCCAGGGCGCTGCTGGTGGCATTGAACATGAAGGAGCAGGAGCGCCCTGAACTCGTACGCACCTATATCCGGTTCCTGGAGACCGCCCGACGCAGCGATGGCGGATGGCGCAACTGGAAACTGGGCGGCCGTTTTGTGGCTACCATAGACTCCGACGACAGCCAGGGGCGGATGTTCCTGGCCTGCTGCGCGGCGTCCCTGTGCGATCTTGACGACGTCAGGGAGTCGGGGCGCCGAATGGCCCTGCGGGCGCTGCCGGCGCTCACCACGGTAAAATCGCCCCGGGCCGCGGCTTATGCCCTGCTCGGGATCTGCAAGAACCCCGGCTTGAGCAATCGCAGAAGAGAACTTCTGGCCAGTGCCGCCCGGGATTTTGCCGGCTACCTGATCCATTTGTATGGCTCCTGTAAATCCCCGGGATGGCTCTGGTTTGAACAATCCCTGACCTATTGCAACGGCATCCTGCCGCATGCCCTGTTTGCCTATTACTCTATGACCCAGGACCGGAAGGCCCTGAGGGTGGCCCGGGAAACCATGGGGTGGCTGAGCGAGGCCCTGTTTGCCAGGGGCTACCTGAGTATCGTTGGCAACCGGGACTGGTGGCTGCAGGGGAGAGCCATACCCTGCTACGACCAGCAGCCGGTCGACGCCTGTTCCATGACCCTG
>JBEKKU010000066.1:0-12675 GCA_050010575.1 Thermacetogeniaceae bacterium | reverse complement strand
GGACATCCAGGTGTCCCGCAACCGTACCCGGATCAGTACCGATCCGGTGACGGGAAGCATCAAGAGGGATTTTGTACCGGGCAGTGTGACTGTTTCCGGCAGGGCTACCCAGGTCACCGTCATCGGCGCCAGTGGCTCCAAAACCTTCTACCGGGACAACATCCGCCAGGCTTTCGGCCTCAAAAGCACCCTGTTTGACCTGGATTATGGCGGTCAACTACAGGGGCTGGATGACCAGGGGCAAGCGGTCGCCCTGACCGGGGACAAGATTTACGTAGAGGGACAGGATGGCGTTCCGCTGACAGTGGCGCCGGGGGCCGGCAGCCTGTATGTCATCGGCTCCGGCAACACACAGGTACTTCAGGGCGCCTCCACGGATCAGATCACCTTCAGCGGCCGCGGCTATGGCCACGGGGTGGGTATGAGCCAGTGGGGGGCGATCGGTCTGGCCATCAAAGGGTATAAGTATCAGGATATCCTGGAACTTTATTATAATCAGGGGAAGCATGACGGAAATTTAAAAATTGTTGGCAATTACGGTAACTGAAAGGACCAGGCGAGGTGAAGGTCAGCAGCTTCGATTACGATCTGCCACCAGAATTGATTGCGCAGTACCCGGCGCCGGAGCGACAAGATGCCCGGCTGCTTGTTTTAAACCGCACCACCGGCAAGATCGGGCACGGGCGGTTTTCGGACCTGTTAGAGTATCTGGCGTCCGGAGACCTGCTGGTGCTCAATGAGACCAGGGTCTTTCCCGCCCGGCTCTATGGCCGGAGGGCCGATACCGGAGGTAGGCTGGAAGTGATGCTGCTGCACGAGAAGCAGCCTGGAACATGGTCAACCCTGGTGCAGCCGGGACGCCGCGCCCTGCCGGGCGTGTCCATCCTCTTCGGGGACGGGTCGTTGCAGGCAGAGGTGGTGGAGCGCACCGCTGAAGGGGGGCGCCTGCTCCGGTTTACTCCCGGTGACCCGAAGCATTTCTGGGAACAGGTCTATGCCCTGGGGGAGGTGCCTCTCCCGCCCTATATCAGGCGCCATCCGGAACAGTCGGATCAGGAGCGCTATCAGACCGTGTATGCCCGGGTCACCGGCTCGGTGGCTGCTCCCACCGCCGGACTGCACTTCACTCCGGAGCTGCTTGCACAGGTCCGGGAGCGGGGAGTGCGGACTGCTTTTGTGCTGCTTCACGTGGGGCTGGGCACATTTCGACCGGTCAGGGTCGAGGATGTGGAGGCGCATCCGATGCATGAGGAGTATTACCGGCTCGGGCAGCCCGAGGCGGCCCTGATCAACGAGACCCGGCGCCGTGGCCGGCGCATTGTCGCCATCGGCACCACTACCGTACGGGTGCTGGAGAGCGCTGCCGTTGCCGCAGACGGTCAGATTTCGGCCGGGGAGGGCTGGACGCGCCTGTTCATCTATCCGGGCTACCGGTTCAAGATCATCGATGGGCTGGTGACCAACTTTCACCTGCCGCGCTCGACGCTGTTGATGCTCGTATCGGCTTTTGCCGGGCAGGACCGGGTCCTGCAGGCATACCAGGAGGCGGTAGACAGGCGATACCGCTTTTTCAGCTATGGCGATGCCATGCTGATCATCTGAGGGGGAAGAATGTTGCCACAGGATGGGTTTGGTTTTGCGGTGATGAAAAAAAGCGCTGACAGCGCAGCCAGGCTGGGGTGCCTGCACACCCCCAGGGGACTCATCCACACCCCCGCCTTCATGCCGGTCGGCACCCAGGCCACGGTGAAAACGCTGACTCCGGAAGAAGTCAGCGCCCTGGGAGCGGAGATCATCCTGGGCAACGCCTATCACCTTTACCTGCGGCCGGGCTTGGAGGTGATCCGGGAAGCGGGTGGGCTGCACCGCTTCATGAACTGGGACCGGCCGGTGCTCACAGATAGTGGTGGCTTTCAGGTGTTCAGCTTATCCTCCTTGCGAGAGGTCAGCGAGCGGGGAGTGCAGTTCCGCTCCCACCTTGATGGCAGCAAGCATTTCCTCAGCCCGGAAAAGTCGATGGAGATCCAGGCAGCCCTCGGGTCTGACATCGCCATGGCTTTTGACGAATGCTCGCCGTTTCCTTGCTCTTACGAAGAGGCGGCGACGGCGGTGGACCGCACGACCCTGTGGGCTGAACGTTGCCTGCAGGCTCCCCATCCTAGCGGCCAGGCGCTGTTCGGGATAGTTCAGGGCAATATGTGGCCGGAACTGCGCTTCCGGAGCGCTCGCGCCCTGACCAGGATGAATTTTGATGGCTATGCGATCGGCGGACTGAGTGTCGGCGAGCCGAAACCGGTCATGTATGAGATCCTGGAGAGCACCGTCCCGCTGCTGCCTGAGGATAAGCCACGCTACCTGATGGGGGTGGGCAGCGCCGACTGTCTCTGGGAGGGAGCGCGCCGGGGCGTAGACCTCTTCGATTGCGTACTGCCCACCCGGGTGGCCCGCAATGGCACCGCCCTTACCGCCCGGGGCAAATTGGTGCTCCGCAACGCCGAGTATGCCCGGGACTTCTCACCTGTTGAGCCGGGATGCCGCTGCTATACGTGTCAAAACTTCTCCCGGGCCTACCTGCGCCACCTGTTCAAAGCCGAGGAGATCCTGGGGCACCGGCTGCTCACCATCCATAACCTGCACTTCACCCTGCATCTGATGAGCGAGATCCGGGAGGCCATTGCGGAGGATTCTTTCGAAACCCGCCACGAGGCATTCAAGGCCCAGTATTATTCAACAAAAGTACTGTAAATGAGACAAATGCTGCGGCAGGAACCACCGGGCGGTTGTCTAATTATGTCCAATATATGGCAACATTTTGGGACTGGGAGATGAGCGCAGCATGGGCTTGGTCGACGGCTGGCGGGGGATGAGGTTGTGGAAGTGTTGGAGAGAGCGCATGCGCCAGTTAGCCTGGCGTTACCGGCTGCGGGCTGACTATCTGAAGATCGCTGGTATGCCATCCCAGATGTCCGGATCCTGGATGACCGGAGCAATGATGCTGCCGACGTTAAGCGAGAAAGAGGTGGAGACCGTTGGCAGCGCACCCTGCCAAGGAGAAATTTCTGATTGAGCGCGGGGATATCTATCTGCTGGAAATTGGCCATGAGGGCGGGCCGGAGCAGAGAAAGCAGCCCGTGCTGGTGATCCAGAATGATATCGGAAACCGCTTTTGCAATTCGGTGATCGTGGTTCCCCTGTTGTCCAATCCCCGGTTAGGAAACCTGCTGCTAGGGGTACTACTAACTGCAGGGGGTAGCAACGGCCTTTCAGTCGACCATGTGGCGCTGTTTTCCCAGATAACGACCGTTGATAAATTCCATTTCCGGAAGGATAATTTCATGGGACGCCCGGATGCCAAGGAACTGGAGCGGGTCGACGAGGCGATCAAGCTGAGCCTGGGATTGAGCACGATTCAACATTTGGAGACAAAACAGAAGCTTTGGCGAAAGTGGCAACTGTTTTCGAAGAGAAAAAAATAAAGTTTGCTGAAAAGGATTCTTATCGGTCGAAAGCGAATTACACTATGTTTTGGGGTCATGCGATTACAGGCAATATTAAGGGGCAGCTAAGTGCAGTCAACCACAGTCACCCTGGAGGATGTTAAGAGGGACATCCTTACCGATACCTTGATCCGTACTGGAAACAGCAATTTAGGAACCATGGGGTACACCGAGCACGGGTACCGCCACATCAACCTGGTTTCCAATATCGCTCAAAACGTGGTCAAGCGGTTGGGGTTCTCCGGGCGCGAGGTGGAGCTTGCCGCTATTGCCGGGTACATGCACGATATCGGGAACGTCGTGAACAGAGACGGACATTACCTGTCTGGAGCTGTTCTTGCTTATTTTATTCTGAAGCGTCTGGGGATGCCCCAGGATGAGATCGGCACGGTGACGGCCGCCATCGGCAATCACGACGAGGAGACTGGCTCTCCGGTGAACAACACCGCCGCTGCTCTCATCCTGGCGGACAAGTCCGACGTGCACCGGACCAGGGTGCGCAACACTGATATAGTCAGGTTCGATATTCACGACCGGGTCAACTATGCGGTGGAGCGCTCTTTCTTGCGGGTAATGGAGGAGGACCGGACAATTATCCTGGAGCTGGAGATCGACCCGAGGATCAGCCCAGTTATGGACTATTTCGAAATATTCTTGACCCGGATGCTTTTATGCAGGCGGTCAGCCAGCTTTTTGGGCTGCCGCTTTGGCCTTCAGATTAACGGCAACAAATTGGTCTAGTATTCTTCTTAACTTCTAAGGAGGGGAGCAAGCATTGGCAGGCAAAAAACAGCAGCAGCGCAAGAACTCAAAAAAGGAGCAGCCGCAAAAAACCGCGCCGGAGATCCAGCAGCAGGCTGCGACCACGGCCAGTACCGGCAGCCAGCAGGAACTGAGCCCTCCACCGGCCCGTCCGATCAACGGCGGCGCCAGGTTCCCGACTGGTCCACTGAACCCGGCACCGCCGAAAGCAGTGCCGCCGAGCCGGTTGAGAACAAGGAAATCCGGCATTAACTGGGTGGATGCGGGCATTTTGGGCCTGATCATCCTGGTCATCATCGCAGTGGCGATCTTTACGGCCAAGCCAATCGCCGCCGGACTGCAAAAGCACCTGGGGCTCGACCTGCAGGGTGGTGTGCATGTGGTCTACCAGGCGGTGCCGACGCCTGAGGCTCCAGTTACCAAGGATTCCATGAACAGTCTGCGCGATAATATTGAAAAACGGGTCAACGGCCTGGGCGTCAGTGAGCCGGTGATCCAGATCGAGAACGGCAACCGGATTCTGGTCGAACTTGCCGGCGTCAAGGACCCGGAAGAAGCTGTCAATCAGATCGGCCGGACGGCGCACATGGAGTTCAAGACCGAGGACGGCAAGGTGGTGCTGACCGGCAAGGACCTGTCGGATGCCAAAGCCCAATTGGACACTCAGACCAATGAGCCGGAAGTTTCCTTGACGTTCAATGCAGCGGGCGCCAAAACATTTGCACAGGTGACGTCAGCTAATGTCGGCAAGCGGATTGCCATCTACCTGGATGACCAACTGCTCACCAATCCGGTGGTCAAGACTGCCATTCCTGACGGCAATGCCGTGATCAGTGGCGGCTATAAGACGCTGCAGGATGCGCAGAGCGATGCCCTGCTGTTGAAGGCCGGCGCCCTGCCGGTGCAGGTGCAACTGATCGAAAAGCGTACAGTGGGCCCCCTGCTCGGACAGGAATCCCTGGACCGCAGCCTGCGGGCCGGGCTGATCGGGCTGGTCCTGGTCTTCATTTTCATGTTGTTCTATTACCGGGTGCCGGGGATCGTGGCGGACCTGTCGCTGATCGTCTACGCCCTGATCATGGCTGGTGTCTACTTGTTGGTACACCAGACTCTAACCCTGCCTGGTATCGCCGCCTTCATCATATCGGTGGGTATGGCGGTCGACGCCAACATTCTGATCTATGAGCGCCTGAAAGAGGAACTGAGGCTCGGGAAGACCCTGCGGAGTGCCTTCGACGCCGGCTTCCGGCATGCTCTGAGGACGATCCTGGACTGCAACGTCAACACCCTGATCGGCGCCACCGTGCTCTACTACTTTGGCAGCGGTGCCATTCGCGGCTTTGCCGTCACTCTGTTTATCGGTGTCTTCATGAGCCTGTTCACGGCGGTCACCTTCACCCGCTTCATCCTGCACCTGCTGGTGAGTTCGCGGCTGGTGCTGAATCCAAAGTGGTACGGGCTGTTAAAGACGAAACTGGACGCCGCCCTGGCCAAACCAGCGGTCTGAGGAGAGGAGAGAGACTTGTTGAACCTGATCAAAACCCGTAAATACTGGTACATCCTGTCCCTGCTGGTGATCGTCCCCGGGCTGATTTCCCTCTGCACCCGAACGCTCAACTTTGGGATCGATTTTACTGGCGGCAGCCTGATTGAGGTCCAGTTCGACCACCCGGTAAGCGTCGATGAGGTGGGGGTGGTGCTTGCCCAGCAAAACCTGGCTGACAAGAGCCAGGTCCAGACATCTACCGACAACACGGTGCTGATCAAGACCCGGGCGCTCGATCAGACCGAGGGGGCCAATCTGGTCAATGCCCTACAACAGAAGTACGGCAAGCTGGAACTGCTAAGGAACGAGAAGGTCGACTCGGTGGTAAGCAATGAATTGATGCGGAATGCCGCCCTGGCGGTGCTGATCGCCTTCGCCCTGATGCTCGTCTACATCGGTATCCGTTTCGAGTTCTACTTTGGATTGGCGGCGATTATCGCCATCTTCCACGACATCCTGGTGACGGTGGGCCTGGCATCGATCTTCTGGCTGGATATCGACAGCGCTTCGGTGGCTGCCATTCTGACCATCGTCGCCTACTCTGTGCACGACACCATCGTGATCTTCGACCGGATCCGGGAGAATATGAAAGGGCGCAAGAAGGGTGAGCCGCTGGACGAGCTGATCCACCGCAGCATCATGCAGACCCTGACCCGGTCGGTCAACACCGTCATGACCGTGGTCTTCTGCCTGCTGGCCCTGATCTTCTTCGGGGGGGTTACCATCCGGTCCTTCATGATCATGCTGCTGATAGGAGTAATCAGCGGGGCCTACTCCTCCATCTTCAACGCCAGCCCGCTGTGGTTTGATTTTAAGCGGCTGAAAGGGGATCCGGCGGCCTCCCGTTAAGCAGATCTACTTAAGGCCTCAGCGATTGACGATATCTATTTTCATTTAATTGTCAGGCGGGGAGCGATCTGTTAGTATTAAATATTAAAAGTCAAGCCTGGCGCAGGTCAGGCTGGGTCTATCCAGGACAACGGCAATGATAATTCCGTGGGACTTCATCAAGCGTAACTTGATGAAGTCCCCTTTTTGCAAGGAGGGGCTCAGATTGCCAGGGGTAACCCGTTCAGTAGGAGATCAGAAAACGGCTACAGCGCGCTTGTCGGTCTTCTCCAACGTTACGCTGGTATTGCTAAAGCTGATCGTGGGGATCGCCATCAACTCGGTGAGCGTCCTGTCGGAGGCGATTCACAGCGGTATTGACCTGCTAGCGTCACTGCTGGCCTTATTTGCGGTCTCGATAAGCGGTGAGCCGCCGGATGAGGAGCATAATTACGGCCATGGCAAGATCGAAAACATCTCTGGTGTGGTGGAGGCGATCCTGATCTTCCTGGCGGCAGTCTGGATCATCGTGGAAGCGGGGCGCAGACTGACGATCGGAGCCGCGGTGGTTACTCCGCTATGGGGCCTGGTGGTGATGGGACTGTCCGGTCTGGCGAACCTGTTTGTATCCTCAACCCTGATGAAGACAGCCAGAGCCACCGATTCTATCGCCCTAGAGGCCGATGCCTGGCATTTGCGGACCGATCTGTTCACCTCCTTCGGCGTGGCGGCGGGCCTGTTGTTAATCTGGATTACCGGTAAGAGCCTGATCGACCCCATAATGGCCATAATTGTTGCCCTGTTGATCATCAAGGCCTCTTACGATCTGACGATGAAGGCCTTTTTCCCTCTGCTGGACATCAGGCTGCCCCTGGATGAGGAACTGGCGATCAAGCAGATCATCGATAATTATGGCACACAGTATATCGGTTTTCACGAACTGCGCACCAGAAAGGCCGGTTCTGAACGCCATATCGACCTGCATCTGGTGGTGCCCCGGAATCAGAGCATCGCCAGGAGTCATCTGTTGTGCGATCAGATCGAACAGGCGGTCAGTAAACGCTATCCGGGCGCCGATATCCTGATCCATGTGGAACCCTGCCAGGAG
Organism: Thermacetogeniaceae bacterium; assembly: GCA_050010575.1. Taxonomy (GTDB): domain Bacteria; phylum Bacillota; class DSM-12270; order Thermacetogeniales; family Thermacetogeniaceae; genus Palsa-1188. The sequence goes on along the minus strand of JBEKKU010000066.1, from coordinate 4,934 downwards.
GGAGACGACTGCCTCATTTGTCCGGTTCACTGCGAGCCCTCTTCGGATGAGCCCAATCTCCGTTAATAGTTGACAAATCGGCAATATTAAAAGGAGTTTGACAAAAAGAGGAGCATATTTTCAGGCTATATTCAGGCTGAAGGCACCTCTGCATTTCATAACCGTATGCACAACTGGGAGAAATAGGCCTGCGCTTTTTTCTTTCTTGACAAGAGCCCGTCCTGAAACATACGATAATTCAAAAAAGTATCCCGATCCGGCGCCTATGGGGGGTTGATGATTATAAGCCTCCAACGGTTGTTCAATTTAGTAGAGAGATATTCTCCTGACTATGATCAGAAGTTGCTGGAGCGCGCCTATTATTTTGCCCAGGGAGCCCATACTGGCCAGTACCGCAACTCCGGCGAGGATTTTATCATGCACCCGCTGGAAGTGGCCTGTATCCTGGCGGAGATGGAGTTGGACCTGACCACGATCATCGGTGGTCTGCTGCATGACGTGGTGGAGGATACCCGGGTGACTACGGAGGAGATCGAGGCCCAGTTCGGGCCGGAAGCAGCTTTTTTGGTCTCCGGGGTGACCAAGCTGGGCAAGATCGAATACAGGTCCAAGGAAGATCACGATGCAGAGAACCTGCGTAAGATGTTTCTGGCCATGGGCCGGGATGTCCGGGTGATCCTGATCAAGCTAGCCGACCGGCTGCACAATATGCGCACCCTGATCCACCAAACGGTTCCCAAGCAGCGGGAGATTGCCCGGGAAACCTTGGAGATCTATGCTCCTCTGGCGCACCGGTTAGGGATCTACAAGATCAAGTGGGAGCTCGAGGACCTTTCCCTGCGCTATCTGGAGCCGGACGCCTATTACAGCCTGGTTGACCGGATCGCCAAAAAGCGTCGGGAGCGGGAGGATTATATCAACCTGGTAATCTCGCAATTGCGGGGGAAGCTGGAGGAGGCTGGGATCAAGGGCGATATCTCTGGCCGGCCCAAAAATTTCTATAGTATCTATCAGAAAATGGTCAGCCAGGGCAAGGAACTGGCGGAGATATACGACCTGATCGCCGTTAGAGTGATTGTCAACTCGGTCAGGGACTGTTACGCCACTTTGGGGATCGTGCACACCATGTGGAAGCCGATCCCGGGCCGTTTCAAGGACTATATCGCCATGCCGAAACAGAACTTGTATCAGTCTCTCCATACCACTCTGGTGGGACCTTCCGGGGAGCCCTTCGAACTCCAGATCCGGACCTACGAGATGCACCGTACCGCTGAGTATGGTATTGCCGCCCACTGGCGGTATAAAGATGGCGGCCCCCCTTCCGATTCCCAGTTCGATGAGAAACTGGCCTGGCTGCGGCAGATCCTGGAATGGCAACACGAGACCAGGGACGCCAAAGAGTTCATGGAGACCCTGAAGATCGATCTCTTTTCCGATGTGGTGTTTGTATTCACCCCCAAGGGGGATGTGATCGAGCTGCCTGCCGGCTCAGGCCCCCTCGATTTTGCCTACCGGATCCATACGGAGGTGGGACACCACTGCATCGGGGCCAAGGTCAACAGCAGAATTGTCCCCCTGGATTACGAACTGGCAAATGGTGACATCGTCGATATTCTGACCTCGAAGCAGAGCAACGGGCCAAGCCGGGACTGGCTCTCTATCGCCAAGACCTCCCAGGCTAAGAACCGTATCCGGCAGTGGTTCAAGAAGGAGAAGCGGGACGAGAATATCCTGCGCGGCCGTGAACTGCTGGAGAAAGAGATCCGGCGCATCGGCGGTGAGCCGGCAGTATTCTTTAAACCGGAAGTGATGGAGTTCCTGCCGCGACGCCTGGGCTTTCAAGCAGAGAGCGACCTCTACGCGGGGATCGGCGACGGGACGGTAACCGCCACTCAGGTGGTCGGCAAGGTACGCGACGAGCTGTCCAAGAAAGAGGCGGCGATGGCTGTCGCCGAGTCCAAGCTGCAGATACGCATGACGAATCAACAGAGCGAGGTAGACAGCGGGGTCAGGGTAAAGGGTGAGAAAGATCTGGTAGTGCGTCTGAGTCATTGCTGCAATCCCTTGCCTGGAGACCAGATCATCGGTTATATTACTCGTGGCAGAGGTGTTTCTGTACACCGTCCGGACTGTACCAACGTTGCCCATTACTATCTCAACGAGCCCGAACGGCTGATCGAGGTCAGTTGGGATACGGAGACCCCATCCACGTACCAGGTGGAGATCGAGGTCAGCGCCCTGGATCGTCCCCGCCTGACGATGGATATACTGAACACCATTGCTGATACCAGGACGGTGATCAACGCAGTCAACTCCAGGGCTAAAAAGAACAAGATGGCGCTGGTCAACTTAAAAATTGAGATCCGGGACCTGGAGCACCTCTTGGAAATTATGCGCAAGGTGAACCAGATCAGCGATGTCCTGAACGTGCACCGGGTAGTGCCTTGATAGGGGATGGTTGCAATGCGGGCGGTTGCCCAGCGGGTAATCCGGGGATGGGTAAGGATAGACGACCGTGAAGTTGCGGCAATTGGCCCCGGACTGGTAATTTTGCTGGGGGTCGGTCAGGATGACGCGGAGGCTGACGCCTCCTATATAGCCAATAAGATCCTTAACCTGAGGGTTTTCCCTGATCATGAGGGATGGTTCAATTTCTCGGTGCTGGATGCAAGGGGAGAGTTGTTGGTGGTCTCCCAGTTCACTCTCTTCGGGGACTGCAGGAAGGGCAGGCGCCCCAGCTTCAGCGGCGCCGCCCGCCCGGAGAATGCCCTGGGCCTGTATCAGAGCCTGGTCGGCCACCTGGCGGAAAGCGGGTTGAGGGTGGTCACCGGGGAGTTTCAGGCGATGATGTCGGTGGGGATCGTCAATGACGGCCCGGTCACCATCCTGATCGACAGCAAGAAAGCGTTCTGAGATCGGCGCCGGGGCTTTCGGGCGCGGGCTCAAAATATACTGGCACTAAGCGGAGGTTATGGAGATGATCGTGAAAAGTCTGGCAGTTGGCTCGATGATGGCCAACTGTTATCTTGTCTGGTGCGAGGCGACGAAAGAGGCGTTGGTCATCGACCCCGGCGGGGAAGGCCGGCGGATTCTGGCTGAAATTGCCCAGGAGCACCTGCGGGTGCTGTATATCGTCAACACCCACGGGCACGTGGACCACATTGCCGCCGATGCCGAGGTCCGCAGCGCTACCGGCGCCAAGTTGATGATCCATGAAGAGGATGCTCCCCTGCTGAGCAACTCCAACCTGAATCTGTCCCTTTACGTGGGCACGGCGCTGCCCGAACTGCAGCCGGATCTGCTGCTTCATGAAGGCGATGAGATCGCCTGCGGGGAGCAGGTAAGATTGAAAGTGTTGCATACCCCGGGCCATACCCGGGGCGGCATCTGCCTGCAGGGGAAGGATCTGATCTTTACCGGGGACACCCTGTTTGAGGGCTCCATCGGACGGACCGATTTTCCCGGCGGTTCTTATGAGGCGATCATCAAATCCATCAAGGATAAGATCCTCCCGCTGGAGGATGCCTGTCTGGTCTATCCGGGGCACGGGCCTGCCACCACGGTCGGCCGCGAGCGGGCGCATAATCCCTACCTGGATTGACCTGGAAAGAGTCAAGTTTTGCCGATGGCTGGATGACCGCGAAATAGCAGCAGCGTGATCTGTTTAATGATAGTGATACTAAGGAGGGATCCGGTTGGTCATAGCGCCGAGAGGGACCAAGGACATATTGCCTGGTGAAGTGGAAAAGTGGCAGTTCATTGAGTGGGTGGCCCGGGATGTCTGTGAAACTTATGGTTTTAAGGAGATCCGGACCCCGATCTTCGAACACACCGAACTTTTCCTGAGAGGCATCGGTGACGCTACAGACATCGTCCAGAAAGAAATGTACACTTTTGATGACCGCGGTGGGCGAAGTATTACCCTGCGGCCTGAGGCCACCGCAGCAGTGGTCAGGGCCTATATCGAACATCACCTGGATGCTCAGCCGCAACCGGTGAAGCTCTATTGTCTGGGCCCGATGTTTCGCTACGACCGCCCCCAGGCCGGACGGTTTCGCCAGTTTCACCAGATAGACTTTGAGACTTTTGGCAGCCACGACCCGGCCGTGGATGCTGAGATTATAAGCTGTACCTGGGATTATCTCACCAGCCTGGGCCTTACCGGGCTCAATATTGAGTTGAATAGCGTGGGTTGCCCTGACTGCCGGCCGGGCTTCACCGCCGCCTTGAAGGAGCATTTCCGGTCCAAGCGGAACTCCCTCTGCGGCAACTGCCAGGTGCGCCTGGAGCAAAATCCCTTGCGCCTGTTGGACTGCAAGGTCCCCCAGTGCCAGGAAATGGGGGCCGGGGCGCCGGCGATCACCGATCACCTGTGCAGCGCTTGCAGCACCCACTTCGAAAAGGTGCAGCAATATCTCCGCTTGCTGGACATTCCTTTTCATTTCAACCCGGGGCTGGTGCGCGGGTTGGATTATTACACCCACACCGCTTTCGAGGTCACTGTGGAAGGCTTGGGCGCCCAAAGCTCCCTGGCCGGGGGCGGGCGCTACAATAATTTAGTGGAACACTGTGGAGGGCCCTCGGTGCCCGGAATCGGGGCAGCCATCGGCCTGGAGCGGGTCTTGCTGGCCTTGGAGCACCAGCAGATCGAACTGCCTATTCCATCTGACAGGCTGGTCTTTGTGGCAACCACCGAAGCCTTGTCCGATCCCCTGGACGGCGCCGCTTTCAGTTTGTTGATGGACCTCAGGCGCTCCGGCTATACGGCTGAAAAGGATTATGCGGGCAGGAGCCTGAAGGCCCAGATGAAGCAGGCTGGCAGGCTCGGGGCGAGATGGTGCGTCATTATCGGACCGGAGGAACTGGATGAACATAAGGTGCTCCTGAGGGATATGTCACAGGGCACACAGGTATCAGTGCCAAGCCAGGAGTTG
>JBEKKU010000065.1:0-13189 GCA_050010575.1 Thermacetogeniaceae bacterium | reverse complement strand
GATCATGGGCATCAGGCACAGAGAATACTTAGTGGAAGGCGTACAATTTCATCCCGAGTCGATTTTAACGGAAGAAGGCAAGCCGCTGTTGTGGAATTTTGTCAACAGGGCCGGCCTGTTCTGGCAGAGCCGCCGGCCTGCTCAGGTGGAGCGGGATCTTGCAAGCGGCCAGACAGCCAGTTTTGCCTAGCAAATCCGTTATGGTCCAGATCGGACCGGGAAAGGAGCGCCTGATAGTGGATACTCACTTGCGATATGACCAGCCAAAACAGACGGTCGCCGCCGGAGAGGTGATCTTCGGCAGCCCGGAGGTGATCGTCATGGCGGGCCCCTGCGCCGTGGAGGGCCGGGAGACCTACCTGTCCTGCGCCCAGGCCCTGAAAAGGATGGGGGTGCGGGTGCTGCGGGGCGGTGTCTTCAAGCCGCGCACCAGTCCCTACAGCTTTGCCGGCCTCGGCCGGGACGGCCTGAAGATCCTGGCGGAGGCCCGGGAAGCCACCGGGCTGGCGGTGGTGACGGAGGTCCTCGACCCCAGGGACGTGGAGGTAGTGGCGGCGCACGCCGATATCTTACAGGTAGGCAGCCGCAACATGCAGAATTTCGCCCTATTGCGCGAGGTAGGCCAGGGCGGGCATCCGGTCATGTTGAAGCGGGGCATGGCGGCCACCTGCGAGGAATGGCTGTTGGCAGCCGAGCATATCCGGGCTGCGGGCAACGACCAGATCATTATGTGCGAGCGGGGTATCCGCACCTTTGAAAACCAGACCCGCAACACCCTCGATCTCAGCGCCGTGGTGGTGTTGAAGGAACTGGCCCCCTACCCGGTGGTGGTCGACCCCAGCCACGCCTGCGGCAGAAGCGAACTGGTGGGGGCGATGGCCCGGGCGGCGGTGGCTGTTGGCGCCGACGGTCTGCTGATCGAGGTGCATCCCGACCCCGCCCATGCCCTCTGCGACGGGAGGCAGTCTCTCAACCAGCCGGAGTTTGCCAAACTGCTGCAGGAACTGCGGCGGATCGCCAAAGCGGTTGGCCGCCTGATCCGCAGCGAGGAGCGCGGCGAGCACGGCCAGGGCATTGCTGACGGTTCGCTGAAGATCAACCAGGGAGTGGCCAACGATGATTATTAGGGAGGGCGTCTGCCCTGATCCGGTGCGGCTCTTTGAGCTGATCCAAGGCCAGCCCTACAGTTTTTTTCTGGACAGCGGCATGGACCCCGGCCGCCTGGGACGCTATTCCGTGATCAGCAGCGACCCCTTCCTGGTCTTCAAATCCAAGGGCGACCTGGTGTCTGTCTGGCAGGACGGCGCCTGGACCGAATGGCGCGCCAACCCCTTCGACGTGCTGCAGGACCTCTACGGCCGGTACCGGATAGCCGCCGATCCGGTGGTGCCGGTGGCTGCCGGCGCCTTCGGGTATTTTGCCTACGATCTGGGATGGCAGTTGGAACGGCTGCCCCAGCAGGCGGAGGACGACCTGCAGATCCCGGACTGCTACCTCGGCTTCTATGATCGCCTGGTAATCTTCGACCATCTGGAAGGCAAGACCTACCTGACCTCCACCGGGCTGCCGGAGAGCGGCCCCGCTGCGGAGGCGAGAGCGGCGGAGCGCCTGGCGGAACTGGAGGCGCTGGTAGGGCTGGCCGGGAGACTACCCCCGGTGGATGACTTGCCAGATCCTGCCATGGACGCGAAAAGCGAGGATTTCCTGATCACCGGGCACTTCAACCGGGCCGCCTACCGCCAGGCTGTGCAGCAGAGCAAGGACTACATCGCCGCCGGCGACATCTTCCAGGTCAACCTGTCCCAGCGCTTTGCCTGCCCCCTCCCGGTCACCCCCTGGCAGCTCTATCGCCGGCTGCGCCGGATCAATCCGGCGCCCTTTGCCGCCTACCTGAGCTATCCTGAACTGGTGGTGGCCAGCGCCTCGCCGGAGCGGTTCCTCCAGGTGCGCGGCGAGCAGGTGGAAACCAGGCCGATCAAGGGGACGCGCCGCCGCGGCCGGAATCCCCTGGAAGACGCCCGGCTCTCTCAGGAACTGGTCAACAGCGATAAGGACCGGGCCGAACTGGTGATGATCATCGACCTGCAGCGGAACGATCTCGGCCGCGTCTGCCGCTTCGGCAGCGTTCATGTACCCGAACTGATCCGTCTCGAGGAGTACCCGACGGTATGGCATCTGGTCTCCACCGTCAGGGGCGCCCTGGCGGAAGGGCGCGACGTCAGCGACCTGCTCCGGGCCTCTTTTCCGGGCGGTTCGATCACCGGAGCGCCCAAGATCAGGGCGATGGAGATCATCGAAGAGCTGGAACCGGTGAAGCGGGGCGTGTATACGGGCTCCATCGGCTACCTGGGCTTCGACGGGCGCTGTGACCTGAACATTGTGATCAGGACTTTCGTGATCAAGGACCAGGTTGCCTACTTTAGCGCCGGCGGCGGCATCGTCGCCGACTCCGACCCGGACGCCGAATACTGGGAAACCATCTACAAGGCCCAGGCGCTGATGCAGGCCCTGGGCTATGATGAGGATGTGATCACCACTTGCCTGGCCTGATCTGGGTCAATGGCCGCCTGGTGGCTCCCGGCCAGCCCTGCCTGGAGGCCGGGGAGCGCGGCTTTCTGTACGGCGACGGACTATTCGAGACCGTCCGGCTCTATGACAGCCGGCCTTTCGCCTGGCCGCAGCATACCGGCCGGTTGGCCGCCGGTTGCCGGGTGCTGGGCTTTCCTTTTCCGGAGCAGGAGATCGCTGCCGGGCTGCAGGCAGTGCTGGCCGCCCTGCCCCCGGCCGGAACAGGCGCCGGCGCCGGCGCCGGCAGCCTGCGCTTGACGGTGACCCGGGGCGCCAATCCTCCGGGCGCCAGGGGAGCGCTGCCAGCCCACAAGCTGAAACCCACCGTGGTGATCACGGCCACCCCGGGGGAACCCTACCGTCCCGAAGTCTACCAAAGCGGCCTGCGGGCGATCACCGTAAGTTTTCCCCGCAATCACCGGTCACCGGTGGTCGCTCTGAAATCACTCAACTATCTGGAGAATATCCTGGGACGCCGGGAGGCCGCTGCCGCCGGCGCCGACGAGGGAGTCTTCTTCAACCTGCAGGGTGAGTTGGCCGAGGGCACCGCCAGCAACATCTTCCTGCTGCTTGACGGCAAGCGGCTGGTCACGCCGGCAACCGACAGCGGGTTGCTGCCCGGGATCGCCAGGGAGATCGTACTGTCCCTGGTTGGCTCTCTGGGATTGACAGTGAGCGAGTCAGCGGTTACCCGCCGGGACATCCAGGAGGCCCGGGAAGCCTGGTTGACCAACTCCCTGCTCGAAGTGGCGCCCCTGGTCTCACTGGACGAGGCGCCGATCGGAGACGGCCGCCCCGGCCATATCGCTTCCCTGGCGCGCCAGGCCTATCGCGAGTACGTACAGCATTTCTTCCAACATCTCTCCTGACCGGAGATAATCTTTTCCTGCTGCAGGAATATCCGCCCTGATAAAGAATTTTCCATTAAGGCTTGATAATTCATCTCAGTCTACAGGAGTTGCAGGACCAGTGATCTCCTATACTGTGCAGCATGTCCTAGTGCTGCGCTTGCTTACGTGTTATTCCTTTCAGTCCGTCTATACGCTGCATAACCTGCTGTTTCTGGTGAGCGCTGAAAAAACCGACCGCCAGCAGTTGGGCTTCTATGATTTTGTGCGCACCAAGACCGGGGCTTACAGCAAGGTCTTGCGGCAGGTGATCGAGGAACTGAAAAAGGAAAAGCTGATCGATATTTCTGAAAAAAGTATCCAGATCACCCTTAAGGGCCGGACGACCGGCGAGAACCTGGGGTCGTCCCTCAGTCCCTTTTCAGCCTTCTGGAACCTGTGTGTGGATGTGGTGGCCCGTTACGGCGACGATCCGGAGAACCTGAACCGGGCGGTCTTCAATCACCTGGTCTTCCGGCGGGCGAAGCTCAGCGAATATATCTTCCTACCTTAATATCCATAAAGTGCGCCATTCGGGGCAGAATAACTACTGGACCGCGCTATCGACCGGGCCAGTGTTCAAGGAGGTTTCATGTTGGAGAAATTGAGGATGCTGGCGGTGGATATCGGTGGCGGAACCCAGGACATCCTTCTCTACGAGGAGGGAGTCCCGGTGGAGAACTGCGTCAAGCTGGTACTGCCGTCGATGACCCGCATCATGGCCGGGCGCCTGGCCCGGGCCACGAGGCACAAGGAGAATGTCTTTCTCGGCGGACAACTGATGGGCGGGGGGGCCGTGGTGAGCGCCCTGAAGCAGCACCTGGCTGCAGGGCTGCAGGCCTACGCCACGCCGCAGGCTGCCAAGACTGTCCGGGATGACCTGCGGGAAGTGGCGGCCATGGGCGTGCAGATCGTGGAGCAGCCCCCGCAAGGAAACTATTACGGCGTGTACCTGCAGGACCTGGACCTGGAGAGCCTGCAGCAGGCCCTGGAATTGTTCGACGTGGGCCTGCCGGAGACTGTGGCGGTGGCGGTGCAGGACCACGGCGAGTGCATTGGCAAGAGCAACCGGAAATTCCGGTTCGAGCACTGGGAGCGGTGGCTGGCCCAGGAGGGCCGGCTATCGGACCTGCTCTACGGAGGCAGCGGCGCCGCGGGTGCCCTCCGGGCGCGGGAGGTGCCGCCCTACCTGACCAGAATGTTGGCCATCCGGGACACTGCTCCCGGGGCTTTTGTGATGGATACAGGGGCGGCGGCGATCATGGGGGGGCTGCTTGACCCGGTGGTCAGGGAGCACCGGGAGCGGGGGTTGATGATTGTCAATGTGGGCAATCAGCACACACTGGCCGCCCTGATCAGGGGAGACAGCGTTCTAGGCATCTTCGAACACCATACCGGGCTGCTGACCCCGGACAAGCTGCGGGGCTACCTGCGGCGCTTTGCCAAGGGCCAGGTATCCAATCAGGAGGTCTATGACGATCAGGGGCACGGCTGTGCTTACCGGGGGGACGCTGAGACTGCCGCAGCCGGAGGCGAAGACTGGCTGTTCGTGGCGATCACCGGCCCGCGCCGCCAGTTGGCGGAAGGCTTGGGCTATTTTGCGGCGCCCCACGGGGACATGATGCTCAGCGGGTGTTTCGGCCTGGTGGCAGCCGTGCGCGCACTGTTGCGGCAATAAACAGAGTAACCCGGGAGGTTCCTTATGAGCAAGCAGCTGGATACCCAGGAGATCTGGGACCTGATCATCGTGGGGGTGGGGCCTGCCGGTCTGGCCGCAGCCCTTAACGGACGGATCCGGGAGAAGAGCACCATTATCCTGGCGGCGGACCGCACACCGCCGCGCCTGCAAAAGGCCCCTTTTGTAAAGAACTATCCAGGATTCAACGGCATCACCGGGGAGGATCTATACGAGCGCTTCTACCAGCATGCCCATGATATGGGGGTGGAGTTCCGGGCGGAGCAGGTGGAGAACATCTATCCCGGGGCGAATTTCACCGTGGTCACCCGCAGCAATCAGATCTATCTCGGCCGCACGGTGATCCTGGCCACCGGCATCCAGCAGACCCGCCAGTTGGCAGGGGAGCGCGAGCTGGTGGGGCGTGGCCTGGGCTACTGTACCACCTGCGATGGACCCCTGTACCGGAACAAGGACGTGGCGGTGCTGGGGGAGACTCCGGAGGCGGAAGAAGAGGTCAACTTCATGGCGGCGATCGGCCGCAACGTCTATTACTTTCCCCTCTATAAGGGGGATATCCAGGTGGATCAGAGGGTCGACGTGCGCCGGGAGCAACCCCAGGCGATCCTGGGAGACGAGCGGGTGCGGGCGATCGCCCTACCTGGCAAGGAGATCCCCGTGGACGGCGTCTTCATTATTCGCACCGTGGCTCTGACTGAACGGCTGATCGCCGGGTTGCAGCAGTCGGAGGGCGCCATCCTGGTAGACCATACCATGGTCACCAACATCCCCGGCCTCTTTGCCGCCGGTGACTGTACCGGAGAACCCTACCAGATCGGCAAGGCCGTCGGCGAGGGCCTGACCGCCGCCCAGTCCGCCATCCACTACCTCGATAACAAGAAAAAGGCTTGAGCACTTTCCAGGCAGGAACAAAAGTAGCAGATCGCAGCGGCCGCCTTCACCACAAGCCAGGGGCGTTCTTATCGCGGTTAAATAAGAAAGATCGGTTAAATAAAAAAAATAATTAAATAAATATAATTCTAAAGCACGTCGTCTAGTGCGCTAACATATAGTGATACCAGGCATCACGGCGATTTTATCAGCCCCGTATAAATATGCATCTAAAATACGCATTTATGGTAATATAATAAATAAAAGTATTGACACCGGAAGGCCCTATCTCTATACTAATTAACAAATCTGCAATTCTGGAGCTGCCTATTCAACTGCTATGATTGATGTCTGATCGAGCCAGGGAGCCTGGCGGGGAGACATCCCGGCCAGCGCTCAAATTAGGAAGACGGTTGTCTTCAAGGACAGCGGTCAGTGTGTCCATGCGAGGCCCCCTCGTCCCTGACAGTGTTCTGTCTTGGCGAGCGGGTTTTTCTATAAGGATTTTACCGGCTATTGGCCGCAGAATAAAGAAGGGAGAGGAAGCTGTTGGGACTTACTATCTATCTTGACGGACGCTTTGTTGACGAGGAAGAGGCCAAGGTTTCCGTATTCGACCACGGATTGCTTTACGGAGACGGGGTGTTCGAGGGCATCCGGGCCTATGCCGGCCGGGTGTTTCGCCTGAAGGAACACATCGAGCGCTTCTTTGAATCCGCCAAGTCGATTATGCTGGAGATCGGCTTGACGCAGCAAGAGACGTCCGAGGTGGTACTGGAGACCCTGCGCCACAACAACCTGAGCGATGCCTACATCAGGCTGGTGGCCACCAGGGGCAAGGGCGACCTGGGCATTGACCCGAACAAGTGCCCCCAGTCCACTATTTTCTGCATCGCCGCCTCCATCCAGCTCTACCCGGAGGCCTTGTATGAGCAGGGCCTGGACGTGATTACCGCCGCCACCCAGCGCAACGGAGTCAACACCTGCAACGCCAGGATCAAGTCGCTGAACTACCTGAACAGCGTGCTGGCCAAGATCGAGGCCAACCTGGCCGGGGTCTCCGAGGCGATCTTCCTCACCAGAGAGGGATACGTCTCCGAATGCACCGGTGACAACGTCTTCATCGTCAAGAAGGGCGTGGTGATCACGCCCCCGTCCTACCTGGGCCTGCTCGAGGGCGTGACCAGGAACGCCGTGCTGGAACTGGCGGCCAAGCTGGGTTACCCGGCGGATGAGGCTGTCTTCACCAGGCACGACCTGTATGTGGCCGACGAGTGCTTCCTGACCGGGACTGCAGCGGAAATGATCCCGGTGGTCAAGGTGGATGGGCGCATCATCGGCGATGGCAAACCCGGCCCCATCACCAGGGCGTTGTTGCAAGAGCTGCGTCAACTGGCAGCGGTCGACGGCCCGGAGATCTTCCCGGCAGTGGCGAAGAAGGCGGCTGCTCCCAAGGGGCGCGGCCGCGCCAAGCAATAATCATGGCGGAGGATGGCTTGATATGAACAGCAGTAAGATGAAGAACGGCGTCGAGAAAGCCCCGCACCGGTCGCTGTTGAAGGCCCTCGGTCTGACCGACTGGGAGATAGAGCGGCCGTTTGTGGGCGTCGTCAACTCGCAGAACGAACTGGTCCCCGGGCATATCCACCTTGATCAAATTGCTGCTGCGGTGAAGGCGGGGGTGCGGGCCAACGGGGGCACGCCCCTGGAGTTTCCGTCCATCGCCATCTGCGACGGCATCGCCATGAACCACGAGGGAATGCGCTACTCCCTGGCCAGCCGCGAGCTGATCGCCGATTCCACCGAGGCCATGGCCATGGCGCACGCCCTGGACGCCCTGGTGCTGATCCCCAACTGCGACAAGGTGGTGCCGGGAATGCTGATGGCGGCAGCCCGCCTGAACATACCGGCCCTCATCATCAGCGGCGGGCCGATGCTGGCCGGGCGGCATCAGGGGAGGGCCGTCGACCTGAACTCCCTCTTTGAAGGCGTGGGGGCCTACCAGGTCAACAGGATCACCGCAGCCGAACTGGCGGAGCTGGAGGAGCGGGCCTGTCCGGGCTGCGGCTCCTGTTCCGGCATGTTTACCGCCAATACCATGAACTGTCTCTGTGAGGCCCTGGGCCTGGCCCTGCCCGGCAACGGCACGATTCCCGCCGTGGCAGCAGCCCGCATCCGGCTGGCCAAGCAGGCCGGCTGGCAGGTGATGGAATTGGTCAGGAGCAACCTGCGGCCGAGAGATATCCTAACCCAGCAAGCCTTCAGGAACGCCCTGGCCCTGGACATGGCCCTGGGCGGCTCCACCAACACGGTGCTGCACCTGCCGGCCATTGCCCGGGAGGCTGGATTGACCCTGGACCTGAACATGGTGGACGAGGTCAGCCAGGGCGTGCCCAACCTGTGCAAACTGCGCCCCGGGGGGCCGCATCACATCCAGGACCTGGATGAGGCCGGGGGTATTCCGGCGGTGCTGAACGAACTGTGGCAGCACGGCCTGGTGCGGGGAGACGCCCTGACCGTGACCGGCAGGCCGTTGGCAGAGAACATCCAGGGACGGCAGATCGCCAGGCCCGAGGTGATCCGCACGGTGGCCGATCCGCACAGCCCCACCGGCGGGCTGGCTATTCTGTGGGGCAACCTGGCCCCGGACGGGGCGGTGGTCAAACAGTCCGCGGTCGCCCCGGAGATGCTGGCGCACACTGGCCCGGCACGGGTCTTCAACAGCGAGGATGAGGCCTGCGCCGCCATCCTGGGCAGGCAGATCCGTCCGGGCGACGTGATCGTGATCCGCTACGAGGGCCCCAAGGGCGGCCCCGGCATGCGGGAAATGCTGACTCCGACGGCAACGGTGGCCGGAATGGAACTGGATAAGGAGGTCGCCCTGCTCACGGACGGGCGCTTCTCCGGCGCCACCAGGGGCGCCTCCATCGGCCACATCTCCCCGGAAGCGGCGGAGGGCGGCCCCATCTCCCTGGTTGCGGAGGGGGACACCATCCAGATCGACATTCCCAAGCGGCAGTTGAACGTGTTGGTGAGCGAGGAACTGCTGCAGCAGCGCCGCCAGCAGTGGGCGCCACCGGAACCCCGGGTGCGGTCGGGCTACCTGGCCCGCTACGCCAGGCTGGTCAGTTCAGCCAGCCAGGGCGCCGTATTGATCTGATTGACCAGACACCGAGAGGAGGTGGATTAACTGAAACTTACGGGTGCGGAAATTATCATCAAAGCCCTCGAACATGAGGGCGTGGATACTATCTTCGGCTATCCCGGAGGGCAGATCATCCCATTCTATGACAAGCTCTATGACTCATCCATCCGGCATATCCTGGTGCGCCACGAGCAGTGCGCCGCCCATGCCGCTGATGCCTACGCCAGGGCTACCGGCAAACCTGGCGTCTGCGTTTCCACATCCGGCCCCGGGGCTACCAACCTGGTGACCGGCATCGCCACCGCCTATATGGATTCCATTCCGATAGTGGCCATCACCGGACAGGTGCCCACTTCCAAGATCGGCAGCGACGCCTTCCAGGAGGCGGATATCACCGGCATCACCCTGCCCATCGTCAAGCACAGCTACCTGGTCCGGGACGTGGGCAAGCTGGCCGAGATCGTCAGGTCGGCCTTCTATATCGCCACCACCGGCCGCCCGGGCCCGGTGCTGATCGACCTGCCCAATGATGTATCTCAGGCCACGGCGGAATTTAACTACCCGCCACCGGTCGCCTTCCGGGGCTACCGGGTTCCGCAGGAGGCCAATGTGAACCTGGTCCGCCAGGCGGCCAAGGCGATCGGCGAGGCCCGGAAGCCGGTGATCTACGCCGGGGGCGGCGTGATCTCCTCGGGGGCCTTCGAGACGCTGCGAGAACTGGCGGAACGGGCCCGGATTCCGGTGACCACCACGCTGCTCGGCAAGGGCGCCTTTCCGGAGACCCATCCCCTGTCCCTGGGGATGCTGGGGATGCACGGCACCAAGTATGCCAACTATGCGATCTCCTACTGCGATCTGTTGATCGCCATCGGAGCGCGCTTCGATGACCGGATTACCGGGAAGCTGGATGTCTTCGCCCCCCATGCCAAGGTGATCCACATCGACATCGACCCGGCGGAGATCGGCAAGAATGTGCGGGCGCACTACCCGCTCGTCGGAGATGTCCAGCTGGTGCTCAAACAACTGTTGCAGCACCTGGAAGCGCCCCAGGATCAGGAATGGCTGTCTCAGGTAGAGCAGTGGAAGAGCGAGAATCCACTGGTCTATGCCTGGGATAATGACGTCATCAAACCCCAGTACATCATCGAACAGATCTGGGACCTGACCGGGGGCCAGGGGATCGTCACCACCGAGGTCGGCCAGCACCAGATGTGGGCTGCCCAGTACTACAAGGCCCTGTCCCCTCGCTCCTTCATCTCCTCGGGCGGCCTGGGCACCATGGGCTTCGGCCTGCCCGCCGCCATCGGCGCCCAGGCCGGGTGTCCGGATCAGGTGGTCTTCGACATCTCCGGGGACGGCAGCCTGCAGATGAACTCCCAGGAACTGGCCACTGCGGTGCAGTATAAACTGCCGATCAAGGTCGCCATCATCAACAACGGCTATCTGGGCATGGTGCGCCAGTGGCAGGAGTTGATGTGGAACCATCGATACTCCCAGACCGATATCAACGTGGGCACCCCCGACTTCGTGAAGCTGGCCGAGGCCTACGGAGCGGTAGGGCTGCGGGCCACCCGGCCGGAGGAGGTGCGCCCCGTCCTGGAACAGGCGATCGCCACTCCAAAAACGGTAGTGATCGACTTTGTCGTGGCCCGGGAGGAGAACGTGTTTCCCTTTGTGCCGCCCGGTGCGCCACTGACTAAAATGATAGGGGGTTAGGCGGATGAGACACACTCTCTCTGTTCTGGTGGAGAACCAGCCCGGTGTGTTGACCCGGGTCGCCGGACTGTTCGCCCGCCGCGGCTACAACATCGAGAGCCTGGCGGTCGGCGAGACCCACGACCCCAGCATCTCCTGCATGACTATCGTGGCCGGCGGGGACGACCTGGTGATCGAGCAGGTGGTAAAGCAGCTCGACAAGCTGATCGATGTCATCGAGATCCGGGACATCTCCGAGAGCGAGTATGTCGACCGGGAGCTGATCCTGATCAAGGTCAAGGCCGAGGCCTCAGCGCGCGGCGAGATCATGCAGATCGTGGACATCTTCCGGGCACGGATCGTGGACATCGGCCAGGACACCCTGATCATCGAGTGTACGGGCGCCGAGGGGAAGACCCAGGCGATCGAGAAGTCCCTCAAGCCCTTCGGCATTATGGAACTGGTGCGTACCGGCAAGATCGCCATGGTGCGCGGCCAGAAATACGGGGATGACTGAGAATAATACTGAGCGCAAAGCGGAGCATGATCATCATTAACTAGTTAAAATTTTTGAGGAGGCTAGATTATGAAAATTTACTACGACCAGGATGCAGACCTGAAGTTCCTGAAAAAGAAGACGATCGCCGTGATCGGCTACGGCAGCCAGGGGCACGCCCAGTCCCAGAACATGCGGGACAGCGGCCTTTCTGTCATCGTTGCCGATGTGCCCGGCAGCGCCAACTGGGAGAAGGCGATCGCCGACGGCTTCAAGCCGTTGACTGCAGCCGAAGCGGCGGCCAAGGCCGACGTCATTCAGGTCCTGGCGCCGGACGAGAAGCAGTCCGCCATCTATCGCAACGACATCGCCCCAAATTTGAAGAAGGGGAACGCCCTGGTCTTCTC
Organism: Thermacetogeniaceae bacterium; assembly: GCA_050010575.1. Classification (GTDB taxonomy): domain Bacteria; phylum Bacillota; class DSM-12270; order Thermacetogeniales; family Thermacetogeniaceae; genus Palsa-1188. The sequence goes on along the minus strand of JBEKKU010000065.1, from coordinate 1,425 downwards.
CCACGGCTTCAGCATCCACTTCGGCCAGATCGTCCCCCCGCCGGATGTCGACGTCTACATGGTCGCCCCCAAGGGTCCCGGCCACCTGGTCCGCCGGATGTATGAGGAGGGCGCCGGTGTGCCCTCGCTGATCGCCATTTATCAAGATGCCACCGGCAAGGCCAAGGAGACCGCCCTGGCTCACGCCAAGGGAATCGGCGCTACCCGGGCCGGCGTACTGGAGACCACTTTCAAGGAAGAGACCGAGACCGACCTGTTCGGCGAGCAGGCCGTGCTCTGCGGCGGCGTCAGCGAGCTGATCAGGGCCGGGTTCGATACCCTGGTGGAGGCCGGCTACCAGCCGGAGATCGCCTACTTCGAGTGCCTGCACGAGATGAAGCTGATCGTCGATCTGATCAACGAGGGCGGCATCAGCGAGATGCGTTACTCCGTCAGCGATACTGCCGAGTTCGGCGACCTGACCCGCGGCCGGCGCATCATCACCGAGGAGACCCGGGAGGAGATGCGGGAGATCCTGGAGGAGATCCAGGATGGCAGCTTTGCCCGGGAGTGGCTGCTGGAGAACCAGGTCGGCCGTCCGGTGTTCAACGCCACCAGGAGGATCGATGCCGAGCACCTGATCGAGAAGGTCGGCGCCCAGCTGCGGTCGATGATGCCCTGGCTGCACAAGAACAAACTCGTGAAATAGGAAGTGAGAAGCGAGAAGTGGGAATAATCTCACCTCATACTTCTCCAATAGGGAGGTGATAAGCTGGTGACTGACCATGTCTTTATCTTTGACACCACCCTCCGGGATGGCGAGCAGTCGCCCGGAGTAAGCTTTAATATCCAGGAGAAGCTGGAGATCGCCCGGCAACTGGCCAGGCTGAACGTGGACATCATCGAGGCCGGATTCCCAATCACCTCGCCGGGAGATTTTGCCGCCGTCCAGGCGATCGCCCGGGAAATACGCGGCCCGGTGATCGCCGGACTGTGCCGGGCGAACCCGGTCGACATCGACCGGGCCTGGGAGGCCCTGAAAGAAGCGGAACATCCGCGTATCCATATCGTGATCGCTACCTCCGACCTGCACATCAAGCACAAGCTGCAGAAGACCAGGCCGGAAGTGCTGGATCTGGCCGTAGCTGCCGTCAAGCAGGCCCGGGGCTATACCGGCGACGTGGAGTTCTCGGCGGAGGACGCCTCCCGCAGTGACTTGGGCTACCTGTGCGAGGTGCTGGAGGCGACCATCGAGGCCGGGGCCACCACCGTGAACGTCCCCGATACTGTAGGCTATTCCATCCCCCAGGAGTTCGGGGAGTTTATCGCCAAGATCCGGGACCGGGTCCGGAAGATCGACCAGGTAATCCTGAGCGTGCACTGCCACAACGACCTCGGCCTGGCGGTGGCCAACTCCCTGGCGGCAGTGGCCAATGGCGCCCAGCA
>JBEKKU010000064.1:0-13235 GCA_050010575.1 Thermacetogeniaceae bacterium | reverse complement strand
CCCGCCCGCTCCAGGAAGGCTGCAGTGTCGATCGGCCGCTCGCTTTTGGCAAGCCGCGGGCCGAAGAGCAGGTTATCCTCCACGGTACCGTCCAGCATCACCGGCTGCTGGAAGACCAGGCCGACCCGCCGCCGCAGCTCCAGCACGTTCCAATCGGCCAGGTCCCGGCCCCGGTAACGGATGTATCCCCGGTCCGGGTCCTCTAGGCGGTTGAGCAGGGAGAGCAGCGTGCTCTTGCCGGCGCCGGAGGGCCCCACGATGGTCACCAGCGCCCCGGCCTCCACCTGCGCGGTGATTCCCTGCAGGACAGACACGGTCTTGCCGGTCCGGGCATCCCGGCGCTCCTTCCAGAGATCCTGCAGCTCAAAGACATGATCGCTGTCGCTCATGATTTTCATCCTCAGTTGAGTAATACTTAAGCCAAATACTTATCCTTGCGGGTACCCCTGATATTCGCTTCGCTCACCACTGAGGAAGCAGGCCTGACTCTATTGGGGTGGCAGGGTCCGGCGCAACTCCTCGATCGCCGCTTCGATCCTGGCCAGACGTTTCTGCGTCGACATCAACCAGAGGAGGAGAACTACCGGTATAGCGCATAAAACCAGCAAGAGTATGATATTCAACTCAGACCAGACAAGAGTAAACCAGCTAATCTCCATCTTAATCATCCATCCTCTCTATTTTTCTTCAGAGCCGAACCTCAGCCACAGGCAGCAGGAATTTAAAGGGAATGAATAGAAAGGATGATCAACGAACATGATTTCCATATACAGGAGGTGAATACCAATGGCATCGCATCTTCCACCATTTATCCAGGAGCTGGAGAAACGGGATCCGGAGCTGTTCGAGGCCGTGAAGAAAGTGACCGAGGTGGCCAACGCTCCGGGAGCCCTGGATGCCAAGACCAAGACCCTGATCAGCCTGGCCCTGGACGCTTACATCGGATCGGAGCGCGGCGTGATGGTGCTGGCCAACCGCGCCCGGGAACTCGGCGCCACCGATCAGGAGATCAACGAGGCGCTACGCCTGTCCTACAGCGTCTCCGGCTCCAGGCCCCTGATCGCCGGCAACAACGCCTTCCCGAAATAATCTCTTATTTGACCGCGGCCTGCTGCCGCTCCTCGCTGCGCTGATCACCGAGGCTGCAGAGGTCCACCAGTTCGCCCCCGGTGATCGCCTGCAACTGCTCCACGGTCACCGGGGCCGCAGAACGGGGGCTGCCGGCGGCGATGTAGACCACCGGATAGCGGTTCATGCTGATGTCGATCAGGATGCACACCGCGGGTGCCCGTCCGGAGGATGGGCGCGGCAGGGCAAACGGGCAGACCCCGCCCGGCGGAAAACCGGTGAGCTGCAGGGTGGCCTCGGCATCGGGCATCTTCACCTTGCCGGTCAACCCCAGGTGCTGTTTCAGCCTGCTCTGGCTCACCTTGGCATCGCCGCTGGTGACCACCATCACCACCCGGTCGGCGATCAGCAAAAGCACCGATTTGGCGATCTGCCCGACCTCCACACCTACCGCCCGGGCAGCTTGCTCCGCTGTCTTGGTGCTCTCCTCAAACTCCCAGATCTCAATCTCAAAAGGAAATTGGGCCAGATACTGGCGCACACGCTCTACCGGATTCACTACGACCACTCCAGACTGAACTGGGCCGTTGATGCAACTGCCCGCACATATTTTATCCGATGGCTAACCGCCACTAGACTCAAGCTTCAATTGAGGTTAAATCCCACCTGAAGTAAGTTTCCTTTATATTATCATAAAATGCATGCAAGTTACGGGGCAAGAAGGGCAATAATAACATCGATATGAAACGACAAGGAGGAATCATGTTTGCAGGGAACAGTCAAGTGGTTTAACGACGGCAAGGGCTACGGGTTTATCGAGAGCGACAGCGGAAGCGACGTCTTCGTCCACTTTTCATCAATCCAGGCGCAGGGTTTCAAGAGCCTCGCCGAGGGCCAGCGGGTCAAATTCGAAGTCACCGCCGGTCCCAGGGGCGAGCAGGCGGCCAACGTCGAACTGCTCTAATCTCCCACCGTACTAGACCTCGACATCCTCGAGGCTGGAGATCTCGCAGCAGCGGGGAAGGGCATTGAGAAAGAAGCGGCCGTACCACTTGGTCCGGAGCCGGAGATCCAGGATGGCCACCAGACTCCGGTCATGCTGAGTCCGGATCAACCGGCCGAAACCCTGTTTCAAACGCAGCACCGCCTCCGGCAGGGTGTAACTCATGAAGGCGTTCCGGCCGGAGTTTTCGATCGCCCTGACCATGGCCTATTGCCTTCTACAATTATTGAAAGGGCACAACTGAGACTGAATGAAGAAAAGTGCCCGTTGAGTACTTCAACGAGCGTATGGGAGGGCTTCATTTTTAGTTTCACTTTTTGGGGTGCACTTCACATTTCTTCCTGTGGTTTTTGTAAACTGGTACGCTCATATTATCCGTAGCGAAAACAGACACCGAAAGTACCGCGGGGGTGATTCCAACTGATAGCTCTCTTGGTACAGGCGACTCGACAGGCTCCGCACTCCAGGCACCCTGCGTAATCGAAAGATATTTCTTCCCCATTCCAGGCATACAAGGCTGCCGGACAAATAAAAGTACAGGCTCTGATCGTGCACTCACGGCATATATCTTTATTAATTGTGATATGCGGCTCCTCGTGATCTACCTGGAATTTGTCTAAGGCCAATCTTTCCTGGATGCTTAACCGCTTCATATGCTTCTGGCCCCTTTCCAGCCGATTTTCGCCAATTTCAATAATGATGTTTTTTGACGAAGATGGCGTATGACCATTTTCTGAACCCGTTCAGGAGGATTTCCCTCCACCTTGAAAAGATCTGTCAGGATACCCACTGCCAAGGAGGGAATGGTTGTATACATGTCCGGTTCTTCCATGAGATCCGGAACGTTTTTATAGGCCTCGAGGTCGTGGTAAACGTGCGATTGACGGAGAAAATCTTCGTAAATCTTCAGGGTATCCGCCCTGAAATTGCCCTTTTCTTTAGCCGCAATTACAGCCTTTGCCGCCAGAACGCCGGAGGTTACCGCCAAATCCATTCCCCGCACCATAAAACCGGTATTGATCACGAAACCGGCCGCGTCACCGGCAACAAGCACCCCACCGGCAAAAAGACGTGGTTTCATGCGAATGCCGGCTTCCGGAACCAGATGGGCTGAATACTCGACAACCTCACCCCCTTCAAAGAGCGGCCGGATAGCCGGATGAAATTTGAAGTCCTCAACCGCCTCTGGAACACTGGCTCCGGCTTTCATCAGAGCGCCGAGATTAAAGACGAGCCCCAAAGAAACGCTTTCTTTGTTGGTATACAGGAAACCACCCCCAGGGGCGCCCTTGGTGCCCGCACCGACAAACAGATGGGCCGCTCCTTCATTTGCCCTCAGGCTAAATCGATCTTCGATGGTCTGCCGGGGTAAGGCGATCACCGATTTGGCGCCAACGGAAACATGATCCGGACGAAGCTCTTCTTTTAAACCGGCCTTTTGGGCTAACAGGGAATTAACACCGTCTGCCAGGATCACTACCTCACTCAGAATCTCGTCATCCCCGGCCTTGATGCCGCATACCCTATCTCCGGACCAGAGCAGATCATCGACCCGGACTCCCGTTGCCAGCATGGCACCGGCTTCTTCAGCTTTTCCTGCCAACCAGGCGTCAAAATTGGCCCGCAAAACAACATAGGAGTGATTGGGAGCTTCCCCCAGAGTCTCATTATCTAAAGAAATCGTCATGGCTCCGCGCTCAGTGAGAAAACTAATCTCTTCTTTTTCCACACGACGCTCAACAGGTGCTTCTTCCCAGAAGTCAGGAATAATCTGATGGAGGGCGTAACTGTAAAGCCGCCCTCCCATCATATTTTTATTGCCTGGCGTATCTCCTCTTTCTACAAGGAGAACTTGCAAGCCCTGCTTGGCTAATTGGTAAGCCGCGGTACTTCCTGCCGGCCCCGCTCCGACGACGATGCAGTCAAATTTATCTTCACTCAATTCCTCCACCCCAATCTAATAATCGTTGATGCCGATTGTTGAAATCGCTCTACTTGGCAGCTTTGATTTGTTTGATCAGTTCCGGTACTATCTGGTAAAGGTCCCCGACAATACCATAATCCGATGATTCAAAAATCGGAGCGTCTTCATTCTTATTGATCCCGACGAGTATTTTGGCATCGCGGCAGCCCGCCAGGTGCTGGATCTGTCCGGAACTGCCCACGCTGAAGTAGAGCTTTGGTTTGACGGTACGACCGGAAATCCCGATATATGAACCTTCGGGGAACCAGCGATAGCCGTCCTCTTCCGCTACAGGGCGAGTGCAGGCGGTGACACCGCCAATCAAACCGGCCAACTCCTCAAACATGGCAACGTCTTCCTTATTCTTAACGCCACGCCCAATAGTGACTATGGCCTCTGCTTCTTCCAGATTGACAGTGCTGCATTCATGGGATTTCTGCCCGATAACTTTAACGTGGCCGGGATCACAGATGATTTCAGTTATGGCCGGGGAATCGGCTTCCACCAATACAGGACGCTCCCACGTGCGGGGCGGGACGCTGACAACAGGTATTGCCGAAGCAAAAGTATCTATGCTGATTGCCAGGCCGCCATAGACAAAACGGCTTGTTTTCACAGAACCATCTGTAAATTCCTCGATTTTTGCTTCAGAAGCCAAGCCGGACTCCAATTCTGCAGCCAGTAAGGCAGCCAGTGTTTTACCACGCTTGGTCGCGGCAACAAGTACCAGATCGGCGCCCTCGTTTTTGATCAACTGTGCCAGCTGGATATAGGCTGCTTCTACAGGAGACCCCTCACTCAATTTAAAATAATAGATTTTCCCTGCACCTACCCCGGCGGCAATCTTAGCAGCATGTTCACAACCTAAAGCTGCGGCAGTTATGGCGGCATCCGTGCAGATCAATTTGACTCCATTGATCATTTCTGCTAATAATTCGCCTTGTTCCGAAATAACCCAAACCTTTTTTTGCATCTAAATCTACCTCCCGGCCTTTTAAATTGTACCTTCTTTAACTAGGGCCGCCACTACTTGTGAGACGGCTTCCACCGGATCTCCTTTGAAGATCTGGCGTTTCCGGTCAACTACTGCGCCTTTTACAGATTGATTTACAAGGTTAGACTTCAGCTGATCCAGCGTTGTTCCCAAATCGGCGAGTGCCAAGGTATGCATTGGCTTTTTGCCTGCGCCCATGATCTGCTTGAGGCTGGGAATCCTGGGTTGATTGATGTCACCCGTCACTGTTACGACCACTGGGAGCTCGACTTCAACAATCTCTGTACCGTTGTCCAGCTTTCTTTCCGCTACCAATTTCTGTCCTTCGAGTTCGGTTTTATTAACATAGGTCACAACCGGCCATCCCAAAAGCACTGCTAGACGCGGTCCTACCTGCTGGGCATAATCATCGCTAGCTCCCTCGCCGCAAAGGACCAGATCGCAATCACCGATCTTTTGAATGGCACGTGCCAGGACCTGGGCGGTTACTGCCGGATCGGCTCCAGATAAGCCATCTTCCTGAATAAAATAACCCTCGTCAGAACCACGCGCCAGGGCATCCTTGAGAGAAGCTTTCGCTGCAGCAGGACCAGCAGTTAAAGCAAAAACCATGGCCTCGTGCGCTTCTTTCTTCCGGATCGCCTCTTCAATCGCATTTCGGTCATAATCGCTGATCTTCCAGGCAGCCCGATCAGTTGCAAGGGATTTTGTCTCCGGGTTAACTCTCAGGTCCTGTTCATCTAAAACATACTTGTAACATGCTACGATCCGCAAATAAGCCACCCCTTTCTTGTGCTAACATATTAACTAAAGCGTTTTCAATGAATAAGAGAAGAGCCGGGAAGGCATCCTCAAGCATAAGACGCATCTCGGCCCTTCTTCTCGGTCAAAAACTAGATTATCCAATTACATACCTGCTGATAACCATCTTCTGGATCTCTGATGTTCCTTCACCGATCTCCCACAGCTTTGCTTCCCTGAGGTAGCGCTCGGCCGGGAAGTTCTTGGTATAGCCGTACCCGCCGTGAATCTGGATGCACTTATCGGCACACCAGACAGAAACCTCTGCGCAATAGTACTTGGCCATGGCAGCCTCCTTACCAAACGGCATACCAGCATCGTTCAACGAAGCTGCACGGTAGGTCAGGCAACGCGCTGCTTCAAGCTTGGTAGCCATCTCTGCCAAATAGAACGAGATTACCTGGTGCGCTGCGATAGGCTTGCCGAAGGTCTTGCGCTGTTTCGCAAAGGCCACGGCGGCATCGAGAGCGGCCTGCGAATTACCGTTAGCCATAGAAGCGACGCAAATGCGTCCCCGATCGAGAGCCTGCAGTGCGAGCGCCAGGCCCCTTCCCAGTTTGCCTAACAGGTTGGCTGCAGGAACCCGGCAATCGCTGAAGATCAAATCGCCGGTCGCAGAGCCGTTAAGCCCCATCTTGTCCTCGAGCCTACCGATAGTGAAGCCGGGGGTGCCTTTTTCGACGATAAATGCGCTGGGGCCCTTCACATCTGGTTCTTCAGGGGTCTTCGCTACTATAACGTAGTACTCCGCCGGACCACAGTTGGTGATAAAGCACTTCGATCCGTTGATCACCCAGGAGTCGCCATCACGCACCGCAGTAGATTGCAAGCCGCCAGCATCGGAACCGGCGTTAGGCTCGGTCAGACCGAAGGCGCCCAGCTTTTCTCCCTTGGCCATGGGAATCAGGTACTTCTTTTTCTGCTCATCTGTGCCTGCGTACTCCACGCAGTCACAGACTAGGCCGTTCGCTCCGAGGATAATTCCCACCGTGGCACTTGCCCTGGAGATCTCCTCAAGGGTAATTGCCCGGCTCAGCATATCACTGCCAGCGCCGCCGTATTCCTCCGCTATAGTGATTCCCATGAGGTTCATCTCGGCGCATCTTTTTACGTTGTCCCAGGGAAACTCGTGTTTTTCATCAACTTCTTTGGCGCGGGGTGCTATTTCTTTTTCTGCAAATTCCCGCACTGTTTTTCTCAGTAGTTCATGGTCTTCTCCTAGTAGAAACGCCATTTCGCTCCCGCCTCCAGATTAAATAATCCCTTTTTCCCTAAATGAATCAATTTCGGTCTGACTGTAACCAAGGATCTTTGAGAGGATCGCATCGGTATCCTGCCCCGTTGTCGGCGCTCCACGCCAAACTATTCCTGGTGTTGCACTCAGTTTTGGAGCTATACCGAAGGCTTTGATCTTCCTGCCCAGGGTTTGATCTTCGTATTCAATAAAGTTTCCCCGTGCCTGCCAATGAGGATTTTCAGCCAGGTCCTTGGCGTCATAGACAACGGAGCAGGGAACTTTATATTTTGACATGTGCTCTTCCACCTCGATAGCTGTCCGGACGCCAATCCATTCCCTGGTTAAGCGGTCAACTTCCTGCCCTTTTTCAGACGCCACGGCTTCTACGGAAGATGCACATTCTTTCCACGTATAGTGGTCGAGATCAAGACCCAAAGCCTTGATAAAGCGCTGGTAGACTGCTGGTCCAAAGGCAGCTACGCAGACCCATTTGTCCTTAGCCCGGAAAACATCGTAAGGCTGGAAGGCAGGAGATTTATTCCCTGTGCGCCCGCGCAAGATGCCTGCTTCCAGGTAAGAAACGAAGGTATCTGAGAGTTGGCGGGCGTTGGCTTCATATTGAGCGACATCAACCACCTGGCCTTTTCCAGTTTTTTTAGCGTTAATATAGCCAATCAGGACCCCAAAAACTGACATCATGGCCGAGATATAGTCATTGGCCCAGGGCTTGGCCATAGAGGGAGGGTTCGGTTCAGGGAATCCCATCAAACTCATCCAACCGCTTGCCGCCTGTCCAATCATGTCATAAGAGCCCCGGTCACATATTTCAGGAATACCTCCAAACTGCGGTCTCCCGAATCCGCTCACATGGGCAATTACCAGTTTCGGGTTCACGTCAAGACACATCTCATCAGTAATACCGAGTTTTTCTATCCAGACTAGGTTTTCAAGCCAGATGTCCGAGTTTTTGATCAGGCCCAAAAAGATCTCTTTAGCTTCGGGAATATTCAAATTAACTTCCAACGAAAGGCTCAAACGGTTCCTGGCATCTTGTGCCCAGCTTGCGCTAACTTTTTTTCCTGTATCTTGTACAAAAGGCGCCAGGGTACGATAAGGGTCGCCTATTTTAGGACGCTCGACATGGATTACTTCGGCCCCAAAGTCTGCCAGCATGTTGGCTGCCTGAGGCATTGCAACAATACTCCCTGTAGAAAGAACCCGCATCCCCTCTAAGGGGCCAAACTTTGGAATCAATACTGGAGCAGACACCCTTTGCATTTCCTCAACAGACTTCATGATTTTTCCCCCGCTTTTCGTTATTGATTTCATCGTTTCCAAAACTACTTAAAAAATTATTTGCAGGAAGAGCGTACCGTTGTTTCTCTTGCCATCACCTCCGAAATTGTTCCCGGAAATACATTTCCTAAACTAATTCCTTATCAGACCCTCAAGCTAATCATTATAAAAGTAGAGCAAGAGACGTGCCAATTTCTATTCTTGAATTCTTAAACAGTTCAATCCTTACGCTGCCCAAGCATCAAGATACCCGCTGAAATGAAACGAGTCAAAGAATATGTGCAATAAAGCATCTTTTCCAAACATTGTTTTATGCACATTTGCACAATTAAAGATACAAATAAATTTTTAAGTATCATTTTTTAATATTATTTTGCTTACCATGGGCATTTTATTTGCATATAGCACTGGAGAGCTATCTATACTCAAGTTGGAGGAGGGACAAATAAAGGGAACAAATTATGAGACAGGGGCACTGATAACCTTTTGGGACTAGAGAAAATGGGAAGGCAATGAAAGGGGGGATCGAGAGGGCTCCAAGTTTTTCAAAATACCAGAAGTACATAAAACAAAGAAAAATGCCCCGTGGGATCTTATCAGCAATCCATGGGGCATTTTTCTTGCCTCAACCAGCTTACCAGCCTAGTAGTTCACCAGATCATGTTTTTACCAGGCCGTATTTCTGCTTCTTTCTGGTCAAGGTAGAAATATCAATGCCAAGTCGATCAGCGGCTTCCTTCAGAGTCTCGTGTTCGATCAAAACCTGGCCAATCAAACAACTTTCATATTCCTCAATTGCACCCTTAAGAGTCATCCTATCTCCAGGTTGTTTACAGCCTCCCACCACTCGAACTGCTTCTACCAGCTTCTCGGGAAGATCGCTCAGCCTAATCTCGTCATTCTGCGTCATGACAATCAGGAATTCGACCACATTTTGGAGTTCCCGAACATTGCCGGGCCAGTTATATTTCATGAGACAGTCCAAGGCCTCCGGACTGATGTGATGCCGAAAACCATAACGCTTGTTATAAATTGCGATAAAATGGGAAACCAGAGGTAAAATATCGCCCCTGCGAACGCGCAATGGAGGGAGCACGATTGGAATTACATGAAGCCGATAAAAAAGATCAGCCCGGAAAGCACCTTTTTCCATCTCTTGCTCTAGGTTCTTATTCGTTGCCGCTATTACCCGTGCATTCGTAGTGATTTCTTTTATGCCTCCGACCCGCATAAAGGTATGATCCTGGAGAACATTCAGCAGCTTGACTTGCAAACTGAGTGGGAGTTCTGCAACCTCATCCAGAAATACCGTTCCATTGGCTGCCAACTCGAAAAGTCCGGGCTTACCTTCCCTGCGCGCCCCTGTAAATGCACCGGCCTCATATCCAAACAATTCTGATTCTAAGAGCTGCTCAGGTATTGCCCCGCACGAAATCTTCACAAAAGAGCAGCCTTTCCGTTTACTAACTCTATGAATAATGCGTGCCAACATACCCTTACCAACACCGGATTCTCCTGTAATCAGGATCGTGGAATCTACCTGAGCCACTCTTATAGCCGATGTCAGGACAGTTTGCATGGCAGCACTGCGAGTTATAAAATCTTTTAATTCTTCTTGATAGGCCCCATACTCAGACATAGCAAGATTATTTGACTGCTGAAGATTAAAATAGTCAGCTTCCTGTTCAAGGGCTTTCAAGTTTTCAATGTCCCGGATATTGCAAACAATATAAGACACCTGGTTATCTTCGAAAACCGGACTGGCTGTTAAAAGAAAAATCCGGTTGGAATCTACGTTTTGCAATAGATGCGTGACTCTCTTTCCGGAGCAAATGACATTCTGGCATGCTTTTTGCATGTCTGATCTAGAAAGCTGGTCCATTTTATCAAGCAATAGACCACCACCATTGATAATTTCTCCATGCATGTCGAAGATAATAAAGCCGTCATACGAAGCTTCCATCAGTTTATTCATAAATCTGGAATCGATGAGTTGTTGATTTTCCATTCTTCCATGATCATTATTGTTTTGTTTATTATTATTCTCACTTTTATGGATTAAATTAACTGGGCGCTGCATTTTAGCACTCCCCTGGACCTTACTTACTGATAATTGGCATTTAAATTCCATCAAATTACGATGCACTTTACTATTTTCGACGAAGTTTGAATTAGTCCTTCCATACTAAACCTGACTCCCCATATGTAATTTATTGGATAGAGCAGGTTGCTGCGTGACTCTCGTGACTCTATTGATAGAAGCAGGAATTTGTCGTATCGTGTGGAACATTAGTGGGCATGGCATGCCCTAAAAGGGAGTGATCAGATGTATTTCTCTTTCACGGAAGAGCAAGTAAAATTACGACAAACTATTTTTAAATTCGCCAATGAAGTGATAGCCCCCCTTTCTCATATAGTAGATAGGACGGGGGTAATACCGTCTGAAATTATTGATAAAAGCGTGGCCATGGGCTTGTTTGGCCTTCCCTTTCCTAAAGCCTACGGAGGCAGCGAGGCCGGTTATATCGGCTTTGCCATAGCAGTAGAAGAGATTGCACGTGTCTGTGCATCTACAGCCCTGGTCATCGCCAGCCACACTGCCCTGGCTGCTGAATCGATTCACCTTTTCGGTTCATCCCGTCAAAAGGAAGATTACCTGGCTCCACTTGTGCAGGGCAAGTATCTGGGGGCTTTTGCAGCGACAGAAACCGGGGCGGGATCTGACATGGCTGCGATTACAACTTCCGCTATCCAGTCGGGTGATAACTGGGTCCTCAACGGCAAGAAAAATTTCATCACTAATGCCGATCGGGCAGGGTTAGTGGTAGTCAGCACAGTCACGGAGAATACCGGGAGAGCAAGAGATCGTATGAGCTTGATGCTTGTACCGTCCGGAATTCCGGGTTTTACTATCGGCAGCAAGTACGATAAATTGGGCATGCGCGGGGTAAGCACGGTAGAAATATTTTTCGATGACTGTCGAATCCCGCAGGAGAATCTCCTGGGAACGAGAGGCAATGGTTATTTTCAAGCCCTCCAGGCAATCGATCGGGGCCGGATCGGCATTGCCGCACTGTCAGTCGGTATCGCCCATGCCTGTTTGGAGTCCTCTCTTTCCTACGCCAGAAAACGCAAACAGTTCGGCCAGCCGCTTTCAAAGTTCCAAGCAATCAGGTTCAAACTGGCGGATATGGCCACTCAATACGAGCTTGCCCGTCTCATGACATACAAAGCAGCATGGCTGGTAGACAACAATAAACCACACCGTAAAGAAGCGGCCATGGCCAAAGTATTTGCCTCGGAAATTGCCATGCAGGCAGCCAACCAGGCCATTCAGATCCACGGTGGAGCCGCCTATACCACAGACCGTCCCGAAGAGCGCTACCTACGCGATGCCAAGCTGATGGAGATTGCAGAAGGTACCTCTGAAATTCTCCGGATCGTCATTGCCAAGCAATTAGGGTGTTAATAGCCGGTTATTCCTGGAATATTGCCTGATACCTCTAAACGTAGACTTGCCGGCTGCATCTGAATTCTTCCTAGATGACCAAAATCCTTGGTTTCACGCCTTTATTCCCCTTTAAAAACCGGGTTCCTCTTTTCTGTAAATGCTGTCATGAGCTAGTAATCGAGAAGATCCAATTAGACGTCCACTTCCTCCAGGCTGGAGATCTCGCAGCAGCGGGGAAGGCCTACAGCACCGCCTCCGGCAGGGTATAGCTCATAAAGGCATTCCTGCCGGAGTTTTCGATCACCCTGGCTATGGCCCGAATAGATAGTCACCGTGAATGCTGCTGTATTCCGACAGTATCCTGGAGATACTTCCGGTTTCTATCTCATGTTTTAGCCTATGACAACCTTGCCCGTCTACCAGTGGGGTACATATGACCTGGGGGCTGAATGACGCCGGCTAAATGCTCACAGTATGCGACGCCTGATCCCATTTAACAGCGCAACCAAATGCCTCGCCTACATAGCGTATCGGGATAAACGCCCGTTTATTCTTTAAAATCGGGGCGACACCCATAGCGCCTTCCTTTCCGTTGACAATCATGCTCTTCTTACCGATGACGAACTTTGCAATAGTGTTACCCTCGGTCAGCGTCACTGTAGATGTTGCCCGATCCCAACTCATCTTTATGCCGATGGCGTCAAGATAGCGAGCAGGCACAAATACCCTGCCGTTCTCGATAAACGGCGCCACATCAATCTTGTGAACGATACCGCCAACACTGTACGAACTCTTCCCGATTACAAACGACATTGTTTCCGGAGACGTATTGCCTCCGGCCCAGGTAACGCCGGATAATGTTAGCGTAATAGCTAATACCACACCAGCAACGACACATGGCTTTCTCACGCAATAGCCCCCTTAATATAGTATAAATTACATTATATGGATGTTCGTCACCTATAACAATTTTCCTTCCCTCTAAACTGACCCCCCGTAAAATATTTGTTTGCCGCTCATTAAAAAAAGCCCCGGCCGTCGGCGGCTGATCGGGGGCTGAATAGATATGGATAAATCAAAAGACAAGAAACCGACATAATCAAAGCCGCCAGGACATCCGGTGGTAGATAATTGCTAAGTTATGCTCTCAATCTTCAGGTATCTGCTGCAGCTCATCCTATTTAAGCGTGAAATAAAAAGTCGCTCCCTGATCTACCTCGCCCTCAGCCCAGATCTGCCCACCATGGCGTCGGATTATGCGCTGCACTGAGGCCAGGCCGATGCCGGTGCCGGAGTATTCTTTGGCGGAGTGCAGCCGCTGGAAGGGTTCGAAGAGCTTGCCGGCATAGGTCATGTCAAAGCCGGCGCCGTTGTCGCGCACATAGTATGCCTGCCGGCCCTCATGTATAGTGATACCGAAGG
>JBEKKU010000063.1:0-13395 GCA_050010575.1 Thermacetogeniaceae bacterium | reverse complement strand
GGACCTCTCCAGCATCGCCGAGCAGGGAGACCTGGCCATGCCGGAATACCTGACCAACTTCCTGGCCAGCATCTATATCAACTTCAACATCGAGAGCCTCAGGGCGCTGGAGGCGATCTCCCAGGCTGCCCTGCTCCATGCAGCGCTTAGAAAGCGGACTCAGATGATGATCAGTGATATTATGGCCGTGCTGCCCCTGGTGTTATACCACCGGGTCAGCCCAGCCACTCTGACGGAGATCATGAATACGGTCAACAACCGCATGTCGAGCGGAGAAAAGGCCAACTATACCGCGCCCCCTTCCATCAACAAGAGCGGCAACAGCCGTTTTGCCCAGTTTTTCAACCGGAACTCCGAGAACAAGACTGCGGATGCCAAGGCTAATGACCCGCAGGACGGTGATGAGTCACCCCCGAAGAAGGCGCGCTACCTGCGAGATATGCTGGAAGACGGAGCGATCAAGC
This sequence comes from Thermacetogeniaceae bacterium, assembly GCA_050010575.1. GTDB lineage: Bacteria > Bacillota > DSM-12270 > Thermacetogeniales > Thermacetogeniaceae > Palsa-1188. The sequence goes on along the minus strand of JBEKKU010000063.1, from coordinate 12,931 downwards.
GGGAATACGACCTATCATAATTATTTCTGGTGAGGAGAGTTTAGATGCCCCAGCTCCTCATTTTGGAGAAAGTTACGCTGCAACAGCTTACTGAACTGGGTGACCAGATTGCTGCCAGCCTGAACCAGCGGCAGGGTTTCCGGCTGGGCGAATCAACTGTCATCAGCTCGTGCCTGCACCGGACAACCCACCTTCATCCAGGCGAGATACGCATTCTCGTGGACCGGGATGCCGGCATAGAGCTGGCACACCGGCAAACACCCGGACAGATCATTCACGTCGATATCTTTCACGCACCAGCGGTTGTGAAGCACCAACCGCTGGTTCAGATCATGAACGAAACCATCCAGGCCTACCTCTCGCTGCGCCCAGAAAAACCATCTGGATTCGATGACCTAATGCAATCCTACGCTGAGCGCATCTACCTGGAAACAGGAACCGGTTCCGGCAACCTGATCGAGCTTCTTGCAGGCTCAACCGGGGACGGCAGCCCCCCCAAGCCGCGCCGCAAGAATCACGTCCAACTCCTCCTGGACCGTTTTGCAGCCGCTGATATGGCTGTTGTTTCTTGTCTGGTAGACGCCGTGGAGACCGAATTGGCAGCCAATGCAGTGGAGATCAGGAAAGTCGATAAGATTGCCCACGTAGAGAAAAAATCCAAGCAGCCAGCTCCGGCCTATCTATTTGGCCTGGAACCGGACAAGTACCAGCTCTGGGATACCGCCACCACTCTCACCACCATGCTTAGCGGCCCCGAGGATGTGATCGAATTTCTCCAAGCCTTCATGCCAGGCATGTTCAACCGCAAGCAACCCCTGTCCAAGCTTCGCAACAAGCACGGCCCCATGCGGGACTTTGTCATCGGTCTGACGAACGCCGGGCTGATCAGGCGCGGCTGGTTCGCCGATACCCTGACCAAGGAAGGTCAGGAGTTGCTGGAGTTTGTCATGCTGCACCAGCGGGAGCTGGAGTCCCAGATGCGCAAGCTGCTGAGGCAGGTACCGGTGCCCAGCACCAAGTACCAGTCAGAGCGCAACACTAGCCTAAAAAGCAGTCAGAAGCACTATGCCTATACCAGCAAGACCACCACGCCGCTCAAGAATGCCTGGCTGGGCAGCATCGCCGTTTCCGAAACTATCGTCCAGGCTGCCAAGAACCGCTTCTTGCAAAAACGCAGTACTCCCCTGGTGACCAGGGAGGACATCAAGGTGCACGAAACAGTGATGTCCAAACCAGTCGATGTCTGCCTGGTGATCGACGGTAGCGCCAGTATGGCAGGGCCAAAGATGAAGGCAGTGTGGCAGCTTGCCGAACACCTGCTGCTGACCACACGCGACCGGATTGCGGTGGTGCTCTTCCAGCACCACAAGGCCCGGGTGGTGATCCCCTTCACCCGTAACTATACCCAGCTGAAACTGAGCCTGAGGTCTTCGATGCGTCCCAACGGCCTGACCCCGCTGGCTGACGGGATCACTGAGGCCCTGCAGCTGATCAAGAACCGCCACGTACGCAACCCGCTGCTGGTCCTGATCACCGACGGCGTTCCCACCTTTGGCAAATGGACGATCGACCCGCGCAAAGATGCTCTGAGAGCGGCAGCTATGGTGCCCCTATCCCGGGCGAATCTGATCTGTATCGGCGTGGCCTCGAACCAGGAGTTCCTGAAGGAGCTGGCCCACCAGGCTAAGGGCAGCGTTTATATCGTGGAGGATCTCGAAGACAAGTCCACTCTGATCGAAATCATGCACCAGGAGCGAAAGTATCAGCGCTTATAGGGGCGCCCCCTGAGCGGATCGCCGCCTCTGTTCCAGATAGACCCACAATACCGTGACGTCTGCCGGGGTAACACCCGGCACCCGGCCTGCCTGTCCCAGAGTCAACGGCTGCACCTGGGTGAGCCTGTCGCGGGCCTCGCTGGACAGCCCTCTGACCTGCCCGTAATCCAACCCGGCAGGCAGGCGTTTCTTTTCCAGTTTCTCCATCCGCGCCACATGATTCTCCTGCTTCTCCAGATAGCCTGCAAACCGTACCTGGATCTCCAACTGCTCGGCAACCTCGTCCGCCACCGGCTGTCGCCCGCTGCCGGCGAGGCTGGCCAGATCCCGGTAGCCGATCTCCGACCGCTTCAGTAGCTCCTTCAGGTTGACCGTTCCCTTAAGCGGGGCACTGCCTCTGGCAGCAAGCCAGCGCTGATTTTCCGTTGTCGGCCGGACCATCGTCTCCTCTAGCCAGGATTTTTCCCGATCCAACTGTTCCAACTTAGCCTGAAAGAGACGGTAGCGTTCGCCGTCAACCAGACCGACCTGCCGTCCCAGCTCGGTGAGCCGGAGGTCGGCATTGTCCTGGCGCAGCAGCAGGCGGTATTCGGCCCGGGAGGTGAGAATGCGGTAAGGTTCGCGCACTCCCTTGGTGACCAGGTCGTCAATCAGCACTCCGATATACGCCTGAGACCGTTTGAGCACCAGGGGTTCACGGCCCCGGGCATGAAGGGCGGCGTTGATTCCGGCGATGATCCCCTGGGCCGCGGCCTCTTCATAGCCGGAGGTGCCGTTAATCTGGCCTGCGGTGAAGAGGCCCCGCACCTCCTTGGACTGCAGGGTCAGGTCCAGTTGGGCGGGAACCAGGCAATCATACTCGATGGCATAACCCACCCGGATGATCTGCACCTGTTCCAACCCCTGCATAGACCTGAGCACCTCTAGCTGCACATCCTCGGGTAGGCTCGTGTTCAGTCCCTGGACGTAGATCTCATCGGTCGACCATCCCTCCGGCTCCAGGAAAACCTGGTGCCGCCGGCGCTCCGGAAAACGCACCACCTTGGCCTCAAAAGAGGGACAGTAGCGGGGGCCCACTCCCTCGATCACTCCTGAGAACATCGGCGCCCGGTGCAGGTTCGCCCTGACGATGGCGTGTGTCTGCTCGTTGCTGTAGGTCAGCCAGCAGGGCAACTGGGGTCTGGGCACCCTGGGTGAGAGGGCGGAAAAGAAGAGTGGTGCCTCATCGCCCGGTTGAACAGCCAGGCTGGCAAAATCGACGGTGTGCTTATCGATGCGGGGTGGTGTGCCCGTCTTGAAGCGGACGAGTTCAAAACCCAGGTCCTGCAGGCAGGCGGCCAGCTCACCTGGAGCCAGTTGGCCGTTGGGACCCCCCGGGTAGATAACATTACCGATAATGATCCGCCCGCGGAGGTAGGTGCCGGTGGTCAGAACCACGGAGGCGGCCTCAAACCTGGCCCCCGTCTGGGTGACCACTCCCACTGCTCTCGCTCCTTCCACAACCACCCTCTCAATGACCCCCTGCTTCAGGTCAAGGTTGGGCTGTTCCTGGATGGTCCGGAGCATCTCGCCCATGTAGGTTCTCTTGTCCACCTGGGCCCTCAGCGCCCTCACGGCTGGACCCTTGGCAGTGTTGAGCATGCGCATCTGCACATAGGTCTTGTCGGTGTTCAGCCCCATCGCTCCGCCCAGGGCATCGATTTCCCGTACCAGGTGGGCTTTCCCGGGCCCTCCTACCGCCGGGTTGCAGGGCATCAGGGCCACGTAGTCGATATTCAGGGTGATCAGCAGGGTGCGGCAGCCGATGCGGGCGCTGGCCAGTGCGGCCTCACACCCGGCATGACCCGCCCCGATGACGATCACGTCATAGCTTCCTGCCCGGTATTCCTCTGCCATCAAATTCATCCCCCTGCCCCATTCTATCTATAAACCGGGCTCTTTACGGGCATATTGTAACATGGCAACCGGCTCCAGCCAACCGGAACCGCTGGCCTTGCATCATTTTTTATATTAATATGTTAGTATCTACGATCAGGAGGCGCCTCATGATTCCGCTGCGCGACAGCGTCCGCTCCCGCACTTTTCCCATAATGAACCTGACCCTGATCATCATCAATTTCCTGGTCTTCTTCAAGGAGATCTCCCTCTCCAATAATGCCCTGAACCAGCTGACCTTCACCTACGGGCTGATCCCAGCCCGGGTAACCACCCAGTTCGCCTCGGGGGTCTCGCTGCTAGTGCTGGCCACTCCTTTTATCACCGCCATGTTCCTGCACGGCAACTGGCTGCATATCATTGGAAACATGCTCTACCTGTGGATCTTCGGGGACAACGTGGAGGACCTGGTCGGCCACCTCCCGTACCTGTTCTTTTACCTCTTGGTGGGCGTGGCTGGAAGCATTGCCCACATCCTGTCCAACCCCGCCTCCCGGGTGCCGATCATCGGCGCCAGCGGGGCGATCGCTGGCATCCTCGGGGCCTACTTCATCTCCTTTCCCAAGGCCAAGGTACTGACCCTGCTCCCACTGTTTTTCTTCATTACACTGGTGGAGATTCCCGCGGTCTGGTTCCTGCTTTTCTGGTTCGTGATGCAGCTGCTGAGCGGTTTTGCCACCTCCGTGGCCGCCGATTCAGTTGCCTGGTGGGCGCATATCGGAGGTTTCTTGGTAGGGGCGGTGCTGATCAACCTGTTCGCCACACGCCTCCAAACTAATTAGGGCCGGATAAACAGCGTGACTCTGTCTCTGCCGGTCAGGAGGCGGGCGGCTCCGATGAAATGGTCGCCATCGGCGATCACCACCCCCTTGACGGCATCGCCCTTCTTCACGGCCCTGACTATGACTCCCGCCGTGGCGATGGTTTCGTCGTCCGGATGGGGAGCGATCACCAGCACCCTGGAGCCGGGATCCTGCAAGTTCAAGAATTTCGTGATATTGTCTCCGGGGAGGCTCTCTCTGGCCGCTGTTAAAAACACCGCAGCTCTCCTCATCCGGCACAGCACGATCCCTTCAGCCCCCCGATAAAATATCTATTGATGACGAACAAGACTAGCGCTCAAAGTTGACTACAAACAAAACCCGCCGTTAATTGCCCCGGCGGGAGTTTTGATAAATTGGTAGCCCTAATGGGATTCGAACCCGTGTCTCCACCTTGAGAATTCCAGGCATGTTATTTCATCCCTTCTCATCTAGTCCTAGTATAGCTCAACCACTGGGGTTACATCGTTGGTCATTCTTATCCAGTATCATGTTTTTCAGGTGGTTATCAACTTCAGCACCAGATTAAACACCCCTGCCCAATATTATTGGAGGTTAAAGGGCCATCATTTGTTCGCTAGCTTCAACAATCATCTTTAACACCGTGACAGACAACTCGCTGCTTAAGTCGATCATCTGTTTTTTGACTGGTATGTACACTTTTGGCCGTAGAGGTATAGCATGATTGATCTGTGTTATAACTCCCTTCTCCCCGGTGCTGAGGAGCACCATAGACCCCAGTGGAAAAGGAGCCATGCAATGCAAGAAGGCGTCCAACACTCTCTGTCCGGCAATGTTATAGCCCCCTGCCATCAGGTATTCATAGGCCTCATTGCGGGAAACGGCCACACGGTATACCCTATCCGTAGTCATCGCATTATAGACATCGGCAATGGCGCAGATCGAACTCATTTCATCGATGTTTTCTCCCCTGAGTCCTTTAGGATAACCACTGCCGTCATGTCTTTCATGGTGCTTATAGATAATCGACGCAGAGCTATCTGCAAGATCGGGCTGTATTTCCCTTGCAAAACGATAACCATAGCGTGGGTGCATCTTTATGATGTCAAATTCATCACCGGTCAGCTTTCCAGGTTTGTTAAGGATCTCAATGGGTGTCTTAACTTTTCCTAAATCATGCAGTATGCAACCAACGCCAAGCTCCAGTAATTTCCCCCTCTCATATTTCAGCGAAATACCTGTCTCGAGTGATAAGATGCATACGTCGACTGAGTGTGCATAGGTATAGGCATCGGTTGACGATATTTCAGTCAAGGCTTCGATAGTCGTCTTGCCAGCTATTAATTCATCAATGATATTCTCGACACTGGCAACAACTGCTTTAATGGCTTCTATATCGCCTTGTTCAAAGAGGTTTTGAACCGAAGCGAAGGCATCAGCGCGAATTGCTTCCTCCATTGCATCCTGTTGCTGGGTTATGAAATCCTCCGGAATAGACATTCCTTCAATATATGCAGTCAGGATGCGACGGTTCTGCAGCGCCATTATATAACTTTTCGTGAGGGTTGTTCCCTTTTTTAATAAAAATTGACCATGAACATCGTAAATAGGACCAGCCAACTCCATTCCAGGTATAAGGCTTGAAACAAGAGCTTTTACAGGTTTCCTCACATACATCTGCGTCAACCTTCCTTAGCCAGCATTAATTCATTTAGCGTAGTAGTAGTTCCTCAGCCACACCCACAAACTCCTAGGAATTTGTTAGAAAGTAGTTTAGCTAATTCTTGTCCATTTGGAGCTTCCTTGCCTTGGTTATTAATTGCTCCCTTAGAGGCTCCGGCACCTAAAACTAAAACAACTCTACCAGTTCTTATCTCGTCAATTAAATATCTTGGAATATTCATAGGCCCTCCAATTAAAACTTATAGTCTTTACTCTATCTCGACTTTAACGCCTTTTCCTCATAATCCTGTTCCCCCATTTTACTTTAGTAACTATTTCTTTCCTTTCCGATGTTTTCCTGCTTTTTGTGACATAAAAAACAGGCTTCGGGAGCCTGTTATGAGCCTGTCAAGAGTTTAATAATTGCTTAAAAATGCCCCTACTACCTCTATCGCCTCCACAATCCATTAATATCAAGGTTTTCAAGAGAGATTGTCCCTTCATGGTTCCCTCTGCGCTTCATTCTATTTCCCTCCCCTTTTGGAGTGCTTCTTTGCCCTCAGTTTTCATCAGTTCCATTATATGGGCCGGTGAAAGAAGAAGGGCAGGAGAATCACACGAGTCTACAATTCGGAGATCCGAAGCGCCGGGCGATCACCATATTGTCAGAAATCATTAAATCGTAAAACTGCAGTATAACGTGCAACGAAAAAGGCTCCCGAAACCTGGGAGCCTTGATTTTACTGGTAGCCCTAATGGGATTCGAACCCGTGTCTCCACCTTGAGAGGGTGATGTCCTAACCACTAGACGATAGGGCCTGTTATGGCTGCGGGACTAGGACTCGAACCTAGGCTAAGTGATCCAGAGTCACCCGTGCTACCATTACACCATCCCGCAGTTTGGTCCACATTTAAATTATAATCATATCCGGCTCTCTGTCAAGCGCATACAGCCGTCTTATCGCTGTCACGCCAGGCCGAGTCACCTTTAAAGCGCTGCCTGATAGTTGGCTTGAGCTAAAAGTGGGCCTTAATCATCCCCAGAGTTGTATCGATCAAGTCGTCGGCCACCGCTGCGGCTTTCCTGGTCCAGTCACAGCCAGTCCGTACTACCGTATATGTAAGATTGGCCATGGTATTGATCATGTACGGTGAATTTCGTTCTACCCACCTCGTCACCACATTAGCAACATTGCTGCAAATGCTAGCCATCTTTCAACCCTCCCTTATGCTGGGATTTTCTTATCATATGCGGGAAGGGTGGATCGGGTGAGGATAACGGCAATGACCAGGTTTCAGGCTTGCTGCCTGATATACTGCACGGCTTGGCTCAGCCGTTGCAGGGACTTAGTTTTGCCCAGGACCGCCATCAACTCGAACAATCCGGGTCCCATGGTCCGGCCGGATAGGGCCAGCCGCGTGGGATGAATGATCTCTCCCGCTCCGACGCCGAGTTCGGCGCTCAAATCCCGGTAGGCCTCCTCGATTACCTGAGGCTCATATAATTCCAGCCGTTCGATCCGGTGCCGGGCTGCTCCCAGTAAAACATCCACCCCGGGCTTCGAAAAGTGCTTGCGGAGCCCCTTCTCCTCGTAGGTGAAATCATCACTGAAAAAATAATCGGCGGCCTCGGCGACCTCGGCCAGGGTCTTGACCCGTGTTCGGACTAGCTCGACCACTCTCTTGATATATTCTTGCTGGCTCGGGGATATCTCCTGCGGTACCAGCCCTTTCTGCCATAGGAAGGGCAACGCCTGCTCCACCACGCTGTCAAGGATGGTTTCGTTCAGATAGTGGCCGTTCATCCAGGTCAACTTTTTGGTGTCATAGATTGCGGCCGTCTTCCCCACCCGGTCGAGTGAGAACTGGCGCACCATCTCAGTCAGGGGCATGATCTCCTCCTCCCCATCCGGCGACCAGCCCAGCAGGGCCAGGTAGTTCAGCAAGGCTTCGGGGAGGAAGCCCTGCTCCTGGAACTCCTGCACTGACGTAGCCCCGTGCCGCTTGCTAAGCTTGCTGCGGTCCGGCGCCAGGATCATCGGCAGGTGCACAAAAACGGGTAACGGCTTGCCGAGTGCCTGATAGATCAGAATCTGGCGCGGCGTGTTAGAGAGATGTTCTTCGGCCCGCAACACGTGGCTGATCCGCATGGAGGAGTCGTCAACCACACAGGCAAAATTGTAGGCCGGCAGACCGTTGGATTTCATGATGATGAAGTCATCGAGCACATCGTGGGAAAAGGCCACTTCACCCCTGATTACGTCAGAAACCACGGTTTCACCGCTTGGCGGAATATGAAACCGCAGTGCCGGATGGCGACCATCCTGTTCCAGCCTGGCGCGCTCTTCTTTTGTGAGGTGACGGCACCGACCGTCATAGCGCGGCGCCCTGCCGGATTTCATGGCCTCCTGCCGCCGCTCCGACAACTCTTCCTGGGTGCAATAGCAGTAATAGGCCTGCCCCTGCTCCAGTAGTCTATTAACTGCCTCTTGATAGAAGGCCAGACGCTGAGATTGGAAATAGGGTCCAAAGTCCCCGCCGATTTCCGGCCCCTCATCCCAATCCAGCCCCAACCATCTCAGGGCCGAGACAATGCCCCTGGCGGATTCGTCAGTTGAACGATCCAGATCTGTATCTTCTATCCGCAGGACGAAAGTTCCGTTATGGTGCCGGGCAAAAAACCAGTTGAACAGAGCCGTCCGGGCACCCCCGATGTGCAGGCTGCCGGTCGGGCTCGGCGCAAAACGCACGCGTATGTCACCCATGATAATCCCCCTGTAGTCAGATTTTTGCCCGTTTGCAAGTATACCACAGCCGCTGGGAAAAAAATACCTGCAGCCGGCCGCGGCTGCTCCTGCCATCTATTTGACGTACTACGGTTATCGCGCGTAAAATAGCTTATAGAAAGGGCTAGTAGGGGAGTGATAAAATGGCAGGCGAGAAAACAAACGGCGACCCAGGCTTTTTTGATCTCCTGTCGTCTTTTAAACTATCATCTATTTTCAAGAAAAAGGAACCAGAGGAGGAGGCCATCTATCCGCTGGCCGATGCCAAGCATGACTGGGCAACAGCCCTGGAGCAGTTCCATGCCGGCAACTATGACCAGGCCACCCTACTATTTCGCAGGGCGGTAGAAAACCTTCTAAAAGCCAACTGCCCCGGTTGGGGCAGCAAGGGTCTGTCCAGCGATCTCCTTATCCTGTCGAAGAAGGCTTACTTCAGTGAACCCCCTGTAGTGGTCACTAAGGCGCTCGCCTTCCTCAATCCGCACTGCACGCGGGTGAAGAGCGTCTACAACTATGATTTTGCCAACGAAGTAAAGGATAAATCCTACCTGGTGATCAGGTGGATCGCGGAGCAACGACCGTCCTACAGCACTTTTGACCCGGATCTGGCCCAGGCTGGCCATAAAAAGAAATAGGTATCATCTGCGCTACGCCTTAAAATATAAATTTGATTGCTAACAACAAAGCGCCTGCAAGCAGAGCGCATACAGGGATTGTCAATACCCAAGCCCAGACAATATTTCTGGCAATGATCCATCTTACAGAACTGAGCCTTTTTGAAGCAGCCACGCCCATGATCGCAGTGGAAATTATGTGGGTAGTGCTTACTGGCGCGTTCAGCATAGTGGCAGTGAATATTATCGCAGCAGCCCCGGTCTCTGCTGCAAAGCCGTTAACCGGAACAAGGCGTGTCATGCTTACGCCCATGGTTTTGATAATTTTCCAGCCACCAAGTGAGGTTCCCAAAGCCATGGCCAGGGCGCAGGATGCTTTTACCCATAGCGGGACACCAAATTGCGCTATTAATCCTCCGCTAAAAAGAGCCAGAGCAATGACGCCCATCGATTTCTGGGCATCGTTTCCCCCATGATTTAAAGCCATCAGCGCTGCGGAAACAACCTGAGCCTTGGAGAATATGCTAGTGACAGTGGCCGGCCTTAAAGATTTTAAGGTCCAATTGAGGGCTGTCATTAAAATAAAGCCGGCTATGAAGCCAATTACCGGAGATAAAAATAACCATAAAAGCACTTTCCACCAAAGAGTAGACCAATTGACAACCATCAATGAGCCCTTAAAAACAATAGCCGCCCCTAGCAATCCTCCGATCAAGGCATGAGATGAACTGCTGGGGAGGCCCAGATACCATGTGGTCAAATTCCAGATTATTGCTCCTAGCAATGCGGCGACAACAACTCCTTGCGATATCTGGTTAGGGTTGACAATACCGGAACCAATCGTCATGGCAACCTTTACGCTGATAAAAGCACCCGTAAAATTACAGACTGCGGACATGACAACAGCCGCCTGCGGCGATAAGACCCTTGTCGATACGGAGGTAGCTATAGCATTAGCAGTATCATGAAAGCCATTGATAAAGTCAAAAACCAGGGCCAGCACAACCACCAGAGCCGTCATAGCTATGGTGGTGCTAAGCATACTTCATTACAACTCCTTCGACTATATTAGCCACATCTTCACAGGCATCGATGCTTTTTTCCAGGCGTTCGTATATATCTTTCCATTTGATGACCTCTATGACGGGGGTCCGACCGTCGAATAATTCCCTGATGGCCTTCCTGTAAAGAGCATCGCATTCTTCCTCGATCCGGTTAATTTCAATAATTTTTTCAGTCAACCGGTTGCTCTTCTTCATTATTTTCAGCTCTTCCATCAAGGCGATCAGCTCCCTGGTACACTCTACTATCAGGTTGCCCATAGTTTTTGCATCTTCTGAGGCTATGCTGATATCGAATATGACAAACCTGCTGGCCGTTGATTCGATAGCGTCGGCAATGTCATCCATCTGTTTTCCGATCCCGTAAATATCCTCCCGATCAATCGGCGTTATAAAAGAACGGTTCAACTGCTCAAATATATCATGGAGCTGCTGATCCCCCTTACGCTCCATTTCCTTAATTTTCTTAAACTTCATTTCAGCGTTGCTGAGATCCTCCACCATTTCCCTTAATAACTCTGCAGCTTTGCAGATCGTGCGAGCAGAAATTATGAACATGTCAAAAAACTTCTCTTCCTTCGGAGCCAACGTAAACATCTTCAGCGCCCATTCCCCTTTCTTTTTATCATTATGTGATATTCTTTTTCTGTACACCGAGGCGAAATCCCTGCCTGTTGCAAGCCTGAAATACATCTAAAAAGACGATTGCCTAGTTGGTATCGTCTTTTTTCTTTTTTTCAGTTGCTCCATCCAGATGACGCTGACGGAAGCCATCAATAGTTCTTGGCGCCCTAAATTTTAATTATATTCTTACCCTTCTTTAAGATAATCTTCAGGAAACAATATTAAACTAATACCGATGTAAATAAAGGAAATGTTGGTGAACATAATTTCCCGGGGTATCTTCCGCTGGATGTTCTTAATGCGGCAGGCCTCAGGAAAACATAACATAAGGCGGCAGACCGTCGCCTTTGGAAATGGAGGAGCGTATAATTGGTGACCAGAGAAGGAACAAAGAGATTGCCGGTTTCCGCGTCAGAATCCCCTTTAATTTGTTGCAGTGGCCTGACCAAGATCTACCCCCTGTCAGGGGTTGAGGTGCATGCCCTGAGAGGTGTTGACCTGGGGGTCAACAAGGGCGAGATGATCGCCATCATGGGCCCGTCCGGCTCCGGCAAGTCCACCCTGATGAATATCATCGGCTGCATGGACAAACAGACAGGCGGCAGCTACCACCTGGACGGGATGGATGTGTCCGCCCTGGACGAGAACGGACTGGCCGCTACCCGCAACCGGAAGCTGGGTTTTGTCTTCCAGCGCTACAATCTGCTTGCTCGATCGACCGCCCTGTACAACGTGGAGTTGCCTCTGTTCTATGCGGGTATCACAGGCAAGGAGGCTGAGGAATTGGCTAAAGCCGCCCTGGAAGAGGTTGGCCTAAAAGATTTCATGCAGCACTGGCCGAATCAGATGTCCGGAGGACAGCAGCAGCGAGTGGGAATCGCCAGAGCGATCGTAAAAAATCCGCTGGTGATCTTGGCCGATGAACCCACCGGCGCCCTTGATACAGCGAGCAGCAAGGATGTTATGGGCATATTTCAAAAAATGCACGATGAACACGGGGCAACAGTAGTGGTGATCACTCACGAGCCGTCTGTCGCCGATTTCTGTCAGCGCAAAGTGGTGATACGCGACGGCCAGATCATCAGCGATGATCAGGTGGCCAACCAAGTCATCATCAGGAAAAGCGCATAGTGTATAGTAAATACTTTTCTTGTTTCACCACTTACGCCGTAGCTTTGCCAATAAGCTCATGTAAAATAATAAGCCCCCGGCACCGTTTGGCTGCCGGGGTCTTTGCTTTGAGTCGACCAGCGATTCCAGGATACTCGACCACCTGTTAAATTTCCAGTTGTCATTCGGAGCGAAGCGTGACAATCAAAATCAGATCATCCAATCAAATTCCTGTTTGAATTCCCGAGGCGCCCCATCTTTAAAAACCAATTCAGGATTTTTAATGCTCACCTTTGTCCCGCTTGGAACTGACTTTGTAATAAATACGTTACTGCCTATAACCACAGCACTGCCTATTACTGTTTCTCCTCCTAAAATGGAAGCACCTGAATATACAGTAACATCATCTTCGAGCGTTGGATGCCGCTTAACTCCTCTAAGTGACTGGCCTCCTCTTGTCGATAAGGCCCCCAGCGTTACGCCTTGATATATCTTGACGTTGTTTCCAATAACAGTAGTCTCTCCAATAACCACACCTGTACCATGATCAATAAAAAAATATTTCCCAATCTCAGCGCCTGG